>CAZLFD010000004.1:0-67113 GCA_964558715.1 uncultured Candidatus Peribacteria bacterium | reverse complement strand
TCTCTTGGAGAACTGGGCCGACTAAAAACCACCCCACTTTTTTCCATTAACCCGAACTTTCTCTATTTAGTTCTTATGAACAGCCTAAAATAAACTACCCCGATCTAGAGAGTCGGGGTAGTTTATTTACATTCAGGAGGTTATTATTCCTCCGTATTTTCTGGGCCATCTTCAAGTGCATTACGCAGGTCTTCTTGCACATCGGGCGGCAGCTCATCAAAACCGGCGATATTTTCTGGTATTAATGCCGGAGGCGGAGGCGGAGGCGGGATATTGTTCGAAAACTCGAACTCAGTCTCTGACAGTGAATCGATAATGAATTCGGGTTTGGCGGGTTTCCTTGCTTCAGGAGAAGGTGATGTCGGCTCAGTCTCTGACAGTGAATCGATAATGAATTCGGGTTTGGCGGGTTCCTTTACTTCAGGAGAAGGTGATGTCGGCTCAGGAAGTGTGTCGGTAGATTCTGGGCTCGTTTGTGTATTACAGGCGCTCAATACCGATGCGCAAAACACCAATGTAAAAATGAAAAGCAGTTTTTTCATAAATGAGAAAAAGGAATAAAAGGGGGAGGTCAAGATTCTATAACATCTATCGCTCCGCTTTTCGAATCAACCTTGATGCGGCCGCTATCACGTAGATGTTTCATTTCGCGCGTTACCGTCACCCGGTTTAACCCTGTACGATTGGCTAGTTCTTCATGGGTGATCACAAGCGGGCGCTGCATTAAGCCAAAGAAGCTTTTTTGGCGGGTCTTTTTCAAGCGTTCAAGTTCGTGCAGCAGAATATCTGTTGCCGGAGCGCCACTATCACGCATACGCTCCTCGTATTCTACCAGGCGGTCACTTACTTCTTTCCAAAACTGCAACATAGCACCAGGAAACTTGGCGATAAGTGTAAGCATCATGCTTTGCGGAAAATTGCAAATCTTCGAGCCCACAACGACTTCAGCAAAATGATTCATCTTTTCGGGGCGCAAGCTAAAGCCGCCAAAAAACGATCCCGGACCGAGCGTGTCAAAAATCACTCGCTTGCCGTCGCGCTCGTGATACAAAATCACTTCGCCTTGTTTTAGCACATAGATCTGGTCGCTCTCTTCACCGGGTGCGTAGAGCACATCGCCTTTGGAGTAATCTTTCATATGGGTATTACCGGCGATCTCATCGATCTTCTCGGGCGGTATATCAGAAAACATCTTAAAGTTTTTCAGGTACCAGACTTTGTTGTCTCGAGGCATTGTAAAGAACAAGTTCAATCTGGATTGTAACACTTTTCTTTTCTCAGGCAAAGCTCAATATAATCGTACTAATAAGTGATTGTTGACAAACGTACGATTGTTTTGCACAAAAAACAATTCGCAATCCGCCTTTGAACCCTGTATAATGAATGTGAATTTTTTACACACAATGACCAAAATTGCTATCAACGGATTCGGACGTATCGGCCGTATGGCTGCTCGCGCTATTATCGAAAAAAATCTTCCGCTCGAGATCGCCGCAGTAAACGATTTAACGGATACCGCAACACTCGCACATTTGTTTGAGTTCGACTCCACTTTCGGTAAGTTCAACGGAAGGGTCAGCAGCGATGAACATTCGATCACTGTGAATGGAAAACAGATCAAAGCCATTGCTGAAAAAAATCCAGCTGCGCTGCCTTGGGCAGATTTGGGTGTTGAGATCGTTTTGGAGTGTACCGGTATCTTTCGCAAACGCGACGGAGCCGATAAGCATTTGGAAGCCGGCGCTAAGCGCGTGATCATTTCGGCTCCTGCTAAGGGCGAGATCGACGGCACCTTTGTGATTGGCGTAAACGAAAAAGACTATGACCCAGCAAAACATGAAATCATCAGTAATGCCAGCTGTACTACTAACGGGCTTGCCCCTGTCGCGAAAGTGCTCCACGAAAAATTCGGGATATTGAGCGGACTCATGACAACTATCCACAGTTACACCGGCGACCAGCGCTTGCTCGATGCACCACATAGCGACCTGCGTCGCGCTCGTGCTGCCAATCTTTCTATGGTACCAACCTCTACCGGTGCGGCTAAAGCCGTTGGCCTCGTGATTCCAGAATTAAAAGGGAAACTCAACGGCCTCGCAATCCGCGTACCAACGCCAGATGTTTCTGTGGTAGACCTCACGGTCACTCTTGCAAAAGAAGCCAGTGCCGAAGAAATCAATGCCGCTCTTAAGGCGGCCTCAGAAGGTGAACTTAAGGGTATTCTCGGCTACGAAGAGCGCCCGCTTGTCTCGCGCGATTTTCTTGGTGATGACCGCAGCACTATTGTCGACGGGCTTGCTACTTCGACTATGGGAAACATGGCCAAACTGCTTGCCTGGTACGATAATGAATGGGGCTATGCCCTGCGCTTGGCTGAGCTTGCGGTAATGGTAAGCAAGAGGTAATCGACATCTTATTTCAATGAGTAAGAAAACCGGTGACGAGAGTTACCGGTTTTTTTGATATATACGGTAATATACAGCATAAATGCATCTTTGGTTTAGATGCCCGGTCTTTTCTTGCATTAGTGTTGTCTAACGCTGCAAATAATAGAGGCAGAATCGCTGTTGATGGTCTACAAATTCACAATTAGACCTTCGAAGATGAATTCAGAGATGGATGGATACGGCACACGGATTCTATGTTGTACTCAGGCAGAGATATACCATCCTTGCCTATTGGTTACAGCTCAAAAATCTGAGAATGTTGTTGAACTGGTAGACAACGGTGTTATGCCCGCAGCATTTACTGAAAACTTGATAGAAGCAGTTTGGTGCGAAAAAGGATATGTGTATGGCTTATTGCTCCTCCATATTCGCAGAAAAATAATTTGTGGTCTAAAATACGCCGAACCGAGCCTCTTGGTATTGCAACATATCTGAGGTATCTGGTGCGCCGCTAGAACTACGACCTGTTCGCGAAATGCAGCGTAAGCGACATGTCTCGAAAGGGGAAATCTCAACAATAATCGATGCAACTGTCAAAAAGCATATAGAAGCTCTGCGTGATTTTTTTGACCACTTGCCTGTTTTCTGGCAACCTGAAATGCGATTTTTTAAAGTAGCTGAAGTTTCTTGATAACAAGTGGGGCTGGGATGTACACGAGACACCGCCGTTTTTGGCCTTCCGTTCACTGCGGCGCAAGGCGGTAGAAAAGCACGGTGAACTCGGTATTCTTGATATTTCGCAAGGTGAACCCGGTTACGGCTTTGCGCCTAGCACGCGCAGTCGGCGCTTCTTCTCGTTTCTTTTGCTCATTGATACGCATCTCAACAATAATCAGACCGAAGTGCATTTTGGTTCTGGTGGCCAAACAGACATCGATCAGGTTCTCGATACCATTGCGGATATTGCTGAGCAATCGTATACAGTAGAATTGGCAGAAGCTTTGCTCGAAGAGTTGGATTATTTTTTGGATGAACTAGAGCGGATAACTACGGAGCAGGGATATCCAAAATCGCGTCAGGAGATTATCTTCGACATCTTTAAGTTCTCAATTCTCAGTGGCGGCCGTTACCCAAACAGCTGGGGTGAGATGATCGTTCGCATGGCGATTGCCGATGAGCGCAGCAGGGAATTCGGCTTTGCGGTCAACTTTGAAGATGTCTTGATGCTAAACGGCGCTTCGCAGGGTGTGGGCATGTTTTTTAAAGGGCTCGGCGAAGAAGGTGTTGGTTTTTTGCGCAGGGGCGACAGCGTGCTGATGATCTCGCCGGTATACGCGCCGTATACCCAATTTATTGAAGATAGGGGACTCAACCTCGTGAATATTTCTATCGACCCAGAAACCGGCGAGCTCGATGAAGATAGTTTTGAGAAAGCGCGCAAACACAAACAACGGATCAAGGCAATCATTATGATCGATCCGAATAATCCGACTGGGTTCGCGCTTTCGCAATCGATTCTCGAAAAAATCGCCGAAATCGCCGAAACGAGCAACTCCATCATCCTTTCCGATGAAGTCTATGCCGAGTTCTTTGAAGGCAAAGAAAGCATCATCCATATGCCCGGAGCTAAAAAACGCACCGTACGCCTGAACGCATTATCCAAAATCGAACGTGCCACCGGAGTACGCTTAGGAGACGCCTATCTACCGGCGATTACCCGTGAATTCATCGCGAAAGAGATAATCGAGCCAGAATGCCCGGGTTTTGTGGAAAAGTACGGCGACTTTCGCTGGTTTATGTTTCTCTGTAAATCTTCTGGCGGCCGCACCATCGGTGTCTTTCAGCATATTTCTGGCGTTGCCGGACCATCACAAATATTGGGGCTCTGTCACATTATCCTTGGCAAAGAAGAGCGCAAAGCGTATGCTGAGACTTTACGCAAAAAAGTAGAAGCGTTTTACAAAGCGATGGGTCTACCGCAGCCACAAAACAGCTACTACGGAACCATCGATCTGCGGAATTTAGAGGGGCCGCAAACTGCACAAAAACCCATCGAGCAGGTACTTACCGAACTGGCGGAGCAAAGAGTCGTGTTGATGCCGGCGAATAAGTTCTTTTCAGAAGCCGATAGAAAAAAAGATGACCGAAGTCGCTTTGTACGCGCCTCGCTCCCCAATTTATCAGTCGAGAACTCGGCAAAAGCAGGTGAGATTATCCGTGCGCATATTTCGAAATAGTGGATAAAAGGCGCGAGCATCGTACCCCTATGCTTGCTTGACGAAAGCTGTTCGTCACCTATGTTACGCAATAATCCCTTTTCTTTTCTTTTCTTTTCTTTGCGTTTTGCTAATGTGAGCGCAAAAATTTTCTTTCTTAGTTTCCGATGTCCTTGTTTCAACAAACACTACAGCAAATGGAAGATGCTGCCAATCTCGTTGGTTTAACAGATGATTCCCGCCGTATTCTTGAGCACCCCGAACGGATTCTGCAGGTTTCGATCCCAGTGCGCATGGATGACGGAAAGATCAAGGTGTACGAAGGTTATCGCGTGCAACACAGCACCGTACGCGGCCCGGCCAAGGGTGGTATCCGCTATGCGTTGGCGGTCGATTTAGATGAAGTTCAAGCACTTGCCGCTTGGATGAGTGTGAAGTGCGCCGTTGTGAACATTCCGCTTGGTGGTGGTAAGGGTGGCGTAAAGGTAAACACGAAAGAGCTTTCCCAAGGCGAACTCGAGCGCTTGACACGCGGCTACGTTAAAGCGATTGCGCCGATCATCGGGCCAAAAAAAGATGTTCCAGCCCCCGATATGTATACCAATCCGCAGATCATGGCTTGGGCAGTCGATGAATTTTCGACTCTCGAAGGGCAAAATACATTAGGCGTCTTTACCGGCAAACCGTTGCCACTTGGTGGCTCGCTCGGGCGCGATTCTGCCACAGCGCAAGGCGGTATTTATGTCTTCGATAAATATCTCGAGAAAACTGGAAAGCAGGTCAAAACCGCAATCGTACAAGGCTTCGGCAATGCCGGCTCGTTTGTCGCACAATTTTTGGAAGACAAGGGCATCCAAGTACTAGGGGTTTCGGACTCCGGTGGGGGTATTTACAATCAAAAGGGGATTGACGTAAAAAAAGTCACGCAGATCAAAGCTCACAAAGGCGGTGTTGTGCAAGATTATGATGACGCGCTGAAAGTCAGCAACGAAGATCTGCTCGCCATGCCTTGTGATGTGCTGTTTCTTGCCGCGCGCGAAAACGAGGTGCGCCACGATAATGTCGATTCCATCCAAGCTGGGTTTGTAGTAGAATTAGCCAATGGCCCAGTCACTATTGAAGCCGACCGCACACTTGCCAGTAAAGGTATCGATGTGATTCCAGACATTCTTGCCAATGCCGGAGGAGTCGTTGTCTCATACTTTGAACTCGTTCAGAATGAAGCCAACTTTTATTGGAGTGCCAATAAAGTGCAACGCCGCTTGCAGAAAATCATGGAAAACGCGCTCGATGCTGTATTTGCTGCGCAAGTCCGCTGCACGGCATCTCTCGATGATGCGAACAAAGAGGTGTGCGAAAAAGTAACCCTTCGCCAGGCTGCTTTCGTTTGCGCGCTTGAACGCATCGATGCCGCCATGCGCTTACGCGGAAGGATTTGACATATTTTTTACTAGGGTCAAGACGAGAATAGTCGTCTTTCCATAAGCTCCGCGCCCTCTGTTTCTTTTCTACGCCTTGCTCCAAAGAAGCTCTCGTCTCCTTCTACTTCTCCTTTAAATGGTGATTCTGATTCACAAAAAGCAGCGATCTTTTCTCGTATCTTGAGAAGGTATCTATTGATCGTATTTCGGTTGAGTCCAGTGAATTCTGCTATTTTATCGGCTGCAAAATAGCACCCCATTTCTCTGAATTTCTGCTCAGAAATCTTGCTACGTTTTTTGTACTTATTTTTCTGCTCCTTAGGGACATTATTGCTATATTCTTATGTCTCTGTTCTCGTCATGACCCATTATTTTTTGCGATTCACATCCCCACCACAGCATGGCTTCGTAGATTCCGAATCAGTCGGAGCAGCGTTCACAGATGAAGATTCTGGATTTGCTTTTTGTTTGCTATCAATCGCATAAAAGCCGCTGCCGCTAAAATGCACTGCGGGAGCAACAAAAACTTTTGTCGCTGGCTCGCCGCATGTTTCGCATTCCACCACCTTTGTACCGATGGGCATATTCTTACTGAATCGATGAGCGCACTTGTTACAACGATAGTCATAGGTCGGCATCTTTGATTTGGAAAAATTTCTGAAAAATAGCTTGGAGGAATTTCGGAGGATTTGGCAAGCATTTCCGATTTTTCCAGGATTTTGCTATACTGTGAGGATTCGCTCTCTTTTTCAACTTGTGGCCGCCATCGAAACTTTTCGGCAGCATGTGCATGATTACTTCGAATTTCGCAGTAAAACCCAACTGGGAAAATTGCTCGAATATAGCTTATTTTTGTTGATTTTCATCAATGTCGTGTTCTCGGCGCTCGAAACAGTGGCAGAAGTCGAGGCACAGTTTTTCCAGTTCTTTAAATGGTTTGAGACGATATCGGTACTTATTTTTACGCTCGAATACATACTGCGCCTGTGGGTGGGGAACATGAAAAAGAGATACAATCAGCGGTTCGGGAGAATACGCTATACATTCAGTCTGCCGATGCTGTTTGACTTGGTAGTAATCATTCCGTTTTATCTGCAGACTTTTTTCTTCTTCGATGCGCGCTGGATCAGGATTTTCCGGTTGGTGCGTATTTTCCGGATCATGCGCCTGGCCCCGTACTCTATTGCACTCGATAGGATCCTTGCCGTTTTGAAGCGCGAAAAAGAAGAGCTCGTCGCTATCTTTGGGATTATGGTGATGTCGCTGTTTATCACCTCGGCGGCACTCTACGCCGTAGAAAACAAGGTTGATGGCACGCAGTTTACCAGCATCCCCGCGACATTTTGGTGGGGTGTCGCCACGCTCACGACTATCGGCTATGGTGATATGGTTCCATTAACTCCGCTTGGCAAAATACTCGGTTCTGTCGCAGCGGTGCTCGGCGTAGGAATATTTGCCCTGCCTACGGGGTTATTGGGTGCCTCTTTTTACAGAGAAGTGACAAAGCAACGTGAACAAGTGATACAGCGTAAAATGAAAACAGAATTTGAGGCGATCAAAGCTCATGCCGAAGAAAGCGGTGAAAAGATCGACCAAGTCGTGGCGCGTCTGCAACGCCGAAATCGCCAGCTTGAACGTGAACTTACTGAAGCGAACGAGAAAATCACAAAACACAAAGTGAAGATCACGAAGCTCAATGCAGAGAAGAGTGCGAATGAGAATGGCCCTCCTCATGGAGAGGAGTCCGGTTCGAAAAATACAGCGAAGCCAAAAAAGTCGTAAGCGGCACCGAAAAAAGCAAAGCGATACTGCCCACCAAAGTACGGACGATCTCTTCGGCGATCATCTCACTATTGACAAATGCCCACACCGGGATGCTATCGACATAAAACAGCAGAAGTAATGGGAACGATACTCCGGCATACGCCAAAAACAGTGTGTTGATCATGGCGATCATGTGTTCTTGCCCCACACTACTCGCACTTCGAAAAAGTTCGGATGCCGAGTATTTGGGGTTTGCCCGCTTCAGCTCTGCTACTACGCTTGCCTGCGCGGTTGTAACATCATCGAGTACACCGAGGGCGCCAAGCAGCACACCCAGTAAAAACAAACCCCTAAAGTCGAGAAACTCCATGCCCGCTAATTGCACATGCAAAATTGTCTCGTTACCTACACCAAAGAGAAAAGCAAATTGACTCGCCAATACCGCCAGCAACGCAGCGCCTAACATAGTGAGTACAATGCCCAACACGGCGATCATCGTAGTAGCGCGTACACCATGCGAAAACACAACCGCTACGGCTGTAATCACTACGAGCGAAATGCCACCAAAGAGGAGCAAGCTCTTACCTGCGGCAATCGCTGGCAGCAGAAACAAGGTGATAACAAGCACGGTAAACCCGAGCCCGATCAGAGCATAAAACCCGCGCTTTCGCGCCATCATTACACACAAGCCAGCGAACAGAAGAATTAAAAAAATAATCCGCTCAAAACGATATTTTTCCACAAACATCATATTTCCCAGTTCATCAGTGCGCACCACAATGCGGTCGCCCGGTTGCAGATTTTTAGAGGCGGATTCGTTAAACATATCTCCCGCCTCGATTGTAAACCGCTCACCGACTTGCGGCCCTTCATCAAGCTCGATTTGCAACAACTGATATTCACCGAATTCGTTCTCGCCCGATTCCTCTACTTCCGTCACAGTGGCGCGGTAAAAAGCAGCATCTTGGGCAGATGCTCCTTGTGCAAAGAGGAGTAATGTGAGAGTGAAAAGGATTTTGATGAATCTGTTCATTTTATAAACGGAATGATGCACGGGGTATTCTGACACGTTGTATTTTGAAAAAACAGGGCTTGCAACTTTTGCTGCAAAGCATACTCTTTGGCGTGGTTTTATCTGCTGATCATGAAAAAAATCTTTCTTTGCATTGCGCTTATTTACACTACTTTTTTACCGCATTCATTAGCTGAATCGAATATCATTACTCGCGGAGATCTTGTGCGTGAGGTGGTGAGCACCCTCTTCCCAGGTGAACAATTAACGAATCAAAACACTCGCTTTCTTGATATTTCGGCTACAGATAAAAATGCTCCGTTTATCGAATTCGCACTCGAGCAAGGTGCAATCAGCCTTCCTGATCATCGCCTCTTTGTGCCTGATCGAGCAGTTACGCGTGCGGAAGCGCTGAAAGTCATCCTCACACTTTTAGAGATTGAGACGGAGGCAGAGAACACTGCAATTCCGTTTCTGGATATAAAAGAGGAAATGTGGTTTGCACCGTATATTCAAACAGCAACCACGCTCTGTCTACATCGATCTGAGCGGATAGTATTTTTGCCGCATCAGCCGCTGACTGAATTAAAAATGGAAGATTGGTTACTAGCTGCAAATTCTATCCAACAATATGGCACGGTCTGCGAACAAGACATCGTGGAGGTAGAGGAGCAAACGCAAGCAGAAATCACACCTGTTCCTGAGCGAGACTATGCAAACGTCAGTTTGGCTCCCGGGTTCTTCCCGCCTGGTGCGATTCCACGCAATGCATCGAATGTACGCTTTTTAGAGATTGCCATCTCCGCGCCCACGACCGAGGCAGTGGGTTTGGAAGGTATTACCATTCGGCGCAAAGGTCTGGGCAGCGAAAAGGATTTTATCGGCGTAAAAGTATTGGTGGATGGCGCGCGCTACGGTTCGCGACGTAGTTTTGCCGATGACCATATCGCCGAACTGAATATCAGCTATGAACCGGTCGAAATCGCGGCAGGGGAGACAAGAAACATCGTAATTGCTGCCGACATGGATGCCGAAAGTGGTGATGGAAATCATCAGTTAGTGATAGAAAATACGGATTCCATTCTGCTCATTGGCAAAGAATCTGGTGAACCTATCGCCATTCAGGGCCAGTTTCCCATTTCGAGCAACATGATCGGTGCCGTTAATTCGATAACTGCCGAACTAAATGTGGAATTCGAACCGACACGCGCACCGTTATACTACGTCCGCAAACGTGCCGATGTGGCGCGGATCAAGATCTCCGAGATCTCTGGCGAGGAAAGCGCGATTATAGAATCGATGGTTCTGTCGTTTGACGGCATCGATGATGGCGGTCTGAAAAATCTTTTTGTTGAGATAAACGATGAATTGGTTTCAAATGTGGTCGATACAACCGTTGACCGTAAGGCGACTTTTGTTTTTCTGAATGGTGGCATTGTCATCGATAGCGGAGATGATACGCGACTGAGAGTACGCGCTGACATTTATGTGATCGACGATGATTTTCAGGTATATTTTGAGAATCTGCTTTCAGATCTGCGCACTCGCGATGCCCGAAACTAACCACTTGCTTTTGACAGGATTTTTCAGGTATAATATTTAGTGCATTTTTAAAAACAAACATGAAATCTTTTACTCACCTCCTTTTTGGTGCAGGCATCCTTGTTCTAGGTGGAGCATTCAGCATGAGCACAGGTTTGGCGCAGGGTACACCTGAAATCAAATCCTGTTCCCCTGATCTCGTATCGAATGTACCGGATGATATCTTATGGGACAATGCCTATATCATCCGCGGTGATGATGATACCGCTTGGCAACGAGCTATTTTTAATCAGCGAACCGATGTCGTCACCATCCGCGAAGGAGAAACATTTACCATAGAAGGTACTGCACAGCCGGGTGCCCCAGTGCAGGTCTTCATTTATACTCGCAGCCAAGAACCCGGAGCAAGTAATCGTCCGAATAATGGAGTTTGCTTCCAACTTGATGAAACCGATCCCAGCAGCGGCTATTTTTCGATGGAGCTACACGCGCGCCTCCTTTGGCCGAATATCGGCAGAAATATTGTGCTCGATGCCTTCTCTCGCCTTGAAAACAGTTGGGACCAGTTAGAAAACGCAAGAACAAATCAGAACTATCATATCGGCACGCACATCCTACCAACGACCGTCTCGGTTGAACTCGAGCAATCCTCCTTTGAAGATATCGAAGAACTGTCACGCCAACGGGCGGGTGTTTCGGGATCGTGCAATACCATCTGTAACAATACTAATGGCGAGCCAAACTTGTTGGAGGCCGTGTTGATCGATCCGGCCAATGCCCCTTTTCCGATCATTGAACAATCCTTCAACGCTATTGGTTCACAAGCTTTACAGTTAGCTCGAATCGAAGGGACAAATACAGTGTATCTCAATAGTGAACTCATCAACGATCGCCAATCGGTGGCTGACATCACGATGAATGCGGTAACCATTGAAGTGTTAAAGCAAACGCTTTTAGGTCTCCGCAATGATACTGTCAGCATGCCGATCGATGGAATTTCAACCATCAGCGCTGCAGAACTGCAAGCGGCTGCTAGTGGTTCTGGAGCCGCTAATCTGGGCGCATCGCAAATGGCACTCAACCTGAAAAAGATGTTAACCAATGCTCCTGATCGTAATGAAGCTGCAGAAGATATCGCACGGGTATTGATGAATAACGATAATCTCTTCCGAAATGCGGCGCAGGCCCTCTTATCAGCTTTGCCAACGGCGGGCACTGAAGAAAACTGGGCACAGAATTTCGCCGACACGGTCACATTCTGGACCGGCGACTTAGAGCCCAATGTCTGCCTGTCTCTCTGCGACGGCACTTCATTTAGCGACCAACTCGTAAGCGGAAATCGTGGAGGCAACTATACTTGCAACGGTGTAGCACAGACTGACACCGATACTGCGCCTGGCAACCGGCGCATACGAGTATTGAACTTCGAGTTCGTGATTGGCGATGACCCGCGCTTGGTGTTGAACTCGGAAGAGGAGGTCAACCTAGAACCAGACTTTAAAGATATCATGATCACCTATGCCAGTAAGCTGTTCGACTCGGGACAACAAGGGTGGACGATCCCAGCTCATTTTAATGGCAGTTTTTACTATCAATATGCATTCCTAAAACCTTACGCGGGTGCTTATGTGGGCGAAGCCTGCATTGCGAAGTCTGATGTTGAAGGCTACGCACGAGATGTGAGCACCAAGTTCGGCCTCAATACGACGGAAGAACGAGCACTGGTAGCTGAGCTGTTTAGCAGTATCACCGACGATGAGGGCTACTACAAACTTTCAGTCGCCGATCCTGCCAGTATTGCTGAGCGCTTTCGCTGGAAAAACGGTGGTATACCATTGGATATCTTCCAGCTCTTCTTCGCGATTGATAAAAATGACTGCGACGCGACTGATTTTGGATCGATAGAAGCGACAAAAAGTGGTGCCGATGGCTTTGAAGCCGGCATCTTGATCGACTGACCACAGTAGTCTTCTCATTTCAATCATGACCAAAAAAACACTGCTTCTCTTCGCGCTTGTAGCTGGTATTGTGATCATTCTGGTGATCGTCGCCAACACCCAACAGCAAGGCACTACATCGGATACTCCGCCCGAGGCAGCCATTTCTGACGGTGACACATCGCCTGACGCAAAAATAGCACCTTCTTCACCTGCAGATTCCGGCGAAGACGAAATGACAGATGATACTCCAGATCAACCAGAGACTTCAACGCAACCAAGTCCAATTGCTCGAACAACTACGAAAGCCGGCCTTGACGCCATACTTTTTGCGGATAAAAGCGATTCGATGACTGAGCTGCTGGCGCCCGAGATTGTAGAAGAGCTGAACGAGTCAGCAATTTCTTCCTACCAACCACCCGCCGAGCCGATTATGCGCCTTGAAGTACAATGGACCGATGATGAGGTTACAGCACCACTTGATCTGCCCGGTGAGGCACCAGTCTATGAAATCTTAAGGCCCGCAGGAGGCGATCTTAAGTCATTAATCACCAATCTTGCTGCCAACCTGGGTATCAATGGTCATCTCGTGCGTGTCAATGAACAAGAGTATGTGTTGATGGATATTGTCGGTGGCGACTACTCCCTCGCTTATAATTTATTTCATATGATTTTTGAGACGCATGCCGTCGATATCGGCTTAGCCGATTCAACTGTAGAGACCGTTGCAAAGACGCTAAGAGAGGCAGGTGTACTTGGCTTCGCATATAACGCTGAAGAGATTATGGATGATTTCGGAAATCAATGGATTCGCTTTCAACCCGACCTTTCATTGCCGGTGTATTCACTAGAAACGCCACTCTTAGTCAACACCTTTGAACCGGCAGCCGATGGTGTCGTAGATATCCTCATTAATGATGAATCATCGATTGTCGAGATCCATTCACGCTTCCCGAATGTCAGTGAGGCACAAACCGTCCGTCTGCAGGACAGCGACTCTATTATTGCACTCACAGAGGCCGGTGATTTTCAGAAAGGCAAGATAGAGTTACTACACCCAGGTGCCATCGCTGTTTCTGAACGACGCTCCTTCTATGCCCAGCAAAATGAGCAAGACATCATTTCTATCGAACAGGCAGAATTAAGCAGCGTTGAATGCGGCTACCTCTTTGAAACATCTCCTGTGCCACAAGCATTGATTGTACCATCGTGTAAGGTGGTCGGCATCGGTAGAGCGGGTGATTACGATGTTATTTTTCAAGGAGTCATAAGCGCTGTGAACCCCGATCAGGAGTAAATACCGTATACGACTTGAATTATCGGAAAAATCAATGCAGAATGTGGCGGAATTTTTCTGCTGCATGAAGTTCGATATCATTCCTAATCGCAATCTCTGGTTTAGCATCTCTGGGGGGCTCGTGTTTCTTTCACTGCTATTCATCAGTATTTTTGGTCTCAACGCCGGAATTGATTTTACTGGAGGAACCCGTTTAGAAATCTCTTCCAGTAATGGCGCTGTTACACAACAGCAAGTACAAGAGCTGTTTCAGGGCGCATTAGGAGACGAAATGGGGGAGGTTATTACCGCCACTTTCGATGGGGGTGGATACATCATACGTTCACGCCTACTTACAGATGATGAGGTAAATTCATTATCCGATGCGTTTGCACAAAACGGTGCTTCCTTAACGGTAGAGCAGGTCAACACCATCGGCCCGACCGTGGGAGAAGTTTTTAAAAAGCGTGCTTTCATTGCGGTTAGTCTAGCGATTCTTACAATCATCCTCTACGTGGCCTGGGCGTTTCGCCATGTGCCAGAAGGGCTTTCGAGTTGGAAATTCGGGCTTGCCGCCATTGCCGCTTTAGCGCACGATACCATTATTGTCGTGGGCATCTTTGCTTTGCTTGGTGTTTTTTACGGGGTAGAAGTCGACACCCTCTTTATTACCGCTTTACTCACCGTGCTCGCCTTTTCTATTAATGATACGATTGTCATCTTCGACCGCATCCGCGAAAACTTAAAAGGAGAAAAGAACAAGAAAAACCTGGCCAAGCTTACCGAAGTAGCGGCATGGCAGTCGATGCGCCGCTCGATGAACACCTCGATTTCAACATTGCTCGTTATCTTTGCCATGATGGCGTATTTTATGGGTTTTTCTTCACTCTTTGCTTTCTTTATTGCTCTCTCTGCAGGGCTTATCATCGGAACGTATTCATCACTCTTTATCGCCGCTCCACTCATTGTCATTTGGCATAAGAAAGACTAACCATCACTTGTATTCAACCTCACATCTTCCATTGTCTTAAGTACATGACGCATCACATACTTTCTGTTGAAGGTCGTCTATGGCTATAGAGATATTACTCGTATTTGCAGTGATTCTCTTCGCGCTGTTTTTGTTCGTGACCGAGAAATTGCCGGTCGATATCACCGCATTCCTCATCCTGATAACGTTGATGTTATTAGGATTGCTCTATCCTGATTCTTTTCCTACTGTTTCAGAAGGGCTTTCTGGCCTCTCGAACGAAGCAACGATAACGGTATTAGCGATGTTTATCCTTTCGGCAGGTGTGCAGCGCACAGGAGTAATCAACCGCCTGGGCCGAAAGATGTTTGGTTTTGTGGGAAATTCCGAAATCAAACAACTGCTTGCTATCGCTTTGATCGTAGCGCCGATTTCTGGCTTCGTGAACAATACCGCCGCGGTGGCGATTCTGCTGCCGATGGTTTTAGACCTGGCTCGCCGTTCCGGCACCGCCGCGACAAAGCTACTTATTCCACTCTCGTTTTTTGGCATGCTTGGCGGCATGCTTACCCTCATCGGTACCTCGACCAATATCCTTGCCAGTTCCATTTTACGTGATGCCTCAAAAGGCCAGGCGATCGGGCTTTTCGAGTTTACCCATGTTGGCGCCATCGTACTTTTGGTTGGCGTGGTGTACTTCGTTTTTATCGGGCGTTTTTTGCTGCCTGAGCGCAAAAGTGATGGCAAAGGCGAGAAACACGAAGATTTATTTTTGACAGAAGTGGTGATTGAAAAGGGGAGTAATTTTATCGGCAAAACACTGGAGAAATCCAAATTTGCCGATAAATATGATGTGCTGGTGATGAAGCTGATCCGCGACAATGCTTCATTCATTAAAAGTGCCGAAGAGAAAAGCATCGAAGAAGGCGATATTCTCGTTTTGCGTGCTACCGAACAGCGCATAATCGAACTCACTAAGCAAGAGCACATAAAACTCTTGCCGAATTTCGACGAAGAAGCCCGCAAGCGTCCGGCAGGAACTGGCAAGATCATCAAAGTGATGCTGCGTGGGTTTACTGCTTTTCATGATCGCAGTTTAGATGAGATCAATTTTTGGCGCCGCTTCAATGCCAGCGTCGTCGGCCTTAATGTGCCGCAACTCAAGGGGCAACGCTTAGGGGCAATGCCACTGAACGTCGGACAGATATTGATGGTGCAGGCTTCGGTCAATAGCCTGCGGCGCTTACGGGAATCACGCGATTTCGTACTGCTTGAGACCCTGGAAGACGAGTTTAATCCGGAAAAGATGTGGCTTTCATTGACGATCGTCGCCGGAGTTATTTTTTGCTCGGCAGTGATGGGAATACCAATCGTTATCTCAGCATTGGTCGGTGTGGTGGCCATGATACTCACCCGCTGTCTAAATACGGAAGAAATGTACAACGCCATCAACTGGGAGATTATTTTCCTGTTGGCAGGGGTGATTCCGCTTGGTATCGCTATGCAAAAATCTGGTGCTGCCGATATGATTGCGACTACTATCGGTGTTGTTTCCGACGGGCAGAAAGCGATTTTTATCCTCATTCTATTATATGTCGTTACTACCGTGTTGACTGAGGTCATCTCGAATAATGCCGCAGTTGTCCTGCTCGCACCGATTGCGATATCGGTCGCCGATGCCATGAATGTGAATCCACTTCCATTAATCCTGGTCGTCATGTTTGCTGCTTCTACGAGCTTTCTCACACCAGTCGGGTATCAGACAAATACGATGGTGTATGGCTCTGGCAACTACCGTTTCTTTGATTTCATGAAGGTCGGAGCACCGCTGAACTTGATTCTTCTTTTTATCACTACCTATTTGATCAATTGTTTTTGGCCACTTTTGGGAGTAGCGTCGTAAATAGTTAAAATTGTAAAAATTAGCAAACTCTCTGCTAAAGTCTTTCTACTAGCCGCACCATCCTTAATCCTCAGCGACATCAAAATCGAAGACGGGGGTATGCTTCCCATTAGCCATTCGATTTGCTTATGGCAAGGCGAAGTGTGGTGCCGGGGGCGGGAATCGAACCCGCACGAGGTTGCCCTCAAGGGATTTTAAGTCCCTCGTGTCTACCATTTCACCACCCCGGCGTGGGGTCATATTCCGGCTTGACCGGAATCGGGAGGATGCTATGCAAATCCATTCACATCTCCTTATAAGAAGTAGGAGGTCATAGTCTTGAATTTGTTTATCTAGTGAGTTGAATTGGAGGCGACGGGCGGAATCGAACCGCCGATAAAGGCTTTGCAGGCCCCGGCCTTGCCACTTGGCTACGTCGCCGAACTTTATTGGATGCCGATGTTGTCAATAATACTTTTGATCTCTGATGCTACGATTTCACTGGATTCTGTCGAGGCTGCTGCTGTCAAGACATAACCGGTATTCTGACGGATGATGAATGTCTGCCAAAAGCGTAACCGGCGCTGGTCGGGGGCAGATCGAGCGGTAAACTCGATGACATTAGTCAGTTGTCCCGAGAGCTCTCTCTCATTGAGTGCAAGCTCTTCGTAATCAAGCAAAGTAGCGGAACTATTTTCCCTGGTTGACCGAGAAAATTCAAGAGCAGATATATTCGAATCGATAGACTGGGTTGTGATCACAATATTCGGAAACACTCCATTATCTGCTTCTCTACGCCGAAAGACAGTAACCGGGTCGCGATTGAGTACTGCCGGCGGAAACTCTGACGCCGCAATTTCACGCCAGGTCATTGGTACTGTTAGGCGCAAACCAGACTTCTCTACCTGAAAAGCGGCAGAAGCATTAGATGGAGTAGGTGACTCGGCCCCATTACTCTCATTATCACCGCTGCATCCACCAAACAATAGGAGTGCCAAGCCGACCAGAAATATTCTTTTTTTCATCAAAAGTGATTGTTCCACAATGTCTGATTTGAGGCAATATCTTAATCCGCTCCTGCTTGCGACAGGCTATCGATTTCTGGCACAGTATTTCTCGCAAATCTCATTCGATCGCAGTTATGAATATTTCCATCATCCCCCTTGGCCCGTTTCTTGTTCCTACGGGGGGAATCATTGTCTGTATCGGAGTACTCGCCGCCGCTGCAATCCTCATTCATACTATTCGTGATGAAGACATCTCGCTTAAATTTTTAAGTGATCACCTCTTCTTTTTTGTTGTGATTCCATTTCTGTTTGGCCGCTTGGGCGCTTTTCTTTCGTTGTGGCCAACAGTTAAGCAACGCTTGCCGAGTTCTGACATCTTTGGTTCGCTCATCGAAATTTTTCGCTCATTTTTTCTATTTGGTGATGGTTCGCTCAAGGCTGATTGGGCGGTCGGCGGGTTTTTTATCGCTTTTTTTCTTTTGGCGTATTGGCGAAAAGAAAGGTTTTTTTCGTGGCTCGATGCCTTTATTCTCCCGGGAATCGTGCTGGCATTTTTTGCAGCATTGGGCGGGTTTTTTGCCGGATGGAATTATGGTTCGCCAGCCCCTGAATGGTTACCGTTTCCGCTTTCAGTGAAGTATGAACTGCAAGAAGTCCGCTATTCGGTTCCCATCTATTCGGTGCAACTGTATTCTGCCCTTTTGCTTGCCGTTGTGTTTTGGATCGGGTGGGTTTTTTGGGAGCGTAAGATCTGGCGGCGTTGGAGCGAAGGAAAATTTTTTATGGTGATGCTCTTTGTACTTGGGCTTACAAACGCTTTTCTCGATTTTTTCCGTGGTGATGTGGTGGCAATAGCATATGGCATCCGCTTACCGGTGATCATGAGTTTGGGAATATCGCTTTTTGCGCTACTCTTCTTGTTTTTCATTATTCGTGACAAACCTTTTCTCGAGCGCTTTCGTCTGGATGAAGTTCCGCCAAGACAGTAAGATTTGGCTTCACATTGCAATAGTGATGTGCCAAAATCATTGAGCAATTTTCTTAGCGAGATGGCGCTCTATCAGAAGTATCGACCCAAAACCCTTCAAGAACTCGTCGGGCAAGAGTTTGTCCGCCAAACCCTGCAGGCAGCGCTCAAGTCAGACAAGGTAGCACACGCCTACCTCTTTTTTGGTTCTCGCGGTACAGGTAAAACGAGTAGTGCCCGTATTCTTGCAAAAGCCCTGAACTGCCAAAATCCTCGTGAATCTGGAGACCCATGTAACACCTGTGAATTTTGTCTTGGCGCCGATAATGGGACTTTTGTCGATATGATCGAGATCGACGGAGCCAGTAATCGTAAAATCGAGCATGCTCGAGCGCTGATCGAAAAAATCTACTTCGCGCCGACCCTGGGTAAGCGCAAAGTGTACATCATCGACGAGGTGCACATGCTCACCAAAGAAGCGTTTAATGCCCTCCTTAAAACGATTGAAGAACCGCCAGAGCATGCCTTTTTCTTACTGGCGACGACCGAGCTGCAAAAAGTACCCGAAACCATTCGCAGCCGTTGCCAGACTTTTACTTTCCATCGTCTTTCACCAGAGCAGATTGCTGGGCGCTTAAATGAAATCGCTCAGAAAGAAGACGTGATCGTCGAGCACGATGCCTTATTGCTAATCGCCAAAAAATCGCTCGGCGGCCTACGTGATGCGATTGGGCTTTTCGAGCAGATCGCTGCTAGCGGCGAGGTTACCGTCAAGCAGATCCAACAAGAGTTGGGTATGGCTTCTCTGGGTGATTTAGATACGTTCTACGAGTATATTCAAAAAAAAGATGCCGAAGCCGCTATTCGTTTTGTTGGAAATCTGTCAATGGAGGGAATCTTTCTCGGCGACTTCGTTGAACAACTGCTAGGCCATCTTCGCGAGTTGATGCTTGAGGCTTCGCTCGAGAGCGAGAAACACGCTATGCTGGGAACCATTTTGCATCATATCGATTTGTTCGAAACGGCTCGCCGCACCCTGCGTGACGCACCTATTCCCACGCTTCCACTCGAGATTGCGATTGTGAAAGCTACTTTGTTAAACAGCGAAACAGTGGCAGCTTCAGGAAAAAAAGATGAGAGCTGGAACATTTTTGGGAAAAAGGAAACCAAAGCAGAGAAGCTTGCTCCGGCAAATACCCAGACGCCATCGACAGAAACGAAAGCTGTGCAGGTCGAACCAGAAATCCAAGAAGAAGAAGTTATTCCTTCGGCTTCGACAGCAGGAACTGATCTGACAAGTGAAAGTTTACCTGTGTATTGGCCAAAAGTTTTAGAGCAGTTGAAAGATCCGGTGTTGCGGATTGCTTTGCAGCAAGTGCAATCAGGCACAAAAGAGGGAAAGCTTATTCTTACTTTTCCTGCCGAGGTCTTACGGACGCAAGTCGCAGAAAATAAGCGTATGGCAGAGCTGATCAGCGCAGTACATACTACTTTCTTTGATGGTATCGAGATCAAGCTCGAAACAAAATCAGTTATTCTCGAACCAGTCGAAAATATGTCTGCTTCAGACTCTGCTTTGCCAGATGATAAACCAGTGACAGATCCAAATGTTATTTCTGAGATATTCGGTGCCAAGCAAAACGCCTGAGACCAAGAGGCAGTTGCGCATGCAGATGAAAGCGCAACGCGCTGCATTTTCCACATCCGAAGCCGAAACACGATCTCAACGGATTATCCAGAATATTATCGATTGGCCAGTTTTTCAGAATGCCGAAGCGATTCTCATCTATGCGCCCCTCCCTGGTGAAGTAGATATTTTTCCGTTGATCAAGATGTTTCCCAAAAAACGTTTTGCCCTGCCGCGAATGATATTTAAGAGATCATTGGAAGCGGTTTTTACACTGGATTCCGATAAATTAGTGCGAAATAAATGCGGTATCTTCGAACCGCCATCTGATCGACCTGCTATCGATTTGAAGCAGATCGATCTTGTTCTTGTACCAGCCTTAGCAGTGGATACACAAGGAAACCGCCTAGGCTTTGGGCAGGGCTATTACGACACTTTTTTACAGTCCTACGAACAATCGCTTGCAGCAATCGTGTTTGATTGGCAAATCATCGCAAGGGTTCCGACCGAAGCGCATGATCGAAAAATGAATATAGTCATTTCAGAAAGTCAGCTTTTCTTTTCTGAAAATTTTGCGTAAAATCGCATCTGCAAACATATTTTTCTTTGTTTTATATCTCATGAAATTTGCACCACTTTCTTTAGCATTTGCTTCGATTGTACTGCTCTCTGCCTGTAATAATACGGCTACTGGTGGGCTTTCCGAAGAAGACGTGCGCGAAATCATTGCCGAAGAATTTAGCAGTGATGAGTTTAATGCCAAGGTCGAAGAAGGCATCAATGCCTTTGTCGCTCAACAAGAAGAAGAAGCTCGCCAACAAGCAGAAGAAGCCAATAAGCCACAGCGAGTAGAGGGTATATCTGTCGACGACGATCCTATGAAGGGTGATGCAGATGCCCCTGTCACGATTGTCGAATTCAGCGATTACGAATGCCCATTCTGTGGTCGTCACATCGAGCAGGTCTATCCGCAGCTTATTGAAAACTATATCGATACGGGAAAAGTTAAATACGTCTATCGCGACTTCCCGCTCTCGTTTCACCCTAATGCCTTTCCGGCTGCTGTGGCTGCTAACTGCGCGCGTGACCAAAGTGATGACGAAACCTACTTCGAGTATCACGATATTCTCTTTGCCAATCAAACAGAGTTGATTCCAGAAAATTTTGTCGCTTGGGCAGAAGAGCTAAATCTTGATGCCGGTGAATTTCAGACTTGTCTCGACTCCGGAAAATTTGATGAAGAAATCGAACAAGACATTGCTGATGGCAGCAAATATGGTGTCAGTGGTACACCTGGCTTCTTTGTAAACGGATGGTTTATTAAGGGAGCATTTCCATATGAGGCTTTTGAGCAAATCATCGAAGACGAGCTGGCAAACTCATAAGCTGACTTCAATTATTGATAATCAAAAAAGAGTGTTCTAATCGCAACACTCTTTTTTTGTAACTTGAACGATTTCAACCAAGAGCATAGAATTTGTGTACTTTTTTGCTTTCGATGATTTCATCCGCAACCAAATTTTTCGCCTTATTTTTAATCATCGCTTTTCCTTTAACTACGCAAGCATCATATCGTAGCGGAGACGATCAATCCGTTCAAATCAGCACTGCCAACGAAGAGAATTATTACGCGGCCGGAGATTTCTTGAATATTGATTTTAATATCGCAGACGATCTGTATGCTGTTGGTCGAATCATCGAAATCAATCAGCCAATTGGTGGTGACCTAGTCGCCGCAGGGGAGTCGGTCGACTTACTTGCCCCAATAGAAGACGATGTGCGCATTGCCGGCCAAACATTAAAGATATCTAGCACGATTGGTGACCAACTCGTCGCTCTAGGTGAGATGATTATTATCCGTAGCACGGGAGTAGTTGGGGGAGATGCCTGGCTGACAGGTAATACGATTGAGGTTCTCGGACCGATTGAGGGAGACATTATAATCAATGCCGATCGTGTGCATATTAAAGCCGAAATCGGAGGAAATGCCGAAATCAATGCTCGTGAAGTGAAAATCGAAGGTGGTGGTTTTATTCAAGGGAATCTCTCGACAAAAGGAAAAAGCACCATAACCCCAGAAAAGGTCGGAGGCGAGATATATGCGACCGAGAGCAAAATGACTGGCTCACCACATTCATTCGAGCATCGTGCCAAGCAGCTCTTCGACGGATTTAGCTTTGTCATGCTGCTTTCCTCACTGCTTATTGGTGCGTTACTCATGTATCTGTTGCAGCCTTTCTGGAAAGATTTTTCTGACTCGGTGCGCACAAAACCCTTTGTAAATTTTGGTATTGGCATTCTCAGTATCATCTTGATTCCTATCCTCAGTATTATCCTGATGGTGACATTTGTCGGGTTGCCGATCGGCTTTATATTGCTGTTTGCGTATTTGGCGACATTGATTTTCGTCTGCATTATTGACGGGCTCGCACTGGGCGCCTTTTTCTTTCCGAGCACAAAAAAACCGGATTTCCGCCATTTATTAGGTTCATTCGTACTCGGGAGCATTCTTCTTTTCTTACTTAGCTTGCTGCCGATTATTGGATGGCTTATCAAATTTATCGTCTTTGTCTTGGCATTCGGTGCGATTCTCAACGCCAAGTGGCAGCTCTTTGGTGTACTTAGAAAAGCGAAGAAGGTTTAAGATTGTGTTTTCTTCGCCCTGATAATGGGGATTAATGGGGTTTTCTGGATTCCTCTGTTATCTGCAAAAGGTGTGTTTCTGATGGGAAATGTAAAGGGTAGAATCATTAAGCAGGTTCGCTATCAAAAGATCATCTCTCTTAATCGAAAAAACGCCGCACACTTCTCATTCAGTTCTTCTGCTTCGCGCTCTGCTTCGGAATACGCCGTAATACCCCCAGCTGCCTGAAAATAAAGCTGTTCTTGGTGCCGCAGCAGCGTACGAATCAAAATCGAGAATTCACCATTTCCAGCAGCATCCAAGTAGCCTATCGAGCCGCAAAAAATACCGCGTGCATGTGGCTCGACGTGTTCGATAATTTCACAGGCGCGCTTTTTTGGGCAGCCCGAAACCGATCCTCCGGGTAGGCAAGAGAAAAGCGTATCTGCGATAGAACTCTGCGGTTTTCGTTCTCCGCGGATGCGAGAATATGTGTGCCACACAGTCGGATTCTGCTGCAGGGCACGCACTTCTTCGACGATAATGGTTCCAGCAAGACAAGTTTGCGACAGGTCATTACGCAGCAGATCGGTAATCATCAGTAATTCGGCAGACTCTTTTTCTGAAGCCAGTAGAGCGATTTTATTTGCTTCGTCTTCTTCAGTATCTTTTCCACGCTTACGCGTGCCTTTGATCGGCTCGGTAGTGACCGAATTATCCTGAAAGCAGAGAAACAGCTCTGGGCTCATCGAAAGTATTTCGAAACTGTCTCCCTGTAAAAATACGGCATATTTTGCCGGATTGCTTGCAAAAAGATCGAGAAACACTTGTCTTGGATTGCCGGAAAAATCCGCGGAAAATTGGCGGCCGAGATTAAGCTGATATATCTCTCCGGCATGAATATCTTTTTGCACCTGAGTGAAACCTTCTTGCCAAAGCGACTTATCGTGCAATGAAGAAAACGAAGAGAGTGAATAGCGCTCTTTTTGGGTATGGTTTGACACCGTAAATATTTCTGCATCGCCGATACAATAGCTGACACCACTGCCGAGCTCACCCCAGGCGAGCGAGTCGTACAGATTCCATTGCAACAGAGGAGTTTTGTAATCCTTTCTGCCCCTTACTCCAAGAGATTCTCGGCCAAAGTCGTACGAAAAAAAGCCAAAACCAAAAGGCAGTGCAAGTGGCAAATCTGAAATCGGTTTTTTCTGTAGTGAGGTCAATTCGTCAATTGCTTCCTGCACCTCCCATTCAGAACCTGTTATTCGCCGTTTCGGATTTGCTGCAAAACACCACACATCTCCTGCGCGCCAAAAGACTACCCCTTCTAGCGTACAAGCCAAAAAAATATCGGCAATGTCGACAGGTATTTTGTGTGGTCGCATCAGCGCAAGAAAGAGCGAATCCGTTTTGCTATGCGTAGTAATCGATAAGCCAGTGGTCGAAACACAATAATCGATTCTGGATAGTACTCGATGACTTCTCCGCCAAATTTATGTTTGAAGCGCGATACTCCTGCTAATCGATGCTGCGGTTGATTTTCCGGCGCAATGCCGAATAGATCGAATGTAGTACAACCCCGCGCCTTGGCGATTTTCATCGCTTCCCACTGCAATAGTGTCGCCGGTTGCAACTCACGATTTGCATTGCCACTCGCGCCGTAATAGTAGGTGCAGGTTCCATTGCAAATCAGAAAGATTCCTGCGGCCAGCCATTCACCATCTTTTTTAATCACCAAAAGAAAGCCGTTGTCAGCAAAAGTATCTAGCACCATCTGAAAATATGCCGCACCATGCACACCAAATCCGTCGCGCTTGGCAGTGATTTTTGCCAGCTCCGCATACCTGCTAACATCGCTGGAAAGAGATATAGTGTGTTCCGCTTTTTCCGCAGCGCGCAAATGTCGTCGGCCGGTTTGTGAAAAACGAGCTCGGATTGCATCTTCCGTTGGCGCGAGTTCGATTATCCGTGATGCCGGAGGAAAATGCTCTTCAGGGGAGGGAAGTGCCTGTTTGATATCTGGAGGAAGAGAGCCTCTCTCAGGAGAAATGCGACAAAAAATTGCTTTGCGTTTTTTCGCTTCCGCCTTGATCTTGTTCCAGGTATTCGGAGTAGGGGAGGCGCGCTGAATCTCAAAATAACAGAGATTTCCCGGTAGCTTCTTTTCGAGTACCAGAATTCCCTCAGCACGGAACACACGATGCCCAAGTGAGGATTGGAGCTGTTGCCATTGTTGTGATTGCCAAAGATTCATTTTGCCTTGAGTATGCCAGAAATTCTAAGCAGAAAAAACGCGATACAAATTGTTTTGCGCTGACCTTTGTTTTGCTGTAGGCTCTGCTTGTGCCAAAGTTCGTATTTGTTACTGGTGGCGTTTGTAGCTCCCTAGGTAAGGGCATTGCCTCCGCCTCCATCGCCAAAATACTCAAGTCAGCTGGGTTCAAGGTTTCGATTCAAAAACTCGATCCCTATTTAAACGTAGACCCTGGCACGATGTCACCGTTTCAACACGGCGAGGTTTTTGTAACAGATGATGGAGCCGAGACAGATTTAGACCTTGGCCATTACGAGCGTTTCATCGACGAAAACATCACCAAGTTTTCAACGGTGACCACCGGTAAAGTCTATCGCGAAGTACTCGATCGCGAACGCAAAGGCGACTTTTTAGGCGGAACGATTCAGGTGGTTCCGCATATCGTCGATGAGATCAAAGCACGCATTTATGCGGCCGCAGTAGCGAATAAAGCAGAAATACTGGTAGTTGAGATCGGTGGCACGGTAGGCGATATCGAGGGCGAACCGTTTTTAGAGGCTATTCGCCAGATTCGCCAAGAGAAAGGAAAAGAGAACGCGATCTCGGTTCACCTTACGCTTTTGCCCTATCTCGCCGGGCCAAAAGAGCTGAAGACCAAACCCACCCAGCTATCGGTACGCGATATCCGCCGCGCCGGTATTCAGCCCGAAATCATCATTGCCCGCGCCGACCAACAGATTCCACAAGAGCTGCTATTTAAAATCGCTAAATTCTGTAATACGCGCGAAGATGCCGTTATTGCTGCACCAACGGTTTCGAGTATTTACGAAGTACCACTGATTTTTGAGGAGCAAAATATTGCTGCCGTACTCGAACGCGAGCTGCATCTACCAAAGATAAAAAGCAAGATGGGGGATTGGAGAAAGCTGATCGCAAAGATCAAGAATGCGGAAAAGGTGATTCGCATCGGTATGGCCGGAAAATACAATGGCCTTGAAGATGCCTATCTCTCGGTGATTGAATCGACAAAGTTCGCCGCATACGCTGTCGACCGCAAAGTAGAGATCGTGTGGATCGATACCGAAAAAATCGAGAAGGGTGTGAAGAAGGAGTGGGCAAAAGTAGAATCTGTTGCCGGATTTGTTGTGCCAGGTGGCTTTGGCACGCGCGGCATAGAAGGGAAGATTACTATTGCCAAATATGCTCGTGAAAACAAGGTTCCGTATTTAGGATTATGTCTTGGTTCACAGATCATGGCGATCGAGTTTGCCCGCAACGTGCTCGATATTAAAACTGCCACGAGTGAAGAATTTTCACCGCATGCCAAGCAAAAAATCATCCATTTTTTATCCGGTCAGTCAGAAAGCGTCAAAAAAGGTGGCACGCTTCGCCTGGGTGCATGGCCGTGCAAAGTCAAGAAAGGTACGCTTGCTCACGAATGCTATCAAAAGGGAAGCATCTCAGAGCGTCATCGTCATCGCTATGAGTTCAATACCGAATACCAAAAACAATTTGAAAAGAACGGATTTACTTTCTCTGGTCTTTCGCCAGATGGAAGACTGGTAGAAATCGTTGAAATCACCGATCATCCGTTTATGCTTGGCTCACAATTCCATCCCGAATTTCTCAGTCGCCCACAGCGCCCACATCCGCTTTTTGCAGGCTTTTTGAAGTCTGCCAAAGATTTTGCGAAATAGGATTGACAATACTACAATTTAAAACTATAAATATATTACAATTTTTGATGAGCTATGAATTGCGAGGTGGGCTTTCGTTCGGTGATAATTGGTGACCACACAAATATCTGTGGAGAAATAAGTGGCTTCCAGGAACACGATATGATGAATGGGGAGACTTTTTCAGATCATACAAATCAGCTTTCACAGCTGTTGAGATTAAAAATACAAGATGCTCTTAGTGCCTCCTTGAAGCTTCAGTCCGATTTAGCTATGCAACCAAACCCCGATTTTACGCATGAGGTAGTTGAAACGGATGTACAAATCGATTTTCGAAACAAAGCATGCATCTATAAAATTATATTTTCGGTGGATTTCAACATAAAAATGCTGGAGCAACAGTACGAAACCTTGCTCCAAACAATTGTCTCAGGAATAATCGAAGAACTCAGAACAAGATTGCCTAAAGACCAATTCTTCAAACCTAGAACAGCACGAAGCCAATGATGCGTGCGAGTTTTATTACGGTTTGGTTATGTGAGTGAAAATAATCCGCTAGAATCTCAGATTCGGATTACTCAGCTTTTCTTCACCTAAAGATCGCGTCGGTACTGATCCGTAATCGTGCCCTGGGCAAACGATGAGATGGTCGGGGAGTTTAGTGGCTATGATTTTGAGTGCCTCTTGCATCGCCTCGGGATCAGAATCGGGTAAATCAGTACGACCGCAGCCGTCGATAAAAAGTGTATCCCCGGCGAGTAGATACGGGTCGAAGAGAAACATTAAATGGTCGCGTTGATGCCCTGGCGAAGCGATAATTTCTCCTTGCAGTTTTCCAATGGAAATTGATTCACCGGCGCCGATCGGCTGCGAGACTTGTGGAATCACCCAATAGCCACGTGTAGGGTTTTCTCCGCGTTTCCACACACTCTCCGGATTCATAAAAATCGGTGCACCGGTCAATTCCGACAACCTTTCTGCAGCGCTAGAGTGGTCGTAGTGCACATGTGTCAGCAATATTTTAGTGATTTTATAGCCATTAGTCTCTGCTTCACACAAAATCATCTCTGGCTCAAAACCGCAATCAATAACAGCAGCATCCTTTGTGTTATCGCATCCTATCAGATACGAGAAATTTTGCATCGGGCCTACAGCGATTTGGCGAAAGAACATATTGAGATCAGAAACCACCTTTCAAGAGGTCGTTAACAGATTGCTTGGCTTTTCCGGGAATGATGATCGGCTTTTTACCGGCAAGCTCATCGATTCTATTTGTGAGTTTGTGCGAGGTCATACCAAGGTGCAAGACACTTTCTCCTTTCGATTCAATTCGGATATTCGGCCCTTTTTGACATTCGCCCAAACAACCACACTGCTCAATTTTAATCTCATCTGCATGATGCAGTGCACGCACTCTGTCAGTTGCAGCACGCACTAAAGAGGGAGCGCTGCGACAACAGTGCTTACCGTAACAAATATTGATCCTCGTTTCGTTCATAATATTCCATACTTTAGTATTTACTAGTATACCGGATTGTGAAAGAAAAGAAGAATCAAAGATGAATACATTATTTATACAGTATATATAAAAAGATTCTCAGGATTGGATAAAAAAGTGATTCTTTTTTTTGGCTATATATAAACGATAAAACTCTTTTTTCAAAGAAAAAGCTTGACCAAAAACCGCAAATGAGTAAATATTTAGTACGCTTTTTTCACAGATTCTCGAATGCTAAAGGCACTCTTTTCTTCCACCACTCGCGTAAAACTCTTACGCATCTATTTACTTTCTTCTGAGGGGAAAGAATATTTTGTCCGCGAGTTGACCCGTGACCTCGATGAACAGATCAACTCCATCCGCCGTGAATTAGAGAATCTCGAAAAAATCGGCTTGTTAACAAGTAAGACTCGCGAACGAAAAAAATACTACAGAATCAACCCTAAGTTTCCCGTCTTGACTGAATTACGCTCTATCTTCCAAAAATCGGAAAGTGTGAGCCTTAAAGTCTTGAAGAAAATCCAACGGATGGGAAAACTTGATCTTTTGGTGCTTACTGGCACATTTGTAAATTTATCGAGTAAAGTCGATCTTGTAGCAGTAGGAAACCTTGACAAGAATAAGTTATCCGACTATCTTTCTCGGGAACTCGCGAGTGAACTCAAGCAAGAGATTCATTATTCCGTCTTTTCGAGAGAGGATTTTGTCTACCGCCTCGAGTGCAACGACAAATTCGCCATTGACCTCCTCAAAAACGAGAACAACCTTATTCTGGCCAATAAACTCGAAAAGGTTACCGAAGAGTTCTTAAGCTCTTGATTTATCTACTTTTATGACTGTTAGAATCGAAGACCTCCGCCAGGAGAACAAGAAAAAGGTGGGTGCCGAGTTTCGCGCGGGGCAAACCGTACGTGTACATCGTAAAATCCGCGAAGGTGATAAAGAACGTGTACAGATTTTTGATGGTCTGGTTATCCAGGTACGTAATCAGGGGAGTCTTTCTGCTACCATCACGGTCCGTAAAATCGTTGGCGGAATCGGTGTAGAACAGGTCTTTCCGGTGCACTCACCACTGGTCGAAAAAATCGAACTCGTTAAGGAGGCAAAAGTCCGCCGCGGTAAGCTTTATTTTATGCGTAATCTCCGCGGAAAAGCAGCACGTCTCAAAGAGCGCTTCTTTACTGAAGAAGAGTTAAAATCGATGCAACCGCACGAGATTACTGAAGAGGAAGTCGCGGAAGCAGTTGAGCATCAAAAGGAGGAAGATGCCACTGCTACCTCGGAAGCAGAGTCTACGCCGGAAGCAGAAGTTGCCCCTGAAGTTGAAGAGGCTCCGGAAGCACTGAAAGAAGAGGTAAAAAATGAAGAGGCTCCTGCCGAAGAACCAGAAGAGAAAAAGGAATAGGCTGTTTAGTTATTTGATGAATAGAGAAAGTGACTCGTTGGAGGCACTTTTTTGATACCATGAAGCTATGAAGAAGCTCCTACTATTCGGCAACTACGGAGGCATTAACTGGGGTGATGAAGCTATCTGTGCAGGTCTGATCAGCGCTCTTAAAAAGACGGATTTTGAAACCACCGTCGTTTCTGCAAATCCCCGGTTCACTATGCAAGAACACAGTGTAGCGTCGGTTCCTCGGCCTCCGTTCGGCCTCCGTTCATTTTTAAAATTGACGAGTTTTTTCCGCTTTCTTCTTGCGTTGCGAGCTACCGATCTCGTCATTTACGGTGGAGGAGGCTTATTTCAAGACCGAGAAGCAAAAGCACCACTCTTGTGGTCATATTACGTTTGGTGGGCACGAAGGTTTCAAAAAAAATATATCATCATTGCCAATTCAGTCGGCCCACTCGTTACAGAATCGGCACGAAAACATGCGCGAAAGGCCTTTCTTGGTGCACGATTTATTTCGGTGCGCGACCAGGCATCACAAAAAATGTTGGTAAAACTAGGTATTCCAAACGAGCGCATTATAATTGCCACCGATGCGGTATTTCTATTGCGCAAGTTATCGGCACCAAAAAGTAAAAAAGGTACTCTTTTGATGATTCGTGGTGATGGAAAGATGAGTAGCAAAAGAATAAAAAAATTATGCAAAGAAAAAGCTCTGCCAAAACCAATCAGGTGTGCTGTAATGGATTCATTGGATACAAATTTTGCTCATAAAAGCGGTGTTCCAATCGTTATGTTAGGTGATATTGGCACGCTGCGAAAAGAGATTTCAAATAGCCGCCTGGTCATATCTTCACGTCTGCACGGCAATTTGCTCGCGCTACTTGAAAATACGCCTTTTTTGGCACTCTCAGCTGCTCCGAAGATTCGTTCATTTTTCGAGGACCGAGGTTTATCGGATCATATCATTGCAGAAACCGCATCCACAAAAAAAATAGCCTCCTCATGTATTGTGATTCAAAAAAAATCTACCAGAGATTTTCAGCAGATCCGCACTGTTGAACGCAAATCGGCAAGCAATATACTGCCCTTACTTTTGCAATAGCCCGATAAAAATCGCATACTGGTTGCGCAATGAAATGGCATTCAAAAATCCTCGGCCACGATGCAAACTGTGCTTTTCTCGAGAAGATGGCGACGCGAGACATATTACCCAACGCCTTTCTTTTTGTAGGCCCTCGCGATATTAGCAAATTTCGAATCGCGAAGGATTTTGCTAAGCTTCTCAATCAAAGTGATATCTCGATGCAGCGAGAGATCGACAAGAATATCAGCCCTGACGTGATTCTTCTCGGCGATTTATGGCAAGCCGGTAAACTTGAAGATTGGGACATCATTTCACTCACTTCAAATTTTGAGCAGAAGCACCGTACCGGAGTCGATGGCGAATCACCGCGACGTTCGAATACGATTGGCGTGCGTGATATCCATAGTTTTCTGAGGCCGTTCTGCAATTCTAGCTCTGCAAAATGGAAGGTCGGGATTATCCGAAATGCTGATCGGATGACCAGTGAGGCAGCAAATGCTCTCTTGAAAACACTTGAAGAACCACCTCCGCAGACGATTTTTGTACTTACTGTGACTCATGAGCAGAACTTGTCAGAGACGATTGTTTCGCGTTGCCAGATTCTTCGATTCGGGCTTGTGCCGCGTAAAAGGCTGGCGGAATTTCTTGATTTACAAGGTGTCGAATCAGCCGAGCAGCAAGAAATGCTTACAATAGCCCAAGGCCGGAGCGAAATCATCCACCACTTTTTGGCCGATCCCGAATTCTATGATGATGAACGCGAGTGGTTTCAACGTATCTCTCGCGCCTTCTTTGCACCCGGAAGCCAGAAAAGCGCATTGGCAGCCGAACTTGCCGAAGCCGATCAGGCGGAAAACTGTCTTATTTTTTTACAAAACCTCACTCGCTTTCTGCGTAGTATTCTTGTGGAAAAGGTGATGAAAAAAGAACTAGATATTGCTCAGAAAATCCACATCACAACCGTTCTACAAATTCTTGCCGAAACAGAAAGTACACGGCGCGGCCTGGCGGCAAATGCAAATCGAAAACTGCTCATGGAGCACCTGCTGTTTTCTTTGCCATAAGGCTGGACATTTTTTTGAAAATGGGGGATTATCTCACTTGATTACACATTGATTATGGACGTAATACTAGTTCTTTCACTCGGCTTCTTTTACCTCTCACTTGCAGGGATTGCAGGAGTAGTTGGATATCGCATTATCCGTTGGGGGATCAAGCGGCGCGCTCAGTGGGCTGAACTTCGCAAAAAATGGTTTACCCGCAAAGAGCCGCTCGCCGAGGCAGATGCAGCCGCCACATTCTTTGGTTCGACAAAATCCCTGAAAGAGCATGTGCTTTTTTCTCGTTATTTCGGTGAAAAAAAGGAACAAGATACAAAGCAAGACATCGCGTCAATCGAAGCAGAACTACGCCATGAAGAAGAAATCTACCCGTTTGTGGTTGATAATCCAATGCAAGATGATGAGATTATAGAAGATACAAGAAGCGAAGATATAGAAGAGAGTGCAGGCACAGAAGATTCATCAAGGGAAGAAGCAGAGGAAGAACAAATACGAGAAGAAGCCTACGAAGCAACAAGCGATACCCAGATTGACGATATAACCCCGCAATCAATCATTACGCTTCTGCGTCGTGTCGACGCGCTAATCGCCCGCAAAGACTTTAATGAAGCAAAAAAAATCCTGATTCGCATCCTCTCATGGCAGGAAGACCATTTTGATGCTAGCACTCATCTCGCCTTTGTCTACTTGCAATCTGGTGAGTTCCGCAAGGCTGAAAGCCTCTACCGCAAAGCCATTCAAACCAAGCCACGCGACGCCTCACTGCTCACCAACTTTGCATTAGCGATTCTCGAGCAAAAAGACCCGATGCGGATTGAAGATTCTGTCGCGGCGTTTCAACTAGCCACCGAAATCGATTCAAAAAATCCAGAGCGCCACGCCAATCTGGGCCAATCGCTCTTTTTCTCCGGTGATATACCCAAAGCTATCGCCGCCTTCGAAAAAGCCATTCGTTTATCACCGCGCAACGTGGAGTATCAATTTTTCTTGGCAGATAGTTATTTAGCTGTACGAAACTTTTCTGGCGCCAAACAAGCCTTTGAAAAGATTTTAAGCATTAGCCCGACGAATCCTGAAGCGACAAAAGAAAAACAAGAGCTTGAGCGAATGGGATATTAAGGAAAGAAAACATAACTATCTTCAGAGAGCGTTTTAAAACTTTGCACAATTTTTATTGTGCATAGTTAAATCGAATTTTGTCTTGTATTAAGATTATCACGTGCGCTGGTGATTTCAAGAAAGTGCTTTCGCCTTCTGCTAATCGCACCTATCAGAATCGCGGTTAGATTCACTTCACCGTTCAATGCTATATTTCGAAGCTCAGCAGCACTCATAGCACATAGTTTTTCGACATATCTTTCAAAAGCCTGTTCTTCTAATGTCGTATCAAGATTAGCTGGTCTCTTTGTGTTGTCAAACAATCTTCCAGATGTAATAACTGGATCAACATCAATTGGTAAGCCGAGTTGCCATTCTAAATATTCATTTGTGACATAGCTATCATGCCATAAGGGGTTGAATTGATTCCCATCAGCTGTTGATGGTGATGGCTCCACCGCATATTTATCTGGTAATTCAAATCCCGCCGCGGAATCGTCTCGTGCTTTGAGCATTGTAATTGGAAATTAATATTATGAAATTGGCAAGCATTTTAAATATTTCCAAAAGTATTGCAAGCAAAAAATAGGAATCTAGAGATTAATGGCTCCCATACATAAGATTTAGCGATTATATCTGACAAATATATCTTAAAAGTAGTGGCTAATCCGCCCCTCTAGACGTTGGCGCCGTCCTCAAATTTTTGCAGCTCTTTTGCGAGCAACGGAAATTTGGTGATATCTTCCTGCTCCAAAAACTCTTCTGCCGCTTTACGTGCCGCAGAAACGGTGCGTGGGTCAAAAATATCGCCGAGACGTAAATCAGGTATACCCGACTGGCGCAGGCCATACATCTGCCCCGGGCCCCGCAAGTGCAAATCAACTTCTGCCAAGCGAAATCCGCACGATTCGTTTTCCATCGCCTTGAGTCGGTCGGTCACCCGTTCGGTCGGAAAAAGGAAGCAATATGATTGGTTCCCTCCCCTCCCCACTCGCCCGCGGAACTGATGAAGCTGCGCCAGACCAAAACGTTCTGCGCCTTCGATCAGCATTATCGTCGCATTGGGAATATCGACTCCAACCTCGACTACCGCCGTAGAAACAAGTACATCGATCTCTTTTTCCTGAAAACGGCGCATCATCTTATCTTTCTCTTTTGGCTTCATGCGACCATGAACCAGACCAAGCTTGAGTTTGGGGAATACGGTTTCAAGCCTGCTAAACTCATCAGTCGCGGCCTTTACTTCGAGCTTTTCCGATTCTTCTACCAAAGGGCAGATAACAAAGGCTTGGCGCCCTTTGGCGACTTCGCTTTCGATAAAACGCTCGATCTGTTGGCGACCGCTCGGTGGAACGACTTTTGTAATGATTTCTTTGCGCCCGGGCGGCATCTCGAGCAGTACCGAAAGATCTTGATCGCCAAAAGCGACAATCGCCAAGGTGCGTGGAATCGGTGTTGCCGTCATCTGCAATACATGCGGAGCACCTTTTTCGATCAATCGTTCACGCTGGTTCACGCCAAACCGATGTTGTTCATCGATTACCACAAACCCCAGGCGATGAAAAATCACATTTTCTTCAAGCAAAGCGTGCGTTCCAACAAGAATATGCACCTTCCCCTGTCGTGTTGCCGTCAAAATTTCTTCACGAGGTTTGCCTTTTATCGAACCGGTCAGGAGCTCGACTCGGATACTGGAGTCATAGGTCTCCATCAGCTTTTGAATCCCTCTTGCGTGCTGCTGAGCAAGGATTTCGGTTGGGGCAATAACAGCTACCTGCGCGCTAGCCTTTAGTACCGGAATCGCCGCCGCAACCGCGACAAGCGTCTTTCCTGAACCCACATCACCTTCAAGCAGGCGCAGCATCGCGTGCGGCTCTTCAAAATCTTTCAATATCTCGAAAATAGCGATTTTCTGCGAATCGGTCGGAGTAAACGGCAGCGTCGTAAAAAAATCTTTCATGAGTGCTGCATTCAGCGGAATCTGCAAGGCATTCCCACCGCTCTCGGCCTGCCACTTTTGCTTGCGCCGTAAACCGACTAGTTGGATGAGAAATATCTCTTCAAAAGCAATCGTACGTTTACCGGCTTCGAGTACCGCTTGATCGGTCGGAAAATGAATCTCTTTGATTGCCTGGTCTCGAGGCACCAACTGCTGCGCAGTGCGAATGTTCTCGGGGAGCATCTCGGGTATTTTTTCGGTATGTTCGATGAGTTCATAGATCTTTTGCCGGAACCAGGTCGATTTCAAGGCTCCGTGCTCGCGATACACAGGGGCAATACGACCAAGGTGCACACCCTCGCCTGCCAGTTCAAACTCGGGTGATTGCAGGCTAAGCTTGCCAAAAGCAAGCTTAGCACGCGCAGTAATCAGTACGTCTCGCTTAAGCGGAATCCTTTTTTCAATTGTGGGATTATTAAACCAGACACATTCCACTAGCCCGCCTTGCTGCTCTTCGAACATGGCTTTTACTAATATTTTGCGGTTTGCGGTCGTTTCTTTCCAAACACGGATAAACTTTCCTCGCAGCAGATTCTTCTCGTCTGCCCGTAATTCTGCCAAATTCGTCGGCGCGCTCAGGTCTTCGTGCGTCCGTGGAAAATACATCAACAAATCCCCCACTGTGATAATACCGATTTCGCGGAGCAGTTTGATGCGCTCATCAGTCGTCGCCAGTACTTTTCTATCAAGTGGAGTTTTAAGCGGAATCTTCATATTGCGATTGTAACCATTTCTCAATGGGATTGCAGCCGCTGTTGCATCATTTCAATCGCCTGCGGATAAAGCCGGCCCTCCAATTGCTGCACGCGCGATTTTATCGATTCCACGGTATCATCCGGTCGTATGGGAATGCCTTGCTGCAGTACAATCGGGCCAGCATCTAGATCTTCCGTGACAAGATGAATCGTCGCGCCGGTCTTTTTTTCACCCGCTTCGAGCACGGCCGCGTGAACATCTAAGTTCATTCCACCGGCGAATTTGGGGAGGAGCGAGGGATGCACATTCAAAATTCTACCGGGAAAAGTACGGATAAACTCTCCTGATAAAATCTGCATAAACCCGACAAGGATAACCAGATCAACCTGGTATTTGTGCAGCACGTTGACGCAAGCTGCATCCCACTCTTCTCGCGATTTTCCGCTCGATTCGATAGCGATTGTAGGTATTGCGGCGGCGGCCGCTTTTTGTTGTGCGCCACATCCCGCTCTATTTGTGACGAGAACAGAAAAAATGACATCGGGCAATTCGCTTTCGAGAATCGCCGGAAGGATCGTGCCATTCGTACTCGCGAGAATGCCTACATGTAGGGGATTACTCATGCTCTCGCAAAAATAGCAGAATGTCATCATTCATCTCATTTACCGATTTTTGCACAATCGGGACCGAACTCGGTAAAGCACGCAAAAACTCATCGGCAAAGCCGCCTTTGCGCTGAAAATGGGCATCAAGGTTCGTCCAAAAAAACGGTTTTTTACCTGCTAACAAGTTACCAAAAATCCGTGAAAAACGCTGCACAGCGCGTGGCAGGGCGTATTCTAAAAATTCGTCAGAGACACCTGCATTTTGTGCTGCTGTTGCTGGGTCTGGCGGTGGGTCGAAAAAGAGACGATGTTGCACACAGCCTGCAAAACTGACTGTGCGAAAATCGATGCGTTTGATGTTACTGGCACTAGCTACGAGAATCGTCTTTTCAGAGCGCGCCAATTGGGCACGCAGTTTTCCGGTAGAACCACCAGAAGCAGAGAGCAAGGAAAAGCCATTTTCCTCTGCTGTTGCACTGATATCGGTGATGAATTTTTCGCCAAAAGCCGAATTAGGGAATAGAGCCAATAGATTGCCCGGGCACTTTGGCAGTAACTGTCGCATAAAATCGACTGTAGTCTGGTGATCGGCAGATTTGGTGTTTCCCCCTGATTCTGGCACCAGCACGAGTGAGTTTTTGGCGAAATCAAAGTCAGAATTTATGATGAACTGGCGCTCTGGCGCTGCTAAATCGGAACCAAAAACACAGCGACCACCTTTTTTCAAAAATACATTTCCAACAAAGGCTCGGGCTTCCTTATTTGCCAGCATCACTTCAAGCTTGTCTTGCAACGACTGTGGCGCTTTGGTGAAGGTCAGTTCATCATCTTCGGCAATGGTAGCAAAGCGGCATTCGTTTTCGGTGACAGGTGCCGAGACAAGCTCGGCGAGAGCTGCAAAATTCTCTGCTGCTTCACGCTGGTCAGGAAAGAGTTTTTGCACTTCTGCGCTGGCAACACGAAAACCTTCTGCCAGATTGGTGATATCTGGCGTGGCAATGATAGATTCGTCGAAAACCAGATTCTTACGATAGGGGCTTTCACCGACTTGTTCTCGTACAAAGCGCTTAAGCAGGCCAATGCCGAAGAGTGCACCATCGACAAAATTGGCATGGGTATCTGCATTTTTTTCGAGAAATTTTTCTAGTTGATTTACAAAAAAACGCTCGCGTGAAAACGAATCGACGTGTTTGATGAGAGAGTCGCTCTTGAGCAAAATCACATGTTGCGCGGGACAATTGGCGATATCGGAATAATCACAGAAAAAGAGTTTTTTACTAGGTGCTTCGAGATATACTTTCTTTGCCGGGCAATCACTTTTACAGCGGGTGTGATCTTCGCTGAGCCAGGTTTTTACAATCTGACGTTCGGCATAGACTGCGGGGAAATCTTGCACAGCAAGCGAATTTCCATAAAATTTCTCGCGCTCGAATTTGAGGGCGACAATAGTATCTGATTCATCGAGTGTGGATTTTTTCTCGAGCCAATTGCGGAATTCGGTCTCACAAATAATTCCACCGGGTGAAGTATAGCGAAAGAGCCCTGGTGGAGTTGTGTGCCCGTAAATCTTTGGCATCGCAACTGCCACCGACTCATTGCGACGCGTATGGAATTGTTTCGCAGCCGCGTTTGCAACGAGAATCTGCGAGGTGTCCATCGGCAAAGAGAAAAGTATTTCTCCGCCTTGCCGCATCTCGTTTTCAATCTGCTGAGCAGCGGAGTTCTCCACGGCTGTTAATTCGCGAGAAATATTTTCAATTTCGGCTATAGGAATTACCGGTACCGGCCCAGTAGTATCTTCGAAATCGAAGATTGTCAGCTGTGCATTGCTTGCCGCTTTCTTCTTTGGTTTTTTCTGTTCTTCAATCGCCTGGCGGATAAGTTGGCTACCGATCCAATCAGACTTCTGGAGGATTTCTGAGAATTTTTCTAGCAATTCTGCATCGAACTTTTGGACTTCATCAACAAGGATCCGCAATAATTCAGCATTTGCCTCGACATCAGCCAGCGCGCGGTGTGCGTTTTTGTGTTCGATCTCATACTTCTCTGTAAGCACCTCAAGCGAGTAGCTCGCTTCATCTGGCAAGATGATCTGCGCGAGCGAAAAAGTATCGAGCGTGTTGTTGGGAACCTTAAAATCTTTACTCAATAGAAAGTTTACGTCGAACATAATATTGTGCCCGCAAATAATATCGCCGGGTTTTAGAAATTTATGGAATTTATCACGGATTTCTTCCAGAGAAGCTGCGTCTTCGACCATCTCGTTGCTGATTCCTGTCAACCGCTCGATAAACGGAGGAATCTCTTGCTTGGGATTCACAAGTTCGTCGAAGACTGCCGTTTCTTTTTTAAAGTCGGCCGAAAGGCGTACGGCAGAAAGCTCTAGCAGTCCGGATGATTCCGCGTCTAACCCGGTGGCTTCGATGTCGAGAACGAGAACATGCTTCATCGCAACTTATTATGCCGGAGCATGGCGCAGCGAACAATGGAAACTTCTCCTTGAGTTTCCGTTTTTGCTACAAAAACGAAATCCGAGTACAATCATACGGCTACAATACATGATTTTTGAGTATGAAATTCGTCTGCTTGAATGGCAAAATCATCCCGACAGTAGATGCTCGCATCTCCCCTTTTGACCATGGGTTTTTATATGGCGATGGCATTTACGAAACCATGCGCACGATCGGCGGAAGCGAAGTCTTTGATATCGATTCACATTTAGCGCGACTCAGAAAATCTGCGAATTTAATGCAATTGCCAATTCCGTGGCATGATGCAGTGTTGAAAAGCTGGGCAGAAGAAGTGGTAGAAAAAAATGGATTCAAGGAATCGCGCGTGCGCATCAGCGTAACCCGTGGTGAAAACGACTATCAATTTAGTGGAGCAAAAAATCCTATCCTGGTTATTACTGCCTCACCATTGGCGGATTACTCTAAGCACCACAGTGGCGTAAAACTCATTTCACGAGAGATGGAAAGGATATTGCCCGAAGTAAAATCGAGTTCCCTACTCCCCATGATTCTTGGCAAACAAGCAGCAGAAAAAGCCGGTGCTTTTGATGCGATCTTTACCGATACAAACGGAATCGTGACCGAAGGTACGGTTTTTAACATCGTCATGCGGAGAGAAAATCAATTAATCGGTGCAAAGTCAGAAAAAGTACTGCCAGGCACAGCGCAAAAAATGCTCGTCGCCAAAGTGCAGGCAAGTGGTTACGAATATGTAGAGCAAGATTTTATGGTAGCTGATCTGCAGCGAGCAGATGAAGTACTGATTACTAATTCACTGTTTGGGTGTTTGCCTGTCGCTGAAATCGATGCGGGAGATATCAAAACATGCCCTAGCGATTTATTCTCGGAACACGGTCAAAATATTTGGATTTAAGAAAGCTCACCCCATTTGCGTCATATTAGCAAAGCATCTAGATGAGCGACTATTTTCCGCTTTCCGCCCTTCCACACCAACTCGAACACCGAGCGCATCGTCTTAGCAATATGCGGGCTTTCGATAAGCACGCCAATGCACGGTGGGTGAAAATCGACCAAAGCCACATGGTCTTCGGCGATGATGTATTCCGTTTGAAATTCGGCTGATGAGGGCACTAGGCGAGTTTCGCGATTCCCGTCTTTATCGAGCTTGCGGTACTTGCGTGCGCGCGGACTATCGGGAATCAGCACACGAGAGTGGACATCTTGATTGAGTTTTTCTTCGATGTACTCTTGTTGCAAGTAGGCCAGGATCTTCGCTGGCATCTGCTCGAGCGTAAGAAATGCGCATTGCTCTTTGCTGAGCGTAAGTGATTGGGCAAATAGCGAGACAATACCATCTTCACCTTCGTAAAATGTAACACTTGGTCGATTTGTGCCGGTACCTTTTTCAGTGTTGAGCAACTCGACGACTTTATGCAAACTCTGGACCCGATCGGTTTCTTTCTGCAGCTGCTCTTTGCCCTGGCGATGGATCTGCTCGGCATCAGTCGCTGCAAACCAGGTCACGCCTTTTTTGGGTATTTCGCAAACCAAGCCGCGCTCTACCAGGCGGCGTAATGCAGAAAATACGGTTGTGCGGTTCATTTTGAGGCGAGCCGCAATTGTGCTCGCGGGCATGGCGCCATACGCATTGAGCAGGCGGTAAATGCCAAAATCCCGCTCCGAGATTCCGAGAGTTTCAGAAATATCCATACTTAGGCTGAGACAAATTGCTGCTGCCGAAAAATCAATCTTCCGCCGACCACTACATCTGTAACTCTTCCTTGTACTTTCATGCCGCTAAACACGCAGTTCTTGCCTTTACTGTAAAATTCATCCGGATCGATTATCCAGCTTTGCTTGGGGTCAAAGATCGTCACGTCTGCGACTGCACCTATTTTTAAAGTGCCGCACTCCACACCAATCACTTTAGCCGGGTTGATCGTCATCTTTTCGATCAGTTGCGAAAGCGTGAGATGTTTCGTGTTCACCAGATGCGTGAGCCCAAGCGCTAGTGAAGTCTCGATTCCGACACTACCAAAGGCCGCTTCAGCAAAAGGTTTCAATTTTTCTGAAAGCAGGTGTGGTGCGTGGTCGGTCGAGATGCAGTCGATCGTGCCATCTTTCAAATGCTTGATGACCGCCTCTCGGTGCTCTTCACTGCGGATCGGCGGATACATCTTCGCCATCGTGTTGTAGCCTGCGCATACCGCATCGGTTAGGGCAAAATACTGAGGGCAGGTTTCAGATGTGACGTTTTTGTTACGCTTTTTTGCGGCTGCGATCATCGCCAAACCTTTTGCGGTCGAGCAATGTAAGGCATGAAATTTAGCGCCAGATCGTTCTGCCAATAGCAAACTGCGGAACACACCATAATCTTCGACTTCTGCCGAAACACCCGGTAAGCCAAGCCGCGTACTCCACTCCCCTTCGTGCATCAATCCATGGTTGTGAAGCGACTCTTCTTCGCAATGCGAGAATACCGGCATATCAAAGGTTTTTGCCCATTTCATTGCTTTTTCGAGCAGACCCGCGCTTTGCACATCGGCGCCATCATCGGTAATCGCTACTGCCCCTGCCAGTTTTACCTCGCGCACTTCCGTAAGGCGTTCGCCTTTTTGTTCTACGGTCGTAGCTGCCGTGGGGTAGAGGTTCGCCAAGCCGAGTTCTTTGGCGCGTTTTATTTGGAATTCGATGATCGCCTGGTTATCTGCCACTGGGTTCAAGTTTGGCATCGAAACGACAGATGTAACCCCTCCCGCGATTGCCGCCTTTAACCCAGTCTCGATTGTTTCCGTGTCTTCGCGCCCCGGTTCGCGCAGGTGTACCTGCAAATCAATCAACCCTGGGCAGACGACTTTATTCTTTGCATCGATCACGGTCATGTTCGCTTCAGCCTTTATCTTCCCGATTTGCTTTATCTTCCCGTCCTGAATAAGCATATCAAATATACCATCGCGCTTACTCGCGGGGTCGACCACTCTACCGCCGGCAATGAGGATCTGCTCTGACATTTAGATATGTGTGAAAGGTTTTTGCTCTCCGGTGCACAGCAGCCACAAAAGCGCCTTACGAATAGCGAGGCCGTTTTCGACCATGGCGAGGATACGAGATCCAGGAATCGTCATCAGGGCATGGTGGATGTCGGTATCGCGCTGTACAGGACCAGCATGCATTAGTAAGGCGCCCGGCTTCGCCAGCTTAAGACGGTCTTTTGAAATGCCGTAGGCCTTGGAATATTCGCGGATGGTAGAGATTTCGCCAGTGGCGCCACGTTCGTTTTGTACCCGGATGACATCGACAATATCCGCGCCTTTCAGTGCCACTTCAATATCGGTATAGATTGTTACACCAAAGACTTTTTCGGCATTCTCCGGAATAAACGTCAGTGGCGCTGCCACGCGCACCGTAGCTCCTAGTTTCTTGAAGATCCGGGCTGCAGAACCGAACACACGCGAATGGAGAATGTCTCCCACAAACGTGATGACTTTTCCCTTTAGCGATCCAAATTCATCCAGCGCGGTCATGGCCTCAAGTAAGCCCTGAGTCGGATGTTCGTGCCAACCATCGCCTGCATTGATGATCGCGGCGTTAGTATATTTACTGATTTGTGCGGGCAGGCCCGAATACTCTGTGCGGATAACGACTGCTGCTGCATTCATAGCGTCGATTACTTGCGCGATATCGATATAGGATTCCTTTTTCTTTTCTGCTGTACCGCTGCCCACCCCTACTGTATCTGCACCCAACTGCTTGGCCGCCCAATCAAAACTGCTCTGTGTGCGGGTACTGCTTTCAAAAAAAGCGAGAGCGATAGACTTGCCTTTGAGTAGATCGAGTTTTTCTGTTCCTAATTTCTTAAACTCACGTGCCAATTCAAAAATAAGTTCACAATCGGCAACGGTGAGATTATCGACGGATGTCAAGTCGTGAACGGACAAACACCGCTTGCCCCGTATTTTTTTTAGCCGATCGGTTATCGCTTTATTCATTTTTGATCTGATGTTTTATCCAAATCCATCGTAACATGTCCTGAAAGCTTGTTTTGATTCGACGGTGATTTTTCAGAAGACCCTCTTGCCGCAAATGATATAATCAACACAGCGACGACAAATGCCCATAATGCCATATTCCACGACTGGGGAACGCTTACCGGAGCTGCGTTTGTCGCACTGGCGGAGGCTCCTGCGCTTTCTTCTTCGGCAGCGATTTCGATACTGATCGTACCATCGGATAACTCTTGTGCCAAAACCAATGGCTGAGGCAGTACCAGTGCGGCGAAAAGTGCCCACAGAAGCAGAACGCATCTCATCATATTCAGTATCGCGTATTTCGGCTAAAAGAGCAACCTCGCCCTTGCTTTTCTGTGCGATTTTGCCACAATGGGGCGTACTGTCTTTTTTGAGATGAGCACGAACGATCGATATTACACGATTACATGTGTTGCCTGCGGCAAAGAATGGGATGAGCAAGAAACCTGCACCACCTGCTTGGACTGTAATAATGCCCTGGAAGTAGGAATGGATTTAGAGCTTATCGGCACACGCCTAAATCGGTTTTTGTTAGAGCATGCTCCTCTTTCGACCGCAAAGTATTTGGATTTTTACCCGATCGCCGACCGTTCAAAAGTCATCAGTCTGCGTGAAGGCGATACACCACTATATGCCGTGAAAAAGATTGGCGCCAAACTGGGGCTCAAGCATTTGTATGTGAAAAACGAAGGGGCGAATCCGACCGGAGTGTTTAAAGACCGCGGTAGTTTAGTCGAAATCACGAAAGCACTTGAAATGGGGGCCAACGGGGTTTGTGTAGCAAGCACCGGGAACATGGCCGCCTCGGTTGCGGCCTATTCGAGCCAAGCCGGTCTCCCCTGCTATATTCTTGTGCCCGAGGGTACGCCTATTGGAAAACTCTCGCAGACGCTCAGCTATGGCGGGCAGCTGATTCAGGTGCGTGGCACATATGCCGATTGTGTTGTGCTCGCCGAAGAAATGGCAAAACGGAATAACTATTATCTTGGTGGGGACTACGCGTTCCGAGCGGAAGGAGCTAAATCCACCGCGTATGAGATCATCGAACAGTTGCACTGGAAGGTGCCAGATGTCGTGATTGTGCCGATCGGGTGCGGCACCAATATCTCTGGAGTCTGGAAAGGTTTTGTGGAATTTCACGAACTAGGACTCATCGATCGCCTGCCAAGTATGATCGGCGTGCAGCCGACCGGTTCTGATACAGTATGTACTGCGTTTAAGACAGGAGCAAAACGCTTTACGAAAGTAGAAAAGCCGCAGACCATCGCCAGCGCCGTGGGTATCGGTGTTCCACAAGACGACATCAAGGCCCTTAGAGCCTTGCGCGATTCGAAAGGTGATACTGCCATAGTGAATGACACACAGATACTGGCGGCGCAAAAACTGCTTTCAAAAGAAGAATCGATCTTTACCGAACCATCAGGGGCGATTCCTATTGCTGTGCTCGAGGGATTATTGGAGCGCCAGGTGATTTCGTCAGATGACACCATCGTCTGTGTCGCGACCGGAACAGGACTCAAAGACCCCAAAGCCGCGATTGCCAGCTTCTCTGATCCGCCTTCGGTTGACCCGAATATCGAAGAAATCGAACGACTACTCACATCAGGATCGATCAGTATCGAAGCGAGTGATAGCAGCAAAGAAACGGTTGTTTTTGAAACGATGCCGACAGAGCAGCAATTACATACTGTACTCAAAGATGAGTTTAAGTACGATGCTGCAGAACTGATTGTGAAAGGCGTCGCGTTAGAAGTGGAGAACTTTATCAAGCGCGGCAAAGAGATTCGCACCGGAGATCTCTTCAGTATTTTGCAAGAAGCAATCGAAGACACCACCATCCCTCATGATCCGATGCAGATTGTGGATTTTGAGTCCGTCGGGGGCATCAGTCGTACTCCACACGGCAGCATCAGCATCGAGTTCGCCGGTACACCATTGACCGCTGAAGCCGATGGTGTGGGGCCAGTAGATGCCCTTATTAAAGCACTACAGATTGCCGTAAGCCAACAGACGGCCTTCTGGCCCATGCTAGAAGACTTTAGCGTAGATGTTTCCAGCAGTCGCGAAAACGCTTTGGTAAAAGTAAAGATGGAAATGAGTGATGCAGACGGCAATAAGGTGAGCGCCAAAGCCAGTAGCCCCGACATTATTGTGGCTTCGCTGCATGCTTTTGCGAAAGGCTTTAACCTCTTGTACCCGAAAAAGTAGAATTACGCTCGTTCGTATTTGACGATATCAAACGCGTAGCTATTCTCTGAGTCAGATGGATAATGCTCTCTCTCGATGATGTTCCATTTCTCCTCATCGATTTCCGGAAAATACGCATCAGCCCCCGGAAATACACCCTTAACATGAGTAAGGATCATCTGTGAAGCAAAGGGAAGCGCCAATTCATAAATCTTAGCACCACCGATCACAAACACTTCGCGGCTAAAATTGCGTGCCAAATGCACCGCTGTTTCAAATGAATTGACGACTTCGGCACCCAAAATCCGATAGTCTGGGTTTTTACTGAGGATGATGTTTTTGCGGTTGGGCAGAAGTCGTCCGATCGATTCAAATGTCTTGCGCCCCATGATCACTGGCTTCCCCTCGGTTGTTTTACGGAAGTGCTGTAGATCAGCAGGCAATGACCAGATGAGCTGATTTTCTTTGCCGATTTCTCGGTTTGCGCCGATAGCGGCCATTAAAATCAGGTCGGTTTTCAAAATAGCACCTATTATTTACAAAAATTACGCAACAAATACAATTCTTTGGTGTACCAAAGATTACACGGCAATCGGTGCTACAATCGGGGGATGCGGCTCGTAACCGATAAGTTCAAAATCTTCATAAACAAAATCGAATACTGACTTTCGCGCAGGATTGAGTTTCATCTGCGGTAACGGTCGTGGTTCGCGTGAGAGCTGCTCGTGCATCTGATCGAAATGGGTATTATAGATATGCACATCACCAAAGGTGTGCACAAAATCACCCGGCTCCAAATCGGTCACCTGCGCGATCATCATAGTAAGGAGTGAGTACGAGGCGATGTTAAATGGAACACCGAGAAAAAAGTCTGCGCTGCGCTGATAGAGTTGGCAATGAAGCTTGCCATTGACCACGTTGAATTGAAACATCGTGTGGCAGAGCGGCGGTGCAGAACGCGTTCCTTTAACGAGTTCTTGGATATCCGCTACATTCCATCCACTCACGATCATGCGGCGAGAATCGGGATTCGCTTTGATCTCTTCGATCACACTGGCGATCTGATTAATTTGTTCGCCATTCTTGCTCTCCCAGCGAATCCACTGTTTGCCGTAGACCGGGCCAAGGTCACCCCATTTTTCGGCAAATTCTTCATCACCTCGGATTTTCTCGATGAACTCATTCAGCGATTCGCCGGCAAATGAATCACTCGCCTTATAATTCTCGTACGGCCATTCGTTCCATATCTTCACGTTTTCAAGTACCAACGGGCGGATATTTGTATTGCCGGTCAAAAACCATAGAAGCTCGTGGATGATACCGCGCAAAAAAACCTTTTTGGTCGTAAGCAGGGGAAAACCTTTTTGCAGATTGAAACGCATCTGCGCACCAAAAAGCGAGCGTGTCCCTGTTCCGGTACGGTCTTGTTTATCGACTCCAGTTTTAAGGATAGTACGCGCCAGGTCGAGATATGTCTGCATGAAATGGGGATTAGTCTTGCCCGATCATATCATATAATTCGCCGTCTTCCTCGAGTTCGCAAACAGTATCGTAATCACCGGCGAATTCTCCAAAAATAAACACCTGCGGAAACACTGAACAGCCAGAGAGAGCGCGGATTTCGCTCGACATTTCTGGGTCGTCTTCTACATCTATCATTTCATAGTCCGGAAAGATCTCTTCAAAGAGCTCTTGCAAGCGACTGGTCATTTCACAGTTCGAATGGTCTCTCTCTCCTTTTCCAAAGATGACGACATCGTTTTCTTCGATAAGTTCTTGAACGCGCGAAGTGGATATCATGAGAAACAAAAAAATGGAAAAAGAGCTCCGCAGTGCTTTCTTTCAAATCTAAAGGCAATTATCAGAAAAAATTATTAGAATGGCAAACACTTTTTTGTTGCATTTAAAGTAATACATTTCATAATCATGATATTTTCAGGAGGTCTTTGAAGTCTGCGTCAGCATTTTCTGTAAAATTTCCAATTGCAGCCAAGTAGCAATATTGCTCTTGAAAGCTTTCTGCAGCTACTCGAGCAATATCTTGCAGGCTGATATTATCGATTTTCTGGAACAATTGTTCGACCGTGCGAGTTTCACTTACCAGGATCGCCTGTACTCCAAAATAACTCGCGAGCTCTTCGCTGTCTTCTAAGCGCAGGGTCAGTTTCCCCTTCAAATAATTTTTCGCTTTAGTCACTTCTTCACTAGTCGGTCCGTTTTTGGCCATCGTGATATATTCTTCCGCTATCGCTCGCACCGCTTCTTTGGAACGAGAAAAGTCGACACCAGCATGAGTTGAGATGATTCCGCTATCACTATAGTTATCGGTACTGGTCGAGATCGAATAACAGAGGCCGCGTTGTTCCCGGATTTCGGTAAACATGCGCGAGCTCATACCGCCGCCCAGTATAATCGCGAGCAAACGACTGGTAATCTCGTCAGGATGGCCAAATGCGTAGCCAGGAAAACCGATGACAAGATGGGCTTGCTCGGTTTTTTTCGTGCGGATCTGCACTTGCTGATCAAGTGAAAATGACTGGTGCTGCTCAAAAGATCGCTTTTTCTTGCCATCTGGGAATCGAAAATAATGCTTTGTTAAATCTTCGGCTTCTACCGAAGTAATATCTCCTGCGACGATGATTACAGTATTATCAGCAGTGTAGAGATCGTGCTTGTACTGGGTGAAATCTTGCTGAGTAAACGAGCGGATTGTTTCGGGAATTCCGATTTGATCGCGCCCCATAGCAGTATCGCCATACATCAGGTGTTCATAATCCCAACCGATCTGGTACATGGGGGTGTCTTGATACATATTCAGCTCTTCAAGAATAACACCTTTTTCGCGCTCGATGTCTTCGGGTGATAACTTGGTATTCAGGAGCATGTCGCTTAGCACATCAAAGGCAACTGATTTTTTCTCACCGGCACACTTCACGTAGTAGCCGGCGTATTCTTTGCCAGTAAAGGCATTAAAATCACCGCCGATACTATCGATTGTCTCAGCGACCTTATGTGGCGTGTCAAATTTGATACCGCCCTTAAAAAACATGTGCTCTAAAAAATGGGCAATTCCGCGCTCACGATCAACCTCATACCGACTACCGGCACCGACCAAAACCAAAACAGTAACGGCTTTTGTGCCGATTACAGGAACAGTGACGAGGCGTAATCCGCTCGCGAGTGTCGTGGAAATATGCTTCATACTATCAGAGTATTATGCCGCAGGTGCAGGGCAAGCCGTTGCCTCAGCCAATTTTTCGAGTGGCTGGGTGCCAGACAAGCGCTGCTCACCGCCGATGATCCAAGTCGGGTATCCGGTGATCTTGGCTACCTGGCATGTACCGGGCTTTTCATCACAATCGACATAATTTATAAAATCCATCGCACCGCTTTTAAACATTGCTTTCTGCGTTTTACAGTGCGGGCACCACTCGGTTCCGTAAAACACCGCATCTTTCTCGGTAATGCAAGCGGCAAATTTTTCAAGCTCGGAAACAGGCTCACGATCAGCTGAGCCACTACTTGGCGCACACCCAGTCAGAACAACAAGAGTGCAGATCATCAGGAAGGAATACTTTGTCATGATTCAAAAAAAACATACGAATTTTATTTTCGACAAATATTCACAAAAAGCAAAGCGAAAATAGTGAATTGTTTTCGCGCACTCTACAGTACAGGAGTCAGATGTATTACAGGACGCTTTCATCATATGCGATCATTGCTGTTAATAGAGCGGTATCATGCGCTAAGAACTTGCAAAGAACAGTAATTATGATGTATCGTATACAGTGAAATCTTTTTTCAAATTTCATGAAAACACAAAATTACCTCCTCTCGAGCATTTTACTTGTCGCAAGCCTGTGGACTTCACCTGCCATGGCACAACAACAGAGTGTGCAGAACTGCGACCCAGATCTGGTCGCACAAGTGCCAGCCAACATCGACTGGGATGATGCCTATATTATCCGTGGCGATAACGACACAGCATGGCAGCGCTCGATTTTCAACCAACGTACCGAGATCATTACCGTACGCGAAGGTGAAACTTTTAAAATCGAAGGAAACGCTCAGCCTGGTGCACCAGTACAAGTGTTCATCTACACTCGAAGTTCCAACCCAGCAGCCACAGATAGGCCAAGTAACGGCGTCTGTTTTCAGATTAATGAAACCGACCCGAGCAGTGGCTACTTTTCGCTTGATGTCCATGCGAGTATCATCTGGCCGATGATCGGAAAGAAAATCGTGCTCGATGCCTTCTCTCGCCTAGAAGACAGTTGGGATCAGCTACAAGGAGCAAAGACAAACCAAAACTATTTTATCGGAACCCACAGCTTACCGACTATTGTAGATATCGTGGCAGATGTATCTGATGTGGCTGAGATTGAAAGAGCCTCTCGTCAAGCAGCTGGTACATCGGGTACCTGTACTACTCTCTGCGATAGCGGACGAAATATAATCGAGAGTGTCTTCCTCGATCCGGCCAACGCGCCTTTTCCTGCTATCGTGAATGCTTTTGATGCTGTTGGTTCGCAAGCGCTACAACTTGCTCGTAATGAAGGCGGGCATACGCACTATGCAAACGCCGCGGGCATCGACCAAATAACATTGCAGCGTTTTACAGACAGCGCTGTAGGTATGGAGATGCTCAAACAGGCTTTATTGGGAATTATCCTGGATAACAAGGGAGGAGAAGTAACCGGCATCAACTCAATTAGTGCCACTGAGTTGATCAATGCCTCGACCGGTAGTGGTAGTGGCAATGCCAATGCGAGCAAACTAACGAATCTTGTAAAAGATGTTATCACCAATAACAACCGTGCTGGAGCAGCAAAAGAAATCGCTGATTTTGTCCTTGATATCACTTACCGATCTGAACGTGTTGCCAAAGGTGTTCTCGATGCCCTACCAGATAACGGAACAGAGGCTAACTGGGCGCAATACTTTGTCGATTCGATGGCTTTCTGGACTGGAAGCCTCGAACCAAATACCTGTTTGGTACTCTGTGACGGTTCGCAGAGGAAAAACATAAGTGGTAAGATTAGGGATAGAATTAAGTGTGATGGGGCAAATGGTGGACCAGTTGTTACCTTTGAATATGTTCAAGGTGTCTCCCCTCGCCTTGTGCTTTCTTCATCAGAAGAAGTGAAACTGAAGCCCAGCTTTGACGACGTACTGGTTACCTATGCCAGTAAGATGTTTGATACGGGTGAGCAGCAGTGGACATTAGCTTCTGGCAACAAGGATACCTTCTACTATCGCTATGCGTTCCTCAAAGATTACGGCGGCGGATATGTCGGTGAGGCTTGTGTTGCAAAGTCTGATGTAGAAAGGTACGCGAGCACTATTGCTGACAGCCTTAGATTGAACGCCCAAGAAAAGCAGGCTTTGGTTGCTGAATTGCACAGTGGTATCACTTCTGAAGATGGTTACTATGCAGTGCAAGTCGCCGATCCTGATGACATTGCCACTCGCTTTGCATGGAAGGATGGAGATGCCGCACTCGACATCTTCCAACTTTTCTTCGCCGTAGAGCAAAATGCTTGTGCCGGTACCTATTTTGGTGACATTGATGCCACCAATACTGCCGCAGATGGCTTTGAAGCAGGTATTCTGATCGAATCCTAATCCTTCCTTCTTCCTTCCCTCTATCTTTTCAACTCATGAAAAAACTCATCCCCATCATTGCCGTCATCGGCATTCTGGCGCTTATCGCCCTCCTTCTCTTTAACGGTGCGCCAGCGCCAGACACGGAAGAAGCCACTCCTCCTGCGGCAACTAGTACTCTGGTCTCGACTGAAGAAACCATAGAGAAAGGTGAGGAAGATGATCGACCGACGCCTACTTCTGCGGCACTAAGTCAGGCTGATATCCCTACACCAACAGCGGATGATGTTGCAGCGGCGATTTACGATGAAAGCGGTGAAGCAGAGCTGAAATTTCTGACGACTCGTCAAAAGGAAGAACTTACAGCTTCAGCAATCACCGACTATGAGCCACAGATTGCCGAGTCTCCTACTTACAGTGTTGAGTGGACGAATAGCGATACAGAGATTGACATCCAGATTCCTGAGTCTCTTCCTGTCTATTTGCTTGAGCGCCCGACCGATAAAAGCCTGCTTGAAGTCGTTCAGGAAATGGGCGAAACGCTTGGCATTAAGGGTGTAGTCGTACGCCTGAATGAGCAGACCTACACGATTACAGACCTCCTTTCAGCTGATTACTTCCTCTACTATGATGTCTTTCATCTTACCTTTGATGCCGAGGGCATTGCAGCATCGATCTCTGGCTCAGGAGCACAAGCTGTAGCTGATGCGCTAAATACGGCTGGCTTACTCCGGTTCCCGTATAGCACGAGTGAAGAAACCGACAGATTTGGTGAAAACTGGATTCGCTTTACACCAGATCTTCCCCTACCCGTTATTACACTGAACACCCCAGCCAAAACTGGTTCATACGAACCGAAAGAGGCCGGTTCTGTCAATGTGCAGATGAATGACAGTGGTGATATCGAGAATATCTACCACTACTTCCCAAATATTGTTGAAAAAGATGTTCTCGACACTGCTTCGACCGAAAATCTTTCGGCAACGATTGCAGCTGGTGTATTTGAACTTGGAAAAGTCGAGCTGCAGTACCCAGGCGCTATTCCGATCGAAGACCGTCGAGCATTCTTCGAGAGCCTCGAAGCGCAAAATATCTCCATCACTGGCGCTGAAGTCAATGGAGTAGAGTGCGGATACTACCTCGAAACCGGTAGCAGTGTTCAAGCAGTACTCGCACCCGTCTGTGTCGTTGATGCTGTCGGCCGTGTCGGCAATTACTCCGTCATCTTCCAGGGGATTGTGCCTGCCATCTAATAATTCAAACTCTACCAATAAGAAAATTTAACAAAGAGCTATGGCAATGCGGCCATGGCTCTTCAAATACCGCAGAAAAGTGCTCGAGATAAAGCGGTTTTGAAAAACTTAAATAGTAAGCTCCTGCGTTTTTCTCGTGGCGTATAAAAAACAAGCATTACATCCGCAAACAGAGTCTCCAATGACCAACTGGAAAGCACGGTGAGATCGATCTTCGTAGCGCCAACGTCAACAAAGCAGAGGTAACCTTCTCAGCCCGCTTTCTTCATGACTCTTTACCTGAGAGTCGAAGTGCCTTGCTTTTGCTTTTCTTCACTTAAATCTCCTACACTACTGTTCAGCAGATCGTCCATCTGACCGGTCATTACAGTAATCGACAAAAAGAAGATGCAAATCGCTAGTAGCAGTAATGCAAAGTCGGTATGTCCGGGTCCGAAAGCTTTTTCAGCCCAGGGCCATTGGCCGGTAAATCCAATGACTTTTTTGCGATAGCGGATCAGACAATATGCTGCCGCCATGCCAAGTAAGCCGTAAAAAATATTCATTTGTTAGGAGAAGATAAATCGTCTTTTTTATCACCGTTTTTACCTAATGGATTGCGACGCATTATCTGTTCCAACATACCGGAAAACTCTTCGTGCGATAAATCGCGGGGTTTTTTGGGCGGAACTACTTCGGTAGACTTCTGCCCTGAAGATGGAAGTGCTCCGCTTTCATCTTCAGAGCTTTCGGCAGGTGATTCTGTTGCACTTAGGGGTGATATATCTTCACCTGACTTAATTGTTGGATCAATAGCAAATTCTTCCAAGGCGGCATCATCGAGGTATTGCTCACCCGATTTCAATTCGGGATTATCTTTAGTGTCTGAATCTTTATCAGAATTATCTCGTTCTTCTCCACTTTCTTCAGCAAAACGCTTCGCCTGAAACTTTTGTGCTGCCGATATGACTTCGCCCACAATAATGTCGAATGGCTTACTGGCACGTATTTTGAAGCCTGCTGCCTGTACATGCCCACCGCCACCAAACTCCAATGAAAATTTCGAAGCATCACACAGTGGGGTGGTGGTGCGGATCGAGACGGCAACTACACCGTCGTCACGCTCTTTGAGCAGAAAAACCATTTCCATTCCCGGCGCGGTGGCGAGCAGTTCATCGACAATCCCGTTCATATCTTCAAGCGTACCGCCGGTATCTTTCAGGTCATCGGCTGAAACCGTACTCCAGAGCATGCGATGTAGCGGATCGGTCTTGATCTTAGAAAGCACACGCCCCCAAAGTTTGAGTGTGGGAATGTTTTTCGTCTTAAATATATGACGGATAATCTCTTGTTGGCGCGCCCCCAGCTCTACCAGATCGGCGGCTACTTCTAGCGATTTTGGCGTGGTGTTCGGGTTTTGAAAGCTTGCTGTATCAGTGATGATTCCGGTGAGTAGTAATGTCGCGATATCGGCGTCTATTTTTTTCTTCCAGTGTTCGCCGAACATCGTGGGCAAAAAGTGAAACAGCACCTCGGTCGTACTCGCCGCTTTTGTATCGATGACATTCACCGTACCAAAACCAGGGTTGCTCGTGTGGTGGTCAAAGACGAGTACCGGAACCCGGGCAAACAGATCAGTGTTTTCTTCAAATATGCTCCCGAGCTGTTGGCGATCTGCGGCATCGATTGTAATAATCAGGTCAAAATCGGATTGTTCAGAAAAGTTGACATCTTTTGCCTGAAACGATCCCCCAAATGGCGTGACGAAAATCTTCAGCTGATTCCCTTCGATCTTCCAGCGCAGTTTTTGCGCCTGCGTGCGTGAGCAATCAAGCGAGATGACAAAATCGTTTCCGGCCGATATTTCGCGCTCCAGCACCCCTGTTTCGGGGAGGAACGAAAACACCTCGGGCACGGCATCGGCGCAAGCCACCACCGTTTTCTTTCCGATTTTCTGCAGCAGTTTATGCAGGGCTATCGTTGCCGACAGCGTATCACCATCCATCTTCGCATGCGCGACCAGAAGGATTTTTTTGCTCTTTTCGATGAGACTTTTCGCCTGTTGGGCGATAGAAAGTTCCATTAGAAGATGGGGGAACAATAATCTTAATATTATATAATATATAATTATATTAGTCAATATATTCTGTTTGCGAAGCTCTGTTTGCGAAGCGGCTTTCTAACACTATTAAGCCGCCTACAGCTTTCATAAAATCTAAATTTCCGGCAAGCTTAGATAAAATACCTCATCATGCAACCAAAAGTCGCCATCATCGCCGATTGGCTTACCATATCTGGGGGTGCAGAAGCTGTTATAAAGCGCTTTCTCCAAGTGTTTCCGCATGCGCACATGTATACCACGGTGTATACGCCACGCACCTTTCGCTTACGCATCGCAAAAGAGCGCATTCATACCTCGTATTTACAAAAATTACCAGAGCGCATCCGTAAACATCATCCTTTTCTTCTCCCCTTTTTACCCAAGGCGATTGAAAATCTGGATGTCGCGGAATACGACATTGTACTTTCGAGCAGTTCGTTTGTCGGCAAGGGGATCATCACACATCCAAATCAGCTGCATATCTGCTACTGTCACTCCCCTACCCGTTATTTATGGGGTGATTGGCAGCAGTATTTAGAAGATTTTCCCGTACCAAAACGGGTTAAGCAATTGCTACCGCGCTATTTTACCAAACTCCGCATCTGGGATTATTACGCGGCCCAGCGGCCCGATGTGTATATTGCTAATTCCGATTACATCGCTTCCAGCATCAAACGCTACTATAATCGTGATGCAAGCGTGATCATCCCTCCGGCAGATGTCGACCGCTTTGCTATTGGGCTCAACGAAAAAAAGGAAAAATTCTATCTCGGCTTTGGTCGCTTAGTGCCGCAGAAGCGTTTTGATTTGCTCATCAATACCTTTAAAAAAATGCCTCATCAGCGGCTCGTCATTGCTGGAACAGGGCGAAATGAAGCAGAACTGCGGAAGATGGCTGCGGATGTGCCAAATATCGAATTCCGTGGTTTTGTGCGCGATAACGAAGTGCCAAAGTTAATGGGGCAAGCTAAGGCACTGCTTTTTCCGCAGTTAGAAGATGCGGGCATCACCGCGATCGAAGCCCTAGCTGCCGGATCGCCGGTCATCGCCTACGGCAAAGGAGGAGTGATATCGACCCTAGAGCATGGCAAAACTGGTGTACTGTTTGATGAACAAACACCGTTCGTACTCGAAAAAGCCATTCATGAATTTGAAAGTATTGAGAAAAAGTTGAAACGTGAAAAACTGGCGGAATACGCGAAGCAGTTTTCGGCACAACGCTTCGACAAAGAAATCAAAGAATTCGTGGAAAGAGAGTGGAAGAAGGAACAAGCAAAAAACGCAGGAGTCATTCCGACTTGAACCGATTCAGGAGGGTTTTGTTAGTTTTTACTGCATTGTGTCTGCTACCTACTTGTGCGTTAGTTGAAGTGTAGTTAGATGGAGCCGAAGGCGGTCGATTTTAATGATTTGACCCCTTTGCTCAGCGAAGGAGCTGATCACAAAGTCTTCAAACGCTCTTCCAATTTATACGCTTCGAGCCGGTCACCTTCTTCTACCGGAATCTTTCCTTCAAACTGAATACCACACTCCTGGTTTTCTTCTACTTTTGGCACTTTGCTTTCAAAGTGCTGCAAGCTGGCGATTTTCCCGATACCGATTGATTCCGGTTCATCATCTTCTGCTGGTTCTCCGCGGAAGATGCGGACAAATTCTCCGTTCTCAACAAAACCTTTACGTACCTTACAGCCCACGATCGCCATCTTCTTTTTCGTGAAGAATATCTGTTTTACATCTAGTTGACCGGTCACCACTTCAATGGTTTCGGGCTCAAGCAGGCCAAAGAGGATTTTCTTCACATCATCGACCAGATTGTAGATAATATCGTAATTCTGCACCTCGACTTGCTCGTTTTCGGCAATCCGCTTCACACGCGGCGAGACGAGCGCATTAAACCCAAGTACGATTCCTTGGCTGGCAGATGCCATCATCACGTCTGTCTCGGTTACACTTCCTACTGCCGCGTGGATGACTTTTGGTGCGACTTCGTCGTTTTTGATTTTCTCGATCGCCTGGCGTACCGCTTCGAGCGAGCCCTCAGTATCGGCTTTGAGTACGATTTTAAGAAACTTCATCTTACCTTGCTGCAAACCGGCCATAATATCTGAGAGACCTGTGCCGCTCGCTTTTTCTTGGTGACGGAGGGATTGTATTTCTTCTGATTGTTCTCTTGCTGCTTTCGCAGTTGGGTGGACCTGGAGTAATCCACCTGCCGATGGAACCGATTCAAGGCCTGAAATACGCACCGGCATGCCCGGTGGCGCCGCTTTGATTTTTTTCCCGGCATCATCGATCATCGTCTTTACTCTTCCGGCACTTCCGTCAAGCACGAAATCATCGCCAATGTTTAGCGTTCCTGTGTTGATGATGATCGTCGCAACCGGCCCGAGTGAGGTATCGAGATGCGATTCGACCACCGTTCCCACTGCTAATCTCTTCGGATTCGCCTTTAGTTCTAACATGTCGGCTTGCAAGACGATAAGCTCCAAAAGATCGTCGATTCCTTTTTTCTGCAATGCGGATACTTCTACCGTTGGCGTTTGCCCGCCCCAATCTTCGGGGTTTAGCTCATGCGATACGAGCTCGCCTTTTACCTTATCGATATTCGCATCTTGCTTGTCGATTTTATTGATGGCGACCACAATCGGCAACTCTGCTTCGCGCGCGTGGTTCAGCGCTTCAACCGTTTGTGGCTTAAAGCCTTCATCTGCTGCGACTACCAGTATCGCCACATCTGCCGTACGAGCGCCGCGTGCTCGCATACTCGTAAATGCCTCATGCCCAGGAGTATCGATAAAGGTTATAAACTTCCCGTTCTTCTCGACCTGATACGCTCCAATATGCTGGGTGATTCCTCCGGCTTCGCCTTCTACCACTTTTGTCTCGCGGATCACATCCAATATCTTCGTTTTTCCATGGTCGACATGCCCCATTACCACGATGACCGGTGGTCGCTCGACCAGGTTTTCTGGCTCATCGGCCAGTAGTTGCTCGAGGTTGCCAGATTTTAAGTCGGCAGCACTCGCCTGACGTTCTTCGCGTTTGATTTCGACTTCAAGTTCTGGTGCGACGATTGAAAGTGTGTCGAAGTCGACTGACTGAGTCATGGTCACCATCATGCCGTTTTTGATCAGTACCGAAATGATTTCGGCTGCCGGAACACCAATTTTCTCGGAGAATTCTTTAATCGAAATAGCATCAGGAATCTCGACGACCCCTTCTTTTTTGACGAGCACCTGCGATTTCTTCTTGCGCCGTTCCATCGCCTTCTTCTCGATCATTTCTTGTTCGCGTTCTTCTTTGCTGATGCGCTCTTTTTCTAAGTGACGTTCTTTCGCTGCGGCCGCCTCGGTCGGGTCAACTTCGATTTTACGGAAAATAGCAGGGTTGGGAGCCGCACTCGGTTTTTGCTCCGCCGCTGTATCTTCTTTTTCTTTCTTCTGGGCTTTTTTCGCGGGAGCTTCCTGGTGATCCTCATCTGTTGATTTCTTCCCAAGCCGATTAAGCGCTTCAAAAGCACTTACCTCACCCCCAGATTCTTCACGCACCTTTTCGGCAGTCAGCGTATCTTTTTGCTCTTCCTCTTCATCATCTTCGATATTGTCATAATTAATCAGCGGCGGTATTTCGCGTTTGTACTTGCGCGATGCAAAGCGCACGATGCCGGATGCCAAAGATTCTGGAAACTCACGATCAGTGGGTTTTACGCCAAAGTTAACTGTAGAGAGAAGTTTTCTCAGGTCTTGTGAACTTATGCCGATGTGCTTCGCCAAGGCGGCGGCGCGTATTTTGCGGTCCATGAATTGCGGGATTTGCCGGAGTATTCTTTCACAAAAGCGGAGAAATGGGAAGAGGAAAAGTTTCACCTCACGTGTCATTTCCGCGAAAGCGGGAATCTCTTTTCATCACCGTCATGGCATCTTGAAAACACAATGACTACTTAGTGAAAAACAACACAGTTCTTTAGGCAGACCGTGTCGGTAAAAAGTGAAATGCTGCCCACCTTCCGTTGCCACATTCTACATAAAAACTTTGCGCAAACACTTGACAAATAAGTAAAAAACCATAAAATGCCGACAACTTTTTGTTTGATTATGAATTTGAATGACATGTATTTAGCATCAATCAAGCGTCAAGTAGTTGCAGAAAGAGATGCGAGAATGCGTGAACTAGCCTCGAGAAACATTCCAGGCTCTGAGATGCTAGGCTTACATCCCGATGGTACCCAAGAAGTCGATCCAGAAATAATAGACTTAAGAGTACTGGAATTCAAGCAAGCGTACTATAGATGGAAATCATCAGAAAGAACCCCAATATCGGCACAGTAGCGATTCATCAGGACATAATAATATCTCTCCTTGTAAATGCAAATGAGTTGCTTTAACAAAAATCCATTGCTATGCTAGCAGTGGATTTTTTGGTAGATGATTCAAAAACCTTCTCGCAACACTGCTCTGCGCCAAACGATTCTGGATATTTTTCAGAATGAACAGCGTCCGCTGACGATTCCAGAATTAACGAAATTGCTCGACCAACGTGGCTTCTCGCCAAATAAAACGAGTTTGTATAGGCAGATGGAAACTTTGTCTGAATCTGGCAATATTCAAAAAGTCACTCTCACAAGCAACGTAGCACATTTTGAGCTCGCCGAGCATCATCATCACCATCACTTTGTCTGCACCGATTGCAGTAGCACCATTTGCCTTGAAGATGAAAGTTTAGAAGCAGAAATAGCAGCAATGGAGCAGCGACTGCAAAAACAAGGGCTTACCGTACACGAACATCAGTTTTCGCTAGCGGGAATCTGCAACAAATGTCTATAACCCCTTTTTATGAAGCGTTTATATTTCTCTTTCGTAGTGGCGCTTTCCCTCGGCCTAACGGCCTGTACGCAGCAACCAACTACGGAACCGATGGCGGATACTGAAAGTAAACCATTGGTCATTACTAGCTTTTATCCACTCTATTTTTTCGCCAATGAAATCGCTGGCGAACACGCCGAAGTCATCAATCTGGCGGGCGCGAGCGATCCGCACGATTACTCCCCTACTCCCCAGCAGCTCGCTCAACTCAATTCCGCTGACCTGGTCGTCTATTTGGGTGCCGAGATGGAGCCTTGGACCGACGATGTGATTCCGCAACTGGAAGCGGAAGGAGTGGCCACTGTCAAAGTATCGGAATATCTGCCACTCTACAGACTGGCGGATGAAAATGGCCATAAAGATCACGACGAACATGAGGATCAAGACCATCACGAAGATGAAGCGGATCACGATGGGGATGATCTGAAAGAACTCACTGACGGAGACGGTCACTCAGACGCTGAACACGACGAAGAAGATCATGAAAGTGAAAAACATGAAGACGAGCATGATGATGACCACCATCACCACGGTGAATTCGACCCGCACGTCTGGCTCGACCCAATACTCGCACAAAAAATGGGGGATGCCATCATCGCTGCACTTGCCAGAACCGACATCGCTCACGTGCGCGAATACGAGGCAAACGCCGGCCGTTTGCGAGTGCGCCTCGATGCTCTCGATGCACGCTACTCGGAGGGGCTATCGACATGCGAACGCACAGAAGCCATTGTCTCGCATGATGCTTTCGGCTATCTCGCCCGCCGCTATGCATTTGAACTCCACCCGATTGCAGGCATTTCGACGATGGATGAACCGAGCGCAAAAGTGTTGGCAGAGTTGAGCGAGCTCGCCGAAGAAGATGGTATTACTCATATCCTCTCCGAAGCCACAGCGGTGCAACGCTTCGCACAAATGCTTGCCACCGAGACTGGCTTGGCCGTGCTTCAGGTCAACCCGCTCGGTGCCGGACCGCTCGATCCAGAGGATGATTATTTTGACGTGATGCAAGCGAACCTTTTATCCTTGCGTACCGCTCTGGGCTGCTCTTAATGGCAGATACCACGCTCCTCTCTGTCCGCGGACTCGCCGTGTGCTATGGTGAAAAGGAAGCATTGCGCCATATCGATTTCGATCTGAAACAGGGGGAATATGTCGGCTTGATCGGCCCGAACGGAGCGGGAAAATCAACACTACTCAAAGCGATACTCGGGCTGATCTCGGTTAGCAAAGGAAAGATCACAGCGCCAAAAAAATCTCGCATCGGATATGTGCCGCAACATTTTTTACTGGCACCGTCGGTGCCGATCTCGGTGGATGAAGTATTACAAATGGGCTTTAGTCGACTGGGCTTTTGGCAGCAAGAAAAAGAAAGGCAAGCCAGCCTACAAGCGCTGCAAGCCGTTGGTTTTGACGAGTCATGGCTCAGCAAGAGTTTTGCCTCGCTCTCTGGCGGGCAAAAACAGCGGGTCATCATCGCGCGGGCACTCGTGGGCAGACCGGAGTTGTTGCTTTTTGACGAGCCGTTTAGCGGTGTGGACTACGCGACAAAAATCCGCATTTACGACCTGCTTGCCGAATTGAACCAAAAAAAAGGAATCACCATTCTCTTTGTATCGCACGAGGTGGATGCGGTGATCAGTAAATGCGAGCGCATCCTCTGTTTAGATAAAACCTTGCATGTCGGCTGCCATCCGGTGCATTTCGCCAAAGGCGAGATCGATACAAAGCATATGATCAAAGCCGGAAAAAACCTGACTCCCATTCACCATCACTGTCATCCCGATGATCATTGATTTCTTCTCACACGATTTTCTTTTACGCGCGCTTCTGGTGGGCACGGTTGTCGGCGTTGTCGCGGGGATTCTTGGGAATTTTGTCGTCGCTTCGCGCAATGCCATTGTCTCAGACATGCTTGCGCACTCTGCTCTCGCCGGTGTTGGAGTGGGAATTTTTCTGAACATTGCCCCACCGCTCAGTGGCGGAGTCATCGCCATTGTCAGTGCGCTTTTGCTGTGGCAATTCCGTCGCCGCGGCAAAATTCCGCCAGAGGCTGCTGCCATGCTGATCATGACTGGCAGTCTCGCGCTCGCGCTCCTCTTCAGCCATCTTGCGAAAAATAATCCCATCTCGCTCGAGACCTATCTTTTCGGCAGCATTCTTACTGTGACTCCGCTCGAAGTACGCCTGATTCTGATTATCTGCGCACTGATTCTGCTGACGTTGCTGCTTGTTTGGAACCGCCTGCGTACAAGCGTGATCGACCCAGAGTTCGCGGGTAGCCGCTTTGCCGACCATCATCTGATCGAAGCGATGTTTATGATGCTGGTCGGTATCCTCGTTGCCGTTTCGCTCAAGATCATCGGTGGATTACTGGTCGGCGCACTTCTCGTGATTCCGGTTTTGGCCGCGCAAAACCTCAGTCGCACGTTTGCACAATCGGTTGCCTGGAGTATCGCATGCAATATTATCGGCGTGGCAGTCGGGCTTTTTCTCTCGTTTGCAATCGATGTGCCGAGTAGTAGTGCGATTGTACTAAGTTTAATCGGGATTCTGATTCTAATAGCTCTGTTGCAACGGGTCTTACTTGGAGCACGAAAATAATTCTATGTTTCATTACAAAGCCTTCCGGTAAAACAGGGGTGCCTTTTCACGAAACATGAAAGTAATCTTCCATGCTACCGATTCGTGCGGCCTTGTCGACCAATGCTGGCTTGTAAGCCGCCAGACTTTTTCATTTGCCGACTATTTTAATCCCGAACGGATGGAATTTGGCGCGCTGCCTGTGATCAATGATGATTTTGTCGCACCGGCAAAGGGCCTTGGCCGCCATCAGCATAACGATATGGAGATCATTTCCATTCTTAAATCTGGCTCGCTTAAGCACGAAGACAGTATGGGAAACGTGGCGATCATCAAACCAAACGACATGCAGGCAGCGCCGGTACGGGCATTACGCATTCTGAAATGGAACCAGTGAGGTTTGAAAGATCTGGGTGCAAACACGCACGCCCCAAACCACTCTGGCGTACAGCCAAAAAAACTTGCTCCGGCAAAGCAGAGAAACAAATATCAACGCATCGTTGCCCCAGATTGGAGCACAGAAGACGTGGTCAAGATTTTTCAGGATGCCTGGTTCACTCGCGGTGATTTTAGTGCTCTTCAGTCACGGCGTTATGACTGGGAAGATGTAGAGAAGAGTAGCGTGTATGTTTTTGTCATCAGCGGCAAGCTGCGTGTTGGTAAACACAAACTGCAAACCGGTGATGACATAGGAATAGAAGAGGCTACAAACGTAGAGTTTGCAATCGAGGAAGATGCAGAAATATGAGTGATGGCAGTGCCGATACACTCGTAATTCGTAGAGAGGAAAACCAATTGAAAAACCTGATTATTTTTGGCACAATGCAGGGGTATTATTTGTGTAATCGGGAGTCGCCAAGTGGTAAGGCAACGGACTCTGAATCCGTCATTCGTAGGTTCGAATCCTACCTCCCGAGCCAGTTTTTTGTTGTGCCATTCTTTTCTCTGACATTTTGAGTTGAGCAAGAAACGTATAGAGCAACTCAGGAGAGTTGCTCCTTATAAGGGTTTTCACCATTTGTGAGATGCATCGCTATGAAAGGAGTCAATGATTCCAAATATTGGAAAATGGCCTTAAAATCCTCATATGGCTTGATTTTTAGCTCTTCAACTGCTTCATTTGAATCAGGGTCAATCGAGAAAATATAAAAACAAATCTCTGAATCACTAATCGAACTGGGGGCATCAAGCAGTTCCTTTCTATCTTGAGTAATCGGATGAGCAGTCAGCTTATCCCTTTTCGCTATAAATCCACGGACAAACTCTTGATTACTATCGAGTAAAAGCATCAAACTCTTGCACGCTTCAGCACTGAGCCTCCCGCCCGCAATAGTAATGTTGCTCAACTCACTAGCGACTGCCAAGCAAATCCGCAAACTGGCATAAATCCCGATACAAGCTGCTATCATTTTATATTTTGGGATTCGGTCGCTGTTATCGGGTGTTTCGGAAAAGACGTTAAGCCACTCATTCTTTGCCTGCAGGTAGAGAAGGAGCCCCCCATACGCGCTGCCGTAGTACTCGGTAAGCGTATTCATACAGCGCTCGGTCAGCGGATGATACACAGTTCTACCCGAATCGAATCCTCCTCTGTACTGATGCAATAATTGCAGGAGCTTCAAATCCTGCATGGCCTCGATTGACATCGCCTATTAAAAAAAGAAAAAATCCCTATCCCCTTTTGCGCTTCTTGCACAATTTACACCACTGCCCCCTTTTAATATGATCGGGGGTAGCCAACCATTTATGCGCTTTTGAACATCGCCAGCTGAGTTTAGTTCTGGCATCGACATACTTATTCGATAGACATTTGCCACCCCTTTCTTCTGCCAATTCGCGCATTTGTTCTATTGTTAGCCGTTTCCAGTCGTTTCTACGCATGGCAGCACACTTTGGGCACCATCGTCCCTGTTGGATCTGATTCCACGAAGCTTCCCATTGGTGACCTGCTTTACACTGCCATTTCAGCTTTTTACTGGCGTTGAGGTAGTTCTGAGACAAAAGTTTACCACCCTTGCTTTTAGCAATTTTTCTAATCGTATCAATCAGAGGTTTTTTCGGCTCATTAATCTTTCGACACGCACAGCGCTTGCACCAACTCCCTCGTTTTACACTAGTAGGTATAGCCTCCCACTCATGCCCCTCGGAGCAACTCCATCGCAGCCTTGTATGAGAATCTGTATATTCGCTTGACAGGCACTTGCCACCCCTTGAAATAGCCAACTGGTGCATTTCCTCGATCGTGGTCTTGCGACCAGCCCAACGCTTCTTATGGCCGCATATTCGACACCATTGCCCCTGTTGTATGGCATTCGGCGTTGCCTCCCATCGATGACCTTCGGAACATTCCCACTCGACCTTGCTCTGAGCATTGATATATTCAGCTGCTGGAGTAAGTATTCTCCCACTATTTGCAACTGTCAATGCTTGGTAGAACTCATATTGTAGCTGTTGATGCTGGGTTTTGCGTTCGATCCGAGCACACACGGGGCACCACTTGCCCTGCTGAATACTGCTTGGAGTTGCCTGGAAATTATGACCATTAGCACAGAGGAAATCGAGTTTATATAAACATCCCCCATATTCCGTTGATGTACAAACACCATCTTTCTGCCTAGCAATTTCTTTAATCTGATTGAAGTATTCTAAATTCACTGGCGAATATGCGGGCCCGAGATCCGGCTTAATAGTAATGGGGTCAATGGGCGGCATGGCGATTCCTGCCTCGGTACATTTCTTGAAAATCTCCTCCGCCAGCTTATCAATCGGTAATTTTGTCGTAACCTGATGAATCTCAATCAGGACGATTCCACGCTCACGGCATATTCTCCTCTTGGTTTCATCATAAATAAGACGTTGCTGATAATCTGCTTCCTTAGAATGAAAAAAGTCGTCTTGCTTATCGTGATGTTTTCCCTGATGCTCAAAAGCAAGATTAAGTGACGCGCAATATCCATCAAGCTCTAGAGGTAGGCCTTTTGCACCCCTGAGCCATTTTGGTCTTATCTTAGGGAATTTTTTACCAAAAATTTCCTGAAAATATATTCGACAAAGACGCTCACCCAATCCCAATCTAGCACAATCAGGGCACCATTTTCCATACTTAATATGGCTTAATGACGCAGCCCAATGATGTCCTAATGCGCATTTGAAAGTATATTTTTTCCTTTCGAAATCGTAACCCGTACAACTACCGCCTCTCAGTTCAGCAAGCCGTTCGACATCCGCAATCGGCGATAACATGCTTTTGGAGGTTCTTGTACGCGCACACGTTCTACACCATGCGCCGCTTCTGATCTGGATAGCTCTGGCTTTCCACCTATGACCCTCAGAGCACTGCCACAACAACTTTGTCCGCCAGTCTTCAAATGGTGTTAAGAGTGTACCACCTTTCGGTGCTACTAACTCTTGAAGCTCTCTGGTTTTAGTTACCCGCATTAATTTGCCACGGTCTTCACTCTCACACTCTGGGCACCATTTTCCTTTTTTTATCACTTTTAGAGGTCTCTCAAACAGGTGCCCTTGCGAGCACTCCCAATCCAGATTCTCAAATATCCCCTTGTACTCGTTGGAGAGGCATCTTCCGTCACTCTTTGATGCTAGGTCTCGGCAAAATTCGATATCGTATTTTTTTGATGATCGGCAACAATCGGGGTGGGGGCACCACTGCCCCCTGTTTTTCACATGATGCCAGTCTTGCTCCCATTCGTGTCCGAGATGGCATTTCCACCGTAATTTTCCATGAGCATTTTTATACTCCGTGGAAAGGAACTCGCCACCCATATTAATTGCATGTTTATTGCACATACTTATTTTATGACGCTCCTTCACTCGGGTCAAAAAATCGTAACCATCTTGAATTAAATATTTTTTTAGTCAATTTGTTTTTATTTTTATGCATCACCTATTCTTGGTGATTAAGGCAGTTCGAACATCCAACATTAAGGAGAGCCAGTTTTACTATGATTCCAGAATAGCCTCTTGAGATTCTGTATCAAGTTTGTTCCAAACTCTAGTTTTCCACTCATTATAATGATTCAGAATATATTGAATAGCGTCATCCGGATGATCAGCAAACATGACTAGTTCTCCATCTTTAGGACTTACCAAGGGGGTACGATCATTAGCTACTCGCTGAAAATACATCGTTCGCATCTTTTGTTCCTGTATGGCTTCCCACATCTGTCTTTTAAGAATTAAGGGAAAATCCGCTTCAAGATGCCCAACCTGTTTGAGTTGAAATAAAAATGCTCTCTCTAAATCCGATCCTCCTCCACCATCCCACGTGACAGTTGAGTTACTTCTATCAGCAAATTCGTTTAGCCTTGTGCCAAATGTCAAGTGTGGTGCGTGAATATCTAAGTGAGCATTAGCACTTTCTTCAAAGGGCAAGGTAATAGAGAGTCCTGTGTTTTTGGCGCGACTCCTTTTTTTACAACCCTCTCTTATCTTAGCCCCATCTTTTAAGCCCTGGTTTGCTGCTTCCATGATACCGGGGCCACCGCCCGTATATATATCCACCAAAGATTCTGAGACAATCCCGCATGTAATTTTGGTGACTTCACGAAATTCAGGATCTTTTTTGTCCAATCTTGCAGAACCAAATATTGAGGTACCGTATCTGACGTATCGAAAAGGAAATAGTGCACGTGAAATTTCGTGATCTAAACTGCGAGAAATAAGGGCAACATCCTCAGCGGAAGAAAAGGAAAAGCCTTGTTCGAGGGCGATTTTAAGCTTCTTTCTTAATCTCTCAATCTCCTGAGCCTGACGAAAACTCTCTGCATATTGCTGGAGATTGATTGAGCCCGGCTCTGCGAGCGCAAAGTCTGCAACGCACTTTTGCCGGTAATGTGGTATTCTCTCGCTCATGTGAGCAAACTTTTATATTATAAAACACTATTAGTCAATACAAAAAGTGAATGCCATTTGTTGCTGCATCCGTCATTCATAGATTCAAGTCCTACCTTCCGAGCCAGTTTTACTAATGAACTACCCCGCAGCAAGCTGACGGGGAATAGTTAGATTCAATAAAACCCAAGGGTCTTGACGAGATAAGGAACTTGCTTTATCTCGTCAAGACCCCTATTCAATAGTCGACTTTACAACAGCGATTCAATATCTTGGTTTTCCTCTGCGCCGTGAAAATATTTGCTTTTTGCCGCGCTCGGTGGAAGGCTTCTTTTCTACTCGCGGTGCTATGGAAGGCTGCATTACATACGGATGATCGTCGACAATTGGGATCGTTTTGCCAATCAGTTTATGGATATTTTTGACATAGCTTTGTTCTTCCCGATCACAGAAAGACAGTGCCACTCCTTTGTTTGCGGCCCTGCCGGTGCGTCCGATACGGTGTACATACGTCTCTGGCTCGTTGGGGATCTCAAAATTGATCACGTGCGAGAGCTCATCTATATCCAATCCTCGGGCGGCGATATCGGTTGCTACAAGTATGCGGGTCTGCTTCGCTTTAAAATTCGCCAAAGCTCGTTATCTATTGTTTTGCGACTTATTGCCGTGAATCGCCTCGGCTTTGATTCCGGCATTGGTCAGAAATCGAGCGATCTTATCAGCTCCATATTTCGTACGGGTAAAAACAAGCGCCGAAGGAATCGAATGGTCTTTGAGAATATGAGCTAGGAGTGATTTCTTATCCGATTTTTCGACCAAATACATTCTTTGCGTTACCGTATCGGGAGCAGAAGAAACAGGCGTCACCTCTACACGTACAGGATTGGTGAGCAGCGTTTCTGCCAGTTTTGTGATAACAGGCGGCATGGTTGCCGAAAAGAAAAGCGATTGCCGCTTGGCGGGCAACTTGGCGATGACTTTTTTGATATCGTGAATAAAACCCATGTCGAGCATGCGGTCGGCTTCGTCGAGCACAAAAAATTGCAGATGCTGCAGTGAAATGATTTTTTGATTCATCAGATCAAGCAACCTACCCGGAGTCGCTGTAAGAATATCTACACCGCCTCTTAGCTTTTGTACTTGGGAATGGTCTTGTTGCACAAATAAACATTAATGGCACCTTCCCCCTTTCCCCGCCC
>CAZLFD010000003.1:0-68007 GCA_964558715.1 uncultured Candidatus Peribacteria bacterium | reverse complement strand
ACCATTCTTTGTGAGTGAAAGAAAAGTGTCACGGGAATTGGGGCTTAGAAGAGCGAAGAAATGATTTTGTATTGACATGTTTTCAAATATTTTCCAAAATACACTCCCTTTTTCATATTTTACTTCTCATGAAAAGACCTGAAACAATGTCTATCGTTACTGCCGCCGCCATGGGCGTTACAAGTGCTGCAAATGCGGAACCGGTGCAACTTACAAATGAGCAAATGGCGTCGCTCACTGCTTGCCCAGAACTTATCCAACCCGGTGAAGCCTGCCCCGTTGCAGCGCAAGAGCCTGGCCAGCAACAAATTATTAACAATCTTCGACGACAATTCCAATTTTCAGAAGATTTACCACCCGGTTTGCTTGAGCAGCTTACGCAGCAGCGCTAAGTCGCTGTTTGTTTGTACTTGAGAGAGATATGGTGTGAAGAGTATGCACCGCCGGTAACGGGTGCACCATTAAAGCGCCGGTGAGTATTGTAGATTGTGTCGATGTGGCTTGCCGATGTCTTTGATCACCTCGATACCACTGACGCAGCGGCTGAGGAATTTGAGTAGTAATTTGTAGCTATCGGGACGTCGTTGCGAGGAGCCCCCCGCCGCGGCGGGGGACCAAAGCAACGACGCCAGCTAACGATTCCGGCTTCACTCCGCATCACTCTAAAAACAGGCTGCAGTGGCTAGAATGGGCAATTACTAAAACCGCTTATTTGTAAAAAAACGTAAATAGTCGTATAATATATAAAGACATCTTTTCACAAACATGAAAAAACCACTCTCCCTTGCCATTTTTTCGCTGGCGCTTTTTCTGGTCTCGAGCTTTGCTTTTCCCGGTATTAGCTTTGCTGCAGCACCGTATGCGTTAGAAAAAATCGATGCGCACACCTATCAAGGAGTACTGCGCAGTTCGCAAAAATCCGGTTACTATATTGAAAACGGCTTTAAAGTTCCCCTCCACATCGCCGGTCGTGGCGACCTCGCATGGATGGTCGACAAAAAAGTCCGCCTCGTTATCGATGGCGAGATCACTAGATTCTCGATCAAAAGCCTCAATGCTGTCGGCGACGGCAAGGTCTATTCGCGCGGGTACATTCCGCCATCCGAGAAATCCGCGAATGGAAGGAGTGCCTCTGGCGGATCCAGCAATGGTGGTATGCCGCAATTGGTGAGTAGTGGTCCGGCACTTCCGTTGATGTTTGCTTCGCTCTTGCTAGGCTTGGCGGTATCGCTGTCACGCAAACCGCAGTTGTTGACTGATGTGCGAAGATGGTTCGCTTTTGCGCAGTAGAGTCTTACCCCTCCGGCGATTCGACTAACACTTCACTACAGGTATCTCTGCCAATTTTGTCGTGTACGCCGGTGATTTCATCTGGCGGCGCATCTGCCACCGGGTAGCGCCCTCCGCCAAAAAGCGAGTCGTATCGCGGCCGAACTTTTTGTTGATCGCATCTAGCGCCCCCATCATGCGGGCACGTTTTTCTAGCTGCTGCACATCCATTTCGGCAAACAGGTCTGGCTGTAGCCCGTTGTCCGCTTCTAGTTCGGTCAGCAATATGCCGGCGCGTTTATACTCGTGCCCGGGCAAAAATATCTGCTGTAGCCCCCGCTCGGCTGCGGCCAGCAGATCAGGAGAATACGCCGTCGCCCGCGGCAGGGCGATGGTCTTTCTGTTCGCGTAGCATGCTTCTTTAAAACGACTCGTCTGCACGAACACCGTGAGCAGATTGGCGATACGCCCTTTTTGGCGTAACTTTTCGCCCGCCTTGGCGGCAAAGGTGCTTATCGCCCCTCGTAGATCGGCAAACTCCCGTACGGTTCGACTAAAAGTACGCGAATGAAGCACCGTTTTACACGGTTCATCTGCCGCTGCCAGAGGCAAGCACGATACTCCCTTCAGTTCGAGCAGGGTGCGCAGGCCGGGCGTGTGCAGATGTTTTTTTACCAAGCGTTCATCGGCATACTTGTAGTCACGTACCGTATGAATATTCAGCCCTTCAAGCCGCCGGGTAAGCGCCGAACCGATGCCCCACACCTTGTGCACGCTTAACTCTGCAAGCCGTGCATCTACATCTGGCACCTGCGCTATATCGAGCACGCCGGTTTTTGTCGGAGTCTGTTTGATAAGCACCCCGGCGATCTTAGTAAGGGTCTTGGTCGGCGCGATGCCTACGGAAACGGGGATGCCGGTGTGGCGGTAAATGGTCTCACGGATGCGCTTTCCATACTGCGCGTAGCTCTCGTTTGGCAGGGTCGGTAAGCGCACAAAGGCCTCATCTACCGAGTAGATCTCCATCTCTTCTACAAACGGCCGCAGGGTCTGCATCACCCGGTCAGACATATCGCCCACCAGTTCAAAGTTCGACGAAAACACTCGCGCCCCATGCTGCCTGAGTAGCGCTTTATATTTAAAATACGGGGCGCCCATTGGCACACCCAATGCCTTTACCTCGTTGCTCCGCGCAATAACACAGCCATCGTTGCTGCTCAGCACCGCCACAGGCACATTCCTCAGCTGCGGATTAAACACCCGTTCGCAAGAGACAAAAAAATTGTTGCAGTCGACAAGAGCAAACATACCAAGCATTAAGCGAAAAAATAAAAAATCTACTTATCTTCCTCCTGACAAGGGGGTGGGCCAGAGGGGGTTTTGTAAAAATGGATCATCGTTCATCCGTTGTGCAGCCACAGCGCTAGCGGCGCACTTTGTGGAATACATTCGTCACCACGCCCCATACTTCAAAATCCATCTCCCCCTGTACCTCGAGCGGCTTATAGGCCGGGTTCGCCGCGCGCAGCCGTATCCCATCGCCCTGCTTCTCTAAATACTTCACGAGGAGTTCTCCATCTACCACTGCCACCACGATATCGCCGTCGCGCGCCTCGAGCGCCCGGTCCACAATCAGCGTATCGCCAGAAAAAATACCCGCGCCGGTCATCGACTCGCCTTCCGCCCGCACATAAAACGTGGCGGCCGGATGCCGCACGAGCTCTTCAAAGAGGTCGAGTTTCTTCTCCAAAAAATCATCCGCCGGGCTGGGGAAGCCGGCGGAAATGCGCGACAGATACAACGGCAGTTCGTGCCGCTTACCGGGTTTTATGGGGTGGATGGCGGTGATTTTCAGGGGGGACTTCACGGGGGATCGTTTCGAGAGGGCAAAGAAGATTCTGGCAAAAGTGTGAAGCAATGTTCAATACAGAAAACCTGACTTTTTTGTAGTAGAGTATAAAATAGCCACAGCCATTTTATAGTTCGATAGCGATCAGTCAGGTCACTAAGTTGAGAATCGAGTTGAGAATATGTACGCAAAAAGTTGATAATTAAGTTGATAATTCAAAAATAAAAGTTGATAATTAAGTTGATAATCTTTCTGCAGCATGAAACTGCGCGACCTCATCCTTCAATTGGCCCAAGAGCACGAACAGCTCACTACAAGCCTGATCCGACAGCACACTCAGGCAACCCCGCAAGGCATCGCCAAAGAGCTGAAACATCTGGTAGACACCGGCATTCTGCAAAAAAGCGGCAGCACTCGCGGGGCGAAATACACGCTCGCCACAAACGCTGCCAATACGACGCAAGAGACCTCGCTGCGCCTCAAAAACGAAAATCTGCAAGAGCACCAAGTGTTCCTCGATATCCGCAAGGGCAAACGCATCTTCGACGGACTGCCCGACAATCTTGTCAGCATCCTCGACTACGCGTTTTCCGAAATGCTCAACAACGCTATCGAGCACAGCCATTCTAAAGCCATCCACATCACCTGGCAAAAAACACCGACTACGATCACCTTTCAGATCGGTGATGCCGGCATCGGTGTCTTCCGCAGTATCCGCGATAAAAAGAATCTGCCAGATGAGCTTGCCGCCATTCAAGAACTGCTCAAGGGCAAGACGACCACCATGCCCCAAGCCCACTCCGGCCAGGGTATCTTTTTCACCTCGCGCATCGCCGACACCTTCGAACTCGACAGTTTCGGCAAGCGGCTGATCCGCGACAACCTCGTCGATGACATCTTCTTACAAGATTCCGCTTCCACCAGGCGCGGCACCCGGGTGACCTTTGCCATCGCTCTCGACACCGACAAGCGCATCAGCGAGCTCTTTCACCAGTACGCGTACGAAGAATTCGCCTTCGACACCACTGATATCCACGTCAAGCTCTATCAGTACGGTGCCGTGCACGTCTCGCGCTCACAAGCCCGGCGGGTGCTGACCAATCTCGAGAAATTCACCCGTATCATCTTCGATTTCAAAGGGGTGCCCACGGTGGGGCAGGCCTTTGCCGATGAGGTATTTCGCGTGTGGCAGCAGAAGCACCCCAAAAAGATTTTGGAGTACAAGAATGCGAATGAAAATGTGGAGTTTATGATCAAGCGGGCGCTGAGTGAGGGGTAGAAAAATTGATCTGACAACGCCCCGCCAAGATCGCTACGATGCGGGTGATTTTTGCGTACAATGAAGTATTACGAAGTAATGATGCAGGCGAGCGGCGTGGGCAGAATTTGGTTGTTTGCAAATGATGAAGAAGCCGCGGAAGCAAAAGCGAAAGCAATGTACGAGCGCGGCCAATACCGCTTTGCCTGTGATTTTGTGCAGGTGACGAATGTGGAACACATTACCGAAACCGGAGCCATAATTGACCCGGAACGAACATGCGAGCATTGTGGCAAGTGGATGGATGAGGGCTATTGCATCGACGGCGGGCGGGAATACTTTTGTTCGGATGCGTGTTTGCATACGAAGTGCACGCCACAAGAATGGGCGGAAATGTATTCGGATGATGGCGATTCGTATTGGACAGAGTGGAAATAAAAAACAAGATTGATCTAGAAAATTTAAAGCAGTAGGATCTTATGCAGACGTAACTAAAGCCGAAAATGACTACGGATGCCTTGCTTCAGCGATTTCCCAAGATAAAGGTGGCGAGCTGGAGAAAGCGGGGTTTTTTTGCAGATTTGGTACATGAGGTAGAAAATTTTTTGACAACAAGCCCTATTGCGAAAGCCAAGCCCTTTATTAAATGGGTTGGTGGCAAGCGGCAATTACTAGCCCAATACCAAAAGCTATATCCCTTGCCAGACAAGTTTGATATTGAAAATAATACTTACTTTGAACCGTTTGTCGGTGGTGGTGCTGTATTCTTTGATATCCAGCCCTACAACGCAGTTTTGTCGGATGTGAACGAAGAACTCATCACTACCTATCAAGTGATCAAAGAGTGTCCGGAGGAATTAATCAAAAGCCTCAAAAAGCACAAGTACGAGAAAGAGTACTATCTTTCGGTGCGAGCCAAACAGCCACAGAATCTGTCAAAGGTAGAAATTGCTGCGCGCTTTATTTATTTAAACAGAACTGGGTTTAATGGCTTATATCGTGTGAATTCAAAAGGTGAATTTAATGTGCCTTTTGGTAGATATAATAACCCAGTTATTTGCGATGAAGTGAATCTCAGAAATGTGCATCAGCTTTTAAAGAACGTACAGATTGCGAAGCGTGATTACAAAGATGTTTTGAAGCATGCTAATAAGGGCGACTTTGTGTATTTCGATCCGCCGTATTACCCCGTTAATAAAACATCAAGCTTCACTAGCTATACTGCGGGCGGGTTTTTAGAGAAAGAACAAATTGAATTACGAGATACATTCAATAAGCTCCATAAGAAAGGTTGTTTTGTAATGTTATCTAATTCAGATACGCCATTTATTCGAAAAATATACTCTGAAATTGATGGTGCCAAAATTCACACGGTTTATGCCGGTAGAGCAGTAAATTCGGCTGCCAGTAAGCGAGGGAAGGTTTCAGAGATTGTTGTATACAACTATGTTTAAATATCAAACAAGCTAATGGATAAAAATTTTAGCAACCTCATGGCTACCCTGAAAGACTCAATTAAAACTTGGGAGTATTTTGTGGATTGGAACAAGGTCTTTGAAAATAAGGCGAGAATGGAAATAACCCTGAACAAGTTAAATTACCTGCTAGGAAAAGATGATTTGCAGGCTGAGTTCGATCGTCTCTTTAGACAAGAGCCGGATATTATTCGTGCTATTCCAGTGTTAGTTGCTACGCGAGAAGACCAACTCGAAATTTTTGATTACGAAGACAGAAGTTCTGAATTTTTCGACTTTGGGGAGCTAATTACATATTCGGAAGACACGAGTAAAAAGTGTTATGAATTTATTGAGAAGTCTGGCTTACATAGATTGTTTAAGGAAGACGGTGTAAAGAACCTGGTTGATTATGTATTTGGCGTTGAAGTGGGTCTAGACAGTAATGGCAGAAAGAATCGAGGTGGAAAGATAATGGAAAACATTGTCGAAAAGTACTTAAAAGAATTTTGTGCGACCGGTGGGTGTGAATATCTCGCACAGGCAACGCCGACCATGATTCAGACCAGGTGGGGCATAGTTGTTGAGATTGATAAATCTGAAAGAAGTTTTGATTTTGCAGTCTGGAAGCCCGGTAATGATGAAGGTAAATTAACTTTAGTTGAAACCAATTTTTACAATGGTGGCGGCTCAAAGCTTAAAGCAGTGTGCGGCGAATTTCGTAGTTTATATGATGAGCTAAAGCGCCAAGATATCGATTTCGTATGGATAACAGACGGAAAGGGCTGGCTAACTTCCAGAAATTCGCTGGAGGAAACTTATAATCATAACGATTATGTGTTTAACCTTGCCGATATGGAAAATGGAGTACTGGGCTATATTTTCTAAATCATGAAAGATCCAAAATCCTTGAACCCGCCAGAGTTTGACCAAGAATGTACTACTGTGTGGAGCTTTCGACGGCGTGGGAACTGGGCCACACATAAATCTGATTGGCGTGGGAACTGGGCACCGGAAGTTGTACGCAATCTTGTACTCAGATATTCGAAACAGGGCGATACCTTACTGGACCCAATGGTGGGCGGTGGCACAACGGCGATAGAAGCCAAGCTTCTTCACAGAAACCTAATCGCTTGTGATATTAATCCGGGGGCAATTGAACGATCGCAGAAGTCGTTGGAGTTCGATTTTAAAACACCGAGCAAGCAAGAATTTCATTTGAATGATGCGCGCGATCTTAGTTTTATTGAAGATGCTAGTATTGATTTTGCTCTCACTCATCCGCCATACGCGGATATTATTAAGTATAGTGAGGGGGAAATTGCTCAAGACCTGTCCGGCATCAATAATCTCGATGAATTCTGTGACGAAATGGAGAAAGTTGCTGCAGAATTATACCGTGTACTCAAGAATGGCCAGTTTTGCGCAATTCTAATGGGTGATACACGCAGAAAAAAAATGTATCAGCCTTTGGCATATAAAGTCATGGATCGCTTTTTGAAGGCCGGATTCCTGTTAAAAGAAGATATCATCAAGCATCAGCACAATTGTAAAGCCACCGGTTTTTGGGAAAAGAAGAGCAAAGAACATAACTTCTTGCTCATCATGCACGAGCACTTGTTTGTGTTTCAAAAAGTTGAAATGAATCAGTAGCACCACAATAGGACTTTTGCTGTTTCACCTGCTCCACATACTCATCCACATCTCACATATAAAATGGATTATAAAAACCTATAATCCATTTTTCTGATGACTTGCAAAAACACCGAGTCAGACCTGTCCGAATGCACCCCATTCTCAACTTGCCTTTCTCTTACGCCGCCGCAGGTGTTCCGCTGTTTCACCTACTTCACAAAACCATTAACAATACACCTCCTTGCGCAACTCCTGCCGTTTGCATATTGTAAAGCTCCTTTCCCCTGACCCATGCAAGACCTGCTCACAGACACGCTCAAAGCCCAGATAAACGATGCCTTCGTGGCCAAAGCCGGCCAGGCGGCCCAGGTAGATGCGAACCAAGCGCAATCGCTTATCAACACGGCCTTACCGTTTTTGGTGGGTGCGCTCGCCAAGAACTCTGCAAATGCCAAGGGTGCCGCAGAGCTCGACCAAGCCCTGACCAAAGACCACGACGGCTCGATCTTTAACCATCTCGATGACGCACTCGGCGACTCGGCGATGCGTGAAGGGGGTGGTATTTTGCAGCATCTGTTTACAGACCCTGCGCAGGTAGAAGAACTGCTCGCCGGCCAGACCGGTGCCGGTAAGCAAGAGACCGGAAAGATCCTCGCCATGCTCGCCCCGGTGGTGATGGGCGCGTTGGGAAAAGCGAAGCTCGAGCAGGGGCTCGATGCGGGCAATATCGCCGGTCTGCTGCAACAGGCCACCGGATCACTCAAGCAAGAGCAAGGTATGCCAATGGCATTGGCGCAGCGGTTCCTCGATGCCGACGGCGACGGCAAGATATCCGACGACTTATTCAGCATGGTCCTGCGCTTTCTGAAGCGCATATTTAGCAAGTGATACTGCCGAGCATGCCATAATCCGATCAGGGTGGAGAATACACTTGGCGCGCGCTACACACCGCTTTGCCGGCTGTTTGGCGCGTAGAACCGAAGAAAGCACTAGACATCTGGCGCCGATTTCGCAATAATGCTTGTACGCCATCAGTTTGGTGTGAGAATATCGGTGTCGCGGGGTGGAGCAGTGGTAGCTCGACGGGCTCATAACCCGTAGGTCGTGGGTTCGATTCCCACCCCCGCAACCAATTTTTGGTGTGTCTGTTTTTTTTCGTAACCCCGCCTCGATCATCCTCTTAGTCCAAGGGAAGGAAGCTCAACTACTTATTCAAATACTCCACGGCGATATCGACATCATTCTTTGAGCCGACGATGATCGACGTGCGTTGATGCAATTCTTCGATCGGTATATTAAGAATATCCCTGCCATGTTCGCACTTGGCTGCGCCGCCCGCCGCCTCAATAAGAAAGGCGAACGGGGCGCACTCAAAGAGCAGCCGCAATTTTCCGTTTGGGAATTTGCTGTAGCTAGGATACGAGAACACGCCCGAACCTTTGGCGAGCATCATGTGGATATCGGGCACCATGCCACCGCTGTAGCGCAGTGTCGTGCCTTTGCGTGCCCAGTGCAAAAAGAGTTCTTCGTATTCTTTGCGCTCCATGGTGGCGCGCAGATTGCCGGGGGCAAAATAGAGTGCATCGGGCGCGAGGCAGATGTCATCGCGCGAGAGCACAAACTCGCCGATGGGGTTTTCGGTAAACTCCCACAAGCCGTGTTTGGTGGCGACCATCATCACCGTGCGCGGGCCGTAGATGATGTAGCCAGAGGCGACAATATCTTTCCCGGTCTTGCCCAAAAAGTCTGTTCCGCGAAATACGGTAAAGATCGTACCGATGGCGAAGTCGGCATCTACCAGTGAGCTGCCATCGAGGGGGTCAAAAGCCACCGAGAAGAGCTCGTCGGAATTCGTGGTCAGTTGTACGGAATCTTGCTGTTCTTCGCTGGCAAAGCGCGCTACCACACCGCTGCTGTGCAAATGTTGGCAGAAGATATCATCACTCAGCACGTCGAGCGCGAGTTGGTTTTCACCGGAAGCATTGCTCGAATCCGCTAGACCGAGACTGTTGTTACGAATAGCGTGGGCCACGTATTTGCCCGCATGGGCAACAGAAAAAATCACCCGTCTGAGGCCGTTGGTCACTCCGACATCACGCAAAAACGGGTCGATGCGCAGAAACGGATCGAGCATTTTTTTAGGCATAGCAGCGATAAAAGGAAAGTCATCTGTATCATGGCAGATTCTGTGCCCAGAAAAAAGGTTGACGTGACATGGAAAATGCTTGACAACTATGGTAGACTTTATTAACAATCGTATCTCGCAAATTTATTGTGAGGTCACGCAATCTTAAGCCGCACATGAACCACGAAGACGAACAACACGATTCGGCAGAACAATCAAACATCAATAAGCACGATGCGCGTGTTATTGCAGATTCGCGTATCGAGGCTGCCCAGTTGGCGTTCGAGGCACAGGCACGCGGTGAGGCGGTCGACCATGTGCCGATGAATACTGATATCCGTGAATCAGCCGAAGTCGTTCGCGAGCAAGCGGGCGACTCAGCGCCAATGACGCAGCAGGCCACCGCACAACAAGACGATGAAGAAGAGCAAGCCGTACGCGCCCAGCTGCAAGATGACGCGACGCCGAGTGACGCCGTGATGCTGCGCGAAGTAAAATCCGCCATCCGTCACGAGATCGACAGCGTTAAGAGCGAGGTGAAACAGCTGCAAAAAGCCCCCGCAAACAATGCCTACGAACTTTCGCATGCAATCGATCTGCTGCGCAGGCTGCGCGACTTATTGGCTGATCTGGCACATCGTTCTGCAGAATATGTTCATCAACTGTGGATCGAAATCACGCAAGGAAAATCTATTCGCGAAACCCTCGCCTGATGCCATGACAGACAGCAAGAGAGTATGACACAATAATGGTGTATTTTTTTGGGATGTCGCAAAAACCTGCTCCGCCGCCTGTGTGTATTGCTGAAGGTGAACTGGTGCAGCGGCTAGAGAAGTTTTTAATGAACGCAAAAAAACCACTTATTGTGATTACTGGGCCAACCGCCAGCGGCAAGACGGCGCTGTCGATCCGTTTGGCACAGCGGTTTAATGGCGAAGTCATCAATGGTGATTCGCGCCAGTTTTACACAGGGATGGATCTGGGAACGGCGAAGATCACTCCCGCAGAAATGGATGGCGTATCGCATCACTTACTCGATTTTCTCCAGCCAGATGCCGAGTTTACGGTGGCGGAATTTAAGGTGCTTGCCGAATCCAATATCCGTGAAATCCTTGCGCGTAGGCATGTTCCTTTTCTCGTTGGCGGCTCGGGCTTGTTTCTCGACGCCATCTGTAAAAACCTCAGTATTCCGCGCGTGCCGCCGCAGCCAGAATTCCGGAACTCGCTGAAGGAAGTTTCGACCAATGATTTGCATAAAAGATTGAAAACGGTCGACCCAGAATCCGCCGCAATGGCGACTGCACACGACCGCGTGCGCCTGATCCGTACACTCGAGATTTTCGAATACACTGGTAAACCACCGTCCGCGCTCAAACAAAAAGCAGCCTGCGAATGGGAAGTTTTTAAGATCGGCATCCATGTCGAATCTGCCCTGCTTGAAAAGCGCATAACCGAGCGCACAGAAGTGATCTGGCAAGCTGGTTTTTTGGATGAAGTCCGTGCACTTCTTGCAGCCGGATACGATGTGGACACACCGGCACTGATCGCGCATGGCTACCGCGAGGCGATAGAGGCCATTCGTGGCGATACCTCTGAACACAAAGCGAAAGAGTTGATGACACGCAATACGCGCCGCTACGCCAAGCGCCAGCGCACCTGGTGGCGTAAAGACGAGGCGATGGTGTGGGTGACGCTCGATGCTTGACCTCCCGCCTCTTGCTTCAAGAGGGCGGTAGGGGTAGAAAACTGGCGAAATATGAGAGTAGTCCAGAGATAGTCATCTACCCCCTCTCACTCCTCCTCTCAAGGGGAAAAGGAAATCACAAGCAAAGATGCTGAGTTCTTCCTCTAGGCAGACACACAGATTTACCACTATATCCTGATTGCAGATTGCTAATTGCTACCTACACCGCATTCTTTCCCCAGTGCAATTTCCTTTTGAGTGTTTTTAAGAAGTGCTCCTCGGGCATGCGCAAGAATTTAAGTTTTTCTTTGGCAATGCTAATCTCCACTTTTTCACCCTGTTCGATTGGTACGGTGATCTGCCCGTCAATCGTCAGCATTACCGGTTCGCGGTTACTATCATCGGGCATGATGGTCACTTTTTTGTCGCCTGGCAAAAGCAGCGAGCGGTGGGTAAACGAATGTGGTGATACTGGTGTCAGAATCAGCGCATCGAAACGCGGATAGACAATCGGTCCGCCTGCCGCGAGTGAATAGGCGGTACTACCGGTCGGGGTCGCGACCATCACGCCATCGGCGCGGTAGGTCGTCAGATATTCATTATTCACTAGGGTTTTGAGCGCCACCATGCGCGCCACGGCACGTTGCGAAACAACGGCTTCATTAAGAGCGCGAAAGGCTTTTTGTTTTCCCTTGTCGTCGATATGAACCACATCGAACAGGGCGCGCTCGTCGATGGTGTATTCTTTGGTCGTCAGCCGATGGCAGCAAGCAGAAAAATCGGCTGGCGGAATCTCTGCCAAAAACCCCAGAGTGCCTGCCGAAATCGGCAAGAGTGGCGTATCAAGGTTTTCGAGACGATGGAGCACGTTGAGCACGCTCCCGTCGCCACCGAAAATGACAAAGAAATCGTAATCGGCATGAAAATCGACGCGAGCATATTTTTCAGTCACATGTTTTTGGGCTTCGGGTGTAAGCGCGACAATGCTGCTGCACTGCGACAATTCTGCCAACAAGCTTTGAAAAGCGACTGGGTCTTTAAGGGTTTCCCGGGCGTGAACGGCGACAGCAGTAAACATGATTCAGATTGTGGAGAATATCAATAAAAATGGCAAACAGTTGCGCAAAACACGCAAAAATTGTAGACTATAGCGATATGAAAACCAAATTCTTCGTTTTACTGGTTGTCGGCCTTGTGGCAATACTGCTCTGGGCAGAACCCCAGACAGCTTTAGCGCAGCAGGTTCCTGAAGCCCCCGTGCCAGGAAACGAGGCGGGTGGCGGTGTTTTAGGAGATTGGACAGATGTCTTTGACCCGGTTGACGTGATGATACAGCCGACTGGCGGCAGCTCAGTAGAGGCGATTCGCAATCTGTTTTACAATTTTGTCTTGCCGCAGTTCAAGTATATCTTCGCTTTTGTGGCGCTCTTGATCTGGGTAGTGTATCTGCTCACGCTGGTCGGTAGTGCCGGAAGAGAAGAGATGATCAGTGAGCAGCGCAAGAATCTGGGCTGGGGAATAGCCGGATTCGTCGTTATTTCGCTGGCAGTAGATATCGGCAATGCTTTTGCCCCCACCAACGCGAACGCAGATATCATCAACCAAGCTGGCGCTGAGCAGATTTTTGCTCGCATTACGGCGTTTATCCAAGTCGCCCTGACACCGATTGCCATCGCGACGGTGTTTTATGCCGGCTACAAATTTATTACCGCTAATGGCGAAGAAGAAACTATTTCGAGCGCGAAAAAGATTTTTCAATGGGGCTTTTCTGGTCTGCTGATCGCCATGTTCGCCGAACCGCTGGTGCGCACCGTGTTTTACCCGGACAGTGGCGCCCCGGGCGAGGGAGAGATTGAAAGCTTTGCTCAGCAGATGGTCGGCTTGCTCCGCTTTATCCTTACCTTTTTGGGTGTCCTTGCGATGGCATCATTTATTGTCGCAGGAGGGTATTTTGTGACTTCGTTCGGCGATGAAGATCGCCACCGCAAGGCAAAAGAAATCATCGGCGGGTCGCTCTTAGGCATCGTAATCATTCTTTCGGCCTTTGCACTTGTAGCTGTCTTTAATCCAGGCTGATGCGTTCAATTTTTGTCATCTTGCTGGCGGTTTGCGGCTTGATTCTCTCACTTACTCCGGTGGTGATGGATACCGCGTTTGCCAGCCAAAATCAAGGAATCCCCTTTTCTTGTAATGCTGCGGGCTTGGCATGCGAAGACCAGTCTGGAACAGATGTGGGCGAGGTGATCAATAATCCCGGGCAACGGATGCTCGCCAATGCTATTTTGAGTGTGGTCGATATAATCAAGTTTTTGGTCGCAGCCATCGCCATTGCATGGTTGGCATGGAGCTCTTTACTCTTGGTTACGAGTAATGGCGAAGAAGACAAGGTGAGCACCGGTAAAATGGGAGTCGCCTGGTCACTCATCGGATTAGTGGGCATGCTTGTGGTCGATACGGTGATCTTCGATATTCTCTATGGCGGCGGTGCTGTTGTGGTGAGTGGTGTTTTGGCGAGCCCTGATAATTTGACGACAGCGAGTGGTAGGGCGATTATCGAGATACTCGCCTTGCTTGAATGGGTGAAGGGGATTCTCATCATCGTCGCAGTGGTATATGTGATGGTATCGGGCTACAAGATGATCGTCGCCTTGGGTGAAACTGAAGAAATATCGCAACAAAAGACGGTGTTCCAGTGGGTCGGTGTCGGCTTGTTAGTAATTCTTGTCAACGATGTCCTTATTCGTGAAGTCATCTATCCAAACCTGCTCGGAAACGATTGGAGGGTCACCTATAATCCCGACGCCGACACTGGCGTACGTGAGGCGATCGCCATTATCCAGTACTTTCTACAATTTTTAGCGGTAGTCGCCTTTGTCGCTTTTTTGTACGGGGGTAGTCAATGGATCATCTCATTCGGCGATCAAGACCGCGTCGAATCCGGAAAAAAAGTCATTACTGGGGCGATCATCGGCATCGTCGTTGTCTTAATCAGTTACGTTGTGACTTCTACGTTTGCCAGCGGTGTGGTGCAATAAGATCGCCCCTTCGATTTTGGTCAAGTCGGAATGACGATGCATGGATTGCAAAAAGGCGCAAAAATCGTGAAGATACGAACAATCTTTACGGATATTTTTATGCAGCGAATTGCTGTTCTCATCCTGGCAGTTATTTTGGCGGCACTCCCGTTTCATCCGTTTTTCAGTACCGCGCTCATGGCGGTTTTTGCTGATGCGCCACCGGTGTTCTTGTTTTTGATCAGTGCCTGGAAAGAGATATTACTTGTTGGCTTTTTTGCGCTTGTGCTCCCGCTTATGTGGCAGCGCCGTTCAACTTTGCAGAAAGGGTTATTAGATTACATCATCGCTGGTTTTGTAGTCGTATCGCTAGTTACAGGGGTACTGTTTACTGGGGATGGCTTTCCGCAGAATCTGGTGCAGATGGTGTGGGGCGCCAAGTACGGCCTCCTATTTCTGATCACCTTTGTGGTGGTGCGTCAACTCACGTTTACGGCGGCGCAAAAAAAACTACTCTTTACCTGTGCTATGGGTCCGGCTGCGCTAGTGATCACGTTTGGGTTACTCCAAAAAACTATCTTGCCCGAAGAGTTCCTTGTCAATTTTGGTTACAGCAGTGAATACGGCATTACCGAGGCCGGACAAGGCTTGTCGTACTGCCACAAGATCGAAAACCGCATTACGCACGAAGAATTTTGTCGTATCCAATCCACCCTTTCTGGCCCCAATCAATTGGGTGCATATCTACTGGTCGTTCTCCCGCTTTTTCTTTTTTTTGCTGCCCAAGCCAGCACGCGTTTGTTGCGGATCTCGCTCTATGCCGTTTTTGTCGCCGGTATAGCGGTGCTGTTTCTTACCTGGTCGCGCTCAGCATGGATCGGTATGATCGCCGCTATGGCTGCGCTTTTTGTCGTCCAATCCGCCCGCCCGTTTGTCGCTATTGGCTACCTCGCCTTGTTTGGCGGCGGTATCTTTGGCCTCTTTTTTCCGGCGCTTGTCATCGAAAAGTGGGATGCACTCAGACCGGTATCACTAGCGATTTCAGCGCTATTTCTGGCATTACTGCTTTTGCTGCAGGCATGGAACTCGCGCCGCCAAGCCTTTCCTCTGCTTGCGGGCATGGTCTTTCCGCTCTTTTTAGGAGCGCTTGTATTCATCCGTGCGTTTTACGGCGCGTTTTTTTGGAACATCATCCTCCGTCCTAGCAGTAGCCAGGGCCACTGGGAGCGCTGGAGCGATGGTGCGTATTACATCATGCAATATCCCTTCGGCCTTGGCCTCGGTGATGCTGGCCCGGCAAGCGCGCGCTTTGCCCGCCCGGGTGAAACTGGTTTTTTGCCGGAGAGTTGGTATTTGCAAGTCGGTTTAGAATCCGGAATTATCGGCCTCGTTCTCTTTTTGGCGATTCTTGCTATGGTTGCCCTGCAGCTGCTTAGGCGAAGAACCGCCGAGAGCAAGGCCTCACTACTAGGCTTAGTCGGCGTGTCGGCGGCTTGTCTCTTTCTCCACTCGTGGGAATCTTCTGTCGTTGCGCTAACATTCTGGACTCTTGCTGGCGTGGCTCTTTCGCGTACTGACAGTCCCACACTTGGCTTACGCGTGCGCAACTTTCTCTCCCGTTTTTTTCGGGCTTAAGGCAGAATCACCATATCTATGAGACCAATCGTCATTCTCGACTTCGGCAGCCAGTTCGCCCACCTGATCGGAAACCGCGTACGGCGTTTGTCAGCGTATTCCGAAATCCTTCCGGTCAAAACATCTGCTGCAGAAATCAAAGCCCTGAACCCCTATGGCATCATTCTTTCCGGTGGGCCGCAATCGGTTTTTGAAAAGAATGCACCGCACCCCGATTTAGAAATCTTCGATCTTGATATCCCAATTATGGGCATCTGCTATGGCCACCACCTCCTGGCGCATCACTTTGGCGGAAGTATTGAATCACGCCAAAAAGAATATGGCGAGGCCGTGTTTACGCATCAAAACGGTGAGTTGTTCACTGATATTCCCGAAATTTCCACCGTGTGGATGAATCACGGCGATTCGGTCACTGAGTTGCCCCAAGGCTTTCGGGCGACCGGCAGTACCGACATCTGCCCGATTGCCACTTACGAAAATCCAGAGCAAAAACTCTATTCCGTGCAATTTCACCCCGAGGTGACTCACTCGGAGTACGGCATGGAAATACTTGGTAATTTCGTGAGCATCTGCGGTGCTGCGGGTACGTGGAGCGTAGCGAAAGCTGCCGAGCACATCATCGCCGATCTGGATAAAAAACTCGAAAACAAGAATGTTTTTTTACTTGTTTCCGGTGGAGTCGACTCTTCGGTCGCCTTTGCTTTACTCACCGAAGCAATCGGTGCCGACAGGGTTTTTGGGCTTTTTGTCGACAGCGGCTTACTGCGGAAAAACGAGGCGAAAGAAGTCGGTCGGATGATGGCGGATGCTGGTTTTAAAAATCTGCACATCGCCAGCGAGAGCGAGCATTTTCTCGAAAAGCTACAAGACATTACCGGCCCCGAAGCAAAGCGCGCTGCCATTGGCAATGCATTTCTTGATGTGCAACGCAAATGGGCAGAAAAACTTGAGCTCGAAGATGAAAAATGGTTGCTCGGCCAGGGCACGATCTACCCCGATCATATTGAAACTGGCGGCAGCGAACACGCGAGCAAGATTAAAACCCATCACAACCGCGTGCCCGAGATTGAAAAAATGATCGCCGAAGGGCGTATTGTCGAACCGCTTGCAGATTTTTATAAAGACGAAGTTCGCGATATCGGCCGTAAACTGGGGCTGCCCGAAGAAGTCGTGGGGCGGCATCCGTTTCCGGGGCCGGGTCTGGGCGTACGTATTTTGTGCCAAAGCGAGCCGAATGCACTTTCGCATGCAGATGAGATTACTACGCGCATAAAAAGCGAATTCGCACTGCATACCAAAATCCTCCCGGTACGCTCGGTAGGGGTACAAGGCGATGCACGCAGTTATCGGCATCCAGCGGCGATTTTTACCGATAAACCGGTCGATGACCTACTTGCCTCTGCTAGCAAGATTCCGAATGCGTACCCTGATATCAATCGGGTATTGGTTTCGATTTCACATACCGAGCACTTTGAAACCATCTATCCAAAAACTCCTACTAAAATCACTCTCGACCGCATTGCCATGTTGCAAGAGGCAGATGCCCGCATTCGTACGATTATCGAAAACCGCGGACTGTACGAAAGTGTTTGGCAGTTTCCAGTGATCCTCCTCCCCATTGGCGTTACGCCTGAAACCGAGTCGATCATCCTACGCCCGATACAAAGTGAAAATGCGATGACAGCCACAGCCGTGATTTTTCCGCCAGATGTGCTGAAAGAAATGGCAGAATCGTTGATGGAGATAGATAGCATCTCATGCGTGTTTTTGGATCTTACCAGTAAGCCGCCCGGTACGATCGAGTGGGAGTAAATTGCAGCAGAAAAGTATGACCTGCTAAACAGGTGAATTACAGATTTTATGCGATATTTGCTTGCAGTGTTTCACTGCTTTACGCAACAATAGCAAGCGGTGTTTCAGGCTTGTATGGATAAAAGTGAAGCAGAAATCGACGCATTGGTGATACGCGCGCAAAATGGGGATAAAGAATCTTTTGGTGTGCTGTACGACACCTATGTAAACCAAGTCTACCGCTTTATCTTTTTTCGCGTCACGTCTGAAGCCGTTGCAGAAGACATTACATCTGAAGTGTTTTTTAAGACGATGAAACACCTGGGTAAGTATCAGAAAAAAGACAGCATGCCCTTTTCGGCATGGCTATTTCGTATTGCCAAGAATGTCTTGGTTGACCATTATCGCAAAAATGTTCCGCTCGATGAGATTCCTGAAACGGTAGTCGACGAATCAAGTACGGCGGATGCTACAGAAAAAACGTCGACCAGTGTCGACCGACGACGGATCATGTCCGCCCTCAAGAACTTGCCTGAAATGCAAGCACAAGCGATTATTCTCAAATACTTCTCCGAACAGAAAAATTCCGAAATCGCCACTGTGCTCGGCAAGAGTGAAACAGCGATCCGCATCTTACAATCGCGCGGACTCAAGAAACTGCGCGACAGTTTAGAGGCCGAGAAATGAAGGCACACTTTGTCGGTATCGGCGGAATTGGCATGAGCGCACTTGCGCGTTTTTTTGTTTCAAAGGGCGTCGAAGTGGTCGGCTCCGACGAAGCCCCTTCGCCGTTGCTTGATGAGCTTCGTGCAGAAGGCATTTATATTTTTCCGGAGCATAATGCAGATAACCTCGACCCCGAAAGTTACGAGCTCGTCTACTCTGAAGCGATTATGCCAGAGAACCCCGAACGTATGCGCGCAAAAGAATTGAAAATTGCTGAAAAATCCTACTTCGCCGCACTGGGCGATATTTCGCAAGCCTCAAACACGGTTTCAATCTGCGGTACGCATGGCAAATCGACCACTACGGCCATGGCTGGATTAGCCCTCGAAGAAGCTTTTGCTGACCCACTTGTCATCCTTGGCACAAAAGTCTTTGAGTGGGGTGGTAAAAATATCCGGCTTTCTGCACCGCCGGTGCTGTGTAATGAAAACGAATGTGGGCTGTTTGTCGTTGAAAGTTGCGAATACCACAACTCCTTTCACCATCTTTCACCAAACATCATTATTGTCACCAACTGTGAGCCCGATCACCTTGATTTTTTTGCAGATGAAGAGGCTTATTTCGAGGCCTTCCGTGCATTTGCTGCGCGCTTGCCTGAATCGGGAGTACTGATCGCCGATTTTTCGGATGTAAAGATCAAGGAACTTTTTGGCAGCATTGCCGCGCAAAAAATTGATTCCGCTGAGTTTTTAAGCCAGGTGCCAGAAATGGCGATTCCTGGTGACCACAATCGCCAGAATGCCGCGCACGTACTTGCGTTGTTTCAGGCGCTTGAACTGCCGCTCGAATTCGCGCAACAATCATTGGCACAATTCCGCGGAACCTGGCGGCGTTTTGAGCACAAGGGTGAAAAGAATGATGTTCAGCTCTTCGACGATTATGCACATCATCCTACCGAACTGCGAGCCACCTTGTCCGCCTTCCGCGAAAAATTCCCCCAGCAAAAGCTCTGGGCAGTGTTTCAGCCACACCAATACAGTCGTACGCACGAGTTCCTCGAAGAGTTCGCCGCCAGTTTTGCAGATGCCGATGAAGTATTAATTCCCAACATCTACCGTGTGCGGGATAGCGAAGAAGATGTGCAATCTGTTTCTGCGGAACAATTGGTCGAGAAAATCAGCAGCAATGGCACACGAGCTCGGCACACGGTCGACTTTGCCCAAACGATTACACTGCTTCAGCAAGAAACCAAGACCGGAGATGTAGTAATAAGTATTGGAGCAGGGCCAGTACACCAGGTAGTAGAAGGATTTTTGGAGTCGTAAGAATAATCTTCGGGGGAAATAATTCAAAAGTCATTGCGTAAGAGAAGCCAGTAAAAAACTTGATTGACAGGCTTTTTCGTAAATCATAAAAGTATACCAAAACATGATCATTGACTTTTTCAACATAAAAAGTTTGACGGATTACACTTTGTTCGATTATAGTTTTATGAAACCTCGAGCAAGAAATGGTTTCGGAACACACAAATAAACAAACACCTCAAACCAACACACACAAAGACTACACACCACACAAACACCCACAAAAACAAACAGACTCTAAAGAACCTTAACAAGACCACTTAAACCCCTCTCTCAAAGCGGAGAAAACGGGAGCTCTTCGGCCCCCATTCACAAAAGATCTTTCGGGCGACACGCAATATGCGACTCAGTCTGCAACCGAAAGCTTGTGATCGCCCATCGAAGGGTTCCGTTTTCTTAGCTTTCCAAGCGGACTCCGAATCTGAACGACCGGAATCCCACCTCCATTTGTCTGCACTTGGCTACCGTCTTTGACAGTACGACCAAGTGACCAACGGGCAGGTCGCAGGAACGACCAAAACCACTCCGGAGGAAGGCAAGATAAGGGCCACGTTCATGCCCCCCATGACTCTTTCGTTCACTCCTTACTTCATACCTAAGGCACCGTGAGCGCAACCAGAGAGACATGAACATAAATATTAAAAAAGACACCCCCATCTGATGCGGGTGTTTTTTTTGTATCACTGCCCTCTCTCTGGGTAGCAAGGTTTGAAGAGACTGAAAAGCCACTGAAAGATTCCTCCCGATTCCGGACAAAGCTGGAGTGACTTTACTGTTCTGTCTTCCCGCGATAACGAAAAAAGAATTTGAGGATCTTTCGTGTTTTATTGGTGAAGAGTTTTTCTGCGAAGTACTTTCCTGCCGCAGACTTGATGATTTCTGCCAACGTCGGATACACATGTACAGCACTGGCGATGCTCGCCAGGGTAAGCCCGGCATTACGTGCGAGGATCAATTCGTGGATGATTTCACCAGCATGTGGCCCGACGATCTGCCCACCAATGATTTTGCCGCGTCTACCGGTCGTGAGGATTTTCACAAAGCCGTGATTTTCCGATTCTGCCAAAGCTCGGTCTTGCCGCGTAAATTCGTGCCGCCAAACCTGATAATCGATGCCGCGCTGCTTTGCCTCGGCCTCATTCAGGCCACAACTTGCTACTTCGGGGTCGGTAAAGGTCGCCCAGGGAATCGCTTCATAATCCACTTTGCGTGGAAAATGCAACACCGCGTTACTCACCACAATGCCCCCTTCGTAACCGGCCGTATGGGTAAATTGGTATTTGCCGTTTACATCACCAATGGCGTAGATGTGCTTTTGGTTGGTGCGCAGTTTCTTATCCGTAACAATACCGCGCTTGTCAGATTTTACCCCGGCGTTTTCTAGATTAAGCGGCCCGAGGTCTGGCACTCTGCCCGTAGCAACTAGAATATTCTCCGCCTCTAACTCACCTTTTTCACCATCTTCATCAATCGTGATGCGCTTCAACGACTCATGATTTTCGACGTTAGTAACACTGGTCTTGTAGCGGATCTCAATCGCTTCTTCGGCAAAAATATCCGCCATGTATGTAGCAACATCGGGGTCTTCTTTGCTCATGATCTGTTCACCGCGTACGAGCATCGTTACCTTTGTTCCTAGCCTAGCAAAGGCTTGAGCCAGTTCACAGCCGATCGGCCCGGCGCCAAGTACCACCAATGATTTTGGCAATTTTTTCATCGAAAAGATATTCTCATTCGTCAGAAAACCACTCTCCATCATACCAGGAATCGGCGGAACAAAAGGGCGTGAGCCGGTAGCGATTACGATTTTTTCTGCAGTCAGCATAAATTCATCACCTTTTTCTGAAACTTCTCTTTGTTGCTCTTTGGCGAAGAGTTTTGTCAGGCGCACACAGACAGTATGCATATCCCAAAAGTCGGCTTTGCCGAAAATCACATCCACTCCCATGTTGCGAAAGCGCTCTGGGTCATCGTGGATTCCGGCCGTTTCGATTACGGTATTGATGCGCCTAGTCACTTCCGCAAAATCGTATTCGGGCTTGGCCGCCTTCAAACCAAAAGCATCAGCATGTTTGATAATATGCGCGACTTTGGCAGATTTAATCAAGGTCTTGCTCGGTACGCAGCCAAAAAACAGGCAATCGCCACCTAGAGCATCTTTGCTGACGAGCGCTACCTTTGCTCCCAGCTGGGCCGCACCAGAGGCAACCGTGAGTCCGGCTGCGCCACCGCCGATCACCAATAAATCGTATTCGTACTTCATACTGTTTTCGGAGAAGAGAATCTGTGCTGAAAAAACTTCACAAACCGTGGCACCAATAGCACGAGCACAATCAGGACCGCCGGTAAAAAGAGCGCCTTCGGCCCCTGTAAAAGAGCATCGCCGAAAAACACAAACACCGGGCTAAAAATCGCATTCGTGAAGAACGTCGCCAGAAAAAAATCTCGCGCTTTCGCTTTTTTCACTAATCCTGCCGCGTAGCTAAGCGGCATGTACGGTAGAAACAAGCAGCGGAGAATAAAAAAAGCGCGAAAGCCATTGTGCTCGATGCCGGTGTTTAGCTTATCAACGAGCCTTTTGATCGTACCACCTTGCTTGCCTACCTTATCGAAAATGCCGGAGCCGTACCGATGCGATAGAAAAAATCCGGTTTGTGCGGCGACCGTCGCAATAAACACGACCAGTACTGAGCCCCACAGTTTTCCAAAGAGCACACCACTTAATATTGTCAATACTGCGGCAGAAAGAAAGAACAGCGTCGCAAAATAATAAATGAGCGCAAAAGCGAACGGCGCCCAAATGCCATGTGAACGGATAAAAGTTTCGAGCTTGCCGAGGCTTTCTTTCGAGACATAGGTGTGTAGTTGGTATTGATACTCCACGTATCCGATGATAGCTGCCAGAAAAGTAATGACGGCTACCCTTAAAAAGACCCGATGGTTTATCAGTGGTATATTCAGATTTAAGATTAGTCATTAGCATGCTAACCTATTCGCCTGCATAGCAAAAGCGAGCGGCGTAATACAGGCTACAGGCCAAATTACAGAAAGCCGAGCGGCATACCCCGGCGGATACTTGATTATGCCGGTGGTAAACGACTAAAAAGATGAATCGGGTTGCTCTAAAAACTCGATCTCGGTGGCAGAACTTTTTCTGCCTAAAATCTGATCACGATGCGGAAAACGGTTAAAACGGGCGATGATATCTCGGTGTAAGGTGGCATGCTTCAGTGCATTCTGTGATATTTCTTTAAATTGCGGCCTTGCGCGTGCAACCAGGTGTTCAAACAGCTTTACTGCTCGGTTTTGTAATTGTAGACTTTCGGAATGCATAAACGGCATAATCGCGAATTGGGATTCGGGTTCTGAGAATTTTTGCCATTCATCGCTGGCTACCAGTTCAGAACTCAACTTCAGTGCCAAGTCATCTTTGGCAAGACTCTCCGGCTTGCTGCGGTAGATGTTGCGCGAGAAATGGTCAAGCACTATGATCTTGGCCAAAGTGATCAGAGGGTCATTTTTAGTGTCATTTTCTCGGATTTCCGCCAGATGTTGCCCGAATCGGGCAGCGATTTCGCAGTCGAATCTTTCGTCTTTCATCCACTATTGCTCAGCCGATTCTTGCGGCACCCGGTTCATCGGCACGGCGATTGCCAAACCAAATCTGAATGATCGCTTACGCTTTTTCTGACGTCATCCTCTTGCCGCTAATTTTCACAGATCAGCATAGCACTTATCTGATTCAGAATACCGATTTTCCAAAGAACAATCAGTATGTCCGATTCGGTTTCGCTGGTGTCGCCATGCGTCTCCTCCTGCTAACCCACACACTTTTTTATGGGATGAACTCATCAAATATCCAAATTTTTCACCGATTTCGCATGCGTTTGGATGAACTTTTTGCGCGGTAAGACTTCGCTCCCCATCAGCGTGGTAAACACAAGATCGCTACGCTCGGCATCTTCGATCGTAACCTGCATCATAGTGCGCATGTCTGGGTCCATCGTCGTCTCCCATAATTGATCAGGGTTCATTTCACCCAGACCTTTATAGCGCTGAATCGAAACACGGTTCGACTTCTTTTTGGTCGCGGTCTCCTCTTCTTCGTTTCCATTTTCTTCCTCGTTTTCTTCAATCTCTTCGGCCTCGTCTTCAATACCCATGTCTTTTAAAATGTTCAGCTTTTCCACCTCGTCGTAGGCATAACGCACGTCTTTTCCCTTTGCCACTTTATAGAGTGGTGGGCAGGCGATATACAAATTCCCATTATCCACGATTTCACGGAAGTAGCGGTAGAACAAGGTCAGCAATAAAGTGCGGATGTGGGCGCCGTCGACGTCGGCATCCGTCATGATCACCACTTTGCCGTAGCGCAATTTCTCTGCCTCGAAGATATCACCAATACCGGTTCCCAATGCAGTAATCAGCGCCTTGACCTCATTGTTGTTCAACATTTTGTCGAGTCGTGCCTGCTCTACATTCAAGATTTTTCCTCTTAGTGGCAAAATCGCCTGAAAGTCGCGATTGCGCCCTTGCTTTGCCGAGCCACCGGCAGAGTCGCCCTCTACAATGAAAATCTCGGTCTCTTCGGCATTTTTACTGGAGCAGTCCGCCAATTTCCCCGGCAGAGTCATCCCTTCGAGTGCTCCCTTGCGGATTACGGTATCGCGCGCAGCACGCGCCGCTTTACGGGCTCGGGCAGCAAGCAAGCACTTTCCAATAACCGCGCGGGCTTCATTCGGGTTTTCTTCCAAATATTCGGTAAATGCTTCGGCAAAGGCAGCTTCTACTGCTGGGCGCACCTCCGAATTCCCGAGCTTCCCTTTCGTCTGCCCTTCAAACTGCGGCTCGGCGACTTTAATCGAAAGCACTGCGGTAAGGCCTTCGCGTACGTCTTCGGCGACAAAATTATCTTCTTTTTCTTTTAGCATCTGCTTGTCGCGCGCGTAGGCATTGATGGTACGGGTCAGCGCCGTGCGAAATCCGGTCAAGTGTGTCCCTCCCTCTGGATTGTGAATATGGTTGGTGAAACACCAGATGTTTTCGGTGTACGAGTCGGTGTAGCGCATCGCCACTTCCAATTGGCAAGCTTCGGTCTCGCGCTCCACAGCGATGACCTCTGAAATCGACACCTTATTCTCGGATAAATGCCGCACGTAACTTGCCACTCCGCCATCAAAAAAGAAGGCATGTCGCTTGGGCTTTTCGCCTGTTTCGTCTGCAATGGCGATGCGGACACCTTTCGTTAAATACGCTTGCTGACGCAGACGAGTGAGAATGGTGTCCCACTCCATGCTCGTGGTTTCTTTAAAGATCTGCGGGTCCGGGTAAAAGACGATTTCTGTTCCGGTATCGCTTGCTTCACCCACTACTTCGATTGGCGTGACCACCGCACCACGTGCGTACTCCTGGCGATGCAGTTTTCCATCGCGCTTAACGGTCGCCACGACTTTTTCTGCCAGGGCATTCACCACACTTGCGCCCACGCCATGCAATCCTCCTGAAACCTTATACCCGCCGCCGCCGAATTTTCCGCCCGCATGCAAAATCGTCATCACCGTTTCGAGCGCAGATTTTCCAGTTTTTGAATGCGTATCTACCGGAATACCACGTCCATTATCTGATACTCTCACTCCACCATCCGCCTGCATGACGATTTCGATATTGTCGCAGTATCCCGCCATTGCTTCATCAATCGCATTGTCGACGATCTCCCACAATAAGTGATGCAAGCCGCGCACATCTGTTGAACCGATGTACATCCCTGGGCGTTTACGCACTGCCTCAAGCCCTTCGAGCACCTGGATATTCTCTGCAGAATAATTCTGTTTCTCAGCCATTTTCGTTCGTGATTAAATCGAACTGATTGTGTCATTTTAAGCTCTGAAAAGCAATCGGCAATTTGCAAACAGCAGAAGCAAACAGCGCACTTCTTCCCTCTGCTTGCCACGGCATTCGCAGAGGCACAATATTTTGTGCCCACATCGCTTTCGCGCTAGAATCACACCACAAAGTGTTTCGCGTTTATGGAAATCATCGTCAAAAAACCGAATGAAGAAGAAATCGCAACTGCTAAAAATTGGTCGATATGGAGCCACGAGCCGGCGGTGTTTCCCTGGGAATATTCCCAAAGTGAAAACTGTTTGATTCTCGAGGGCAGCGCGACGGTTATGATAGATGATGGAAGGGAAGTCAGTTTTGGTGTCGGAGATATCGTCGTCTTTCCGGTGGGGCTCAAATGCACATGGACGATTCACAAAGCGATTTTTAAGCATTATTTTTTTGAATAAACAGTGAAAAATCTCGCCTCCCAAATCATCCACTTGGCACAGCAAAACAACTGGCGCATTTGTACGGTAGAGTCGGTCACTGGCGGGCGCATAGCTGCGGCACTCACATCGGTTTCTGGCGCGAGTGAAGTGTTTTACAGCGGCGGAGTGTTTTATGACACCCGCGCCAAAATGCAGTTTTTAGACCTTACGCCTAAATTTTTTAACGAATGTGGTGTCTATTCCATTGAATGCGCAGTAGAAATGGCTTCACGCTGGCGCGAACAGTGTAAGGCGGATTTTTGTATTTCTACTACTGGCGAGGCAGAGCCGGTCGATTCTTTGCGCGGAAGAATATTCTTTGCCGTTGCCGATGCAAACCACACAGAGCACATCGATAAGGGGTTTGAAGGCGATCGAGCAAGTAGCCAATCTTTTGCGACAGAATATGCCTTGCAATTCTTGTTAAAAATGATGGAAGAGAAATTGCGCTAAGATAAGGTTTCTGCTATTATTAATAGATATATCAACATAAAAATGGATGCACAGGAACGCGAACGACTCGTCGGTGTAATTCAGTCGTTGGCAGAGACCATTACTCACTCGCACACACGGGCAGAGACTTCGCGGATACGGCTACAAAACAAGCATGTGGCTGCTGAGTCGCATGAGCGCAGCAAAAACCTGAAAGATATTGAGGCAGAAATCGAGAGTATTGAATAATCCAAAAAAAATGAAGGAGCATGATCTCGAAAAAAAGAGGCATGAAAGCACGTTTGTGGCTGAGCAGCGACTGATTTATTTATATCCAGCTGGTAGAGTCGGTCCGGATGAGGGAGGTGAATTGCAGCCTCAGCTCGCGGCCTCTGATAATGAAAGAATTGCAGATGCGCTCTTTGATTTTAAGAGAATCCCTGATGATGAATTAGAAAAAACGGCCGATGCGACGATGCGCAGGGCAGTTTCCGAAATGTTCAATGCGCAATATCAAGAAGAACAAGAATATTGGTATTATTCGCGTAATCCCTTTCTTTCAAAACTGCCAGAACTTGAAGGTGCTGAAGCCGACGCGCTTTATATTTTTTCTGAGTCGCAAGAATCGGTGAACAATGCTCTCTATGGCGAAGATACCATTCGCCCTGAAATCGCGCAGCCCAATCAAGAAGGCCTAAAAACGCCATCGCTGGCGAACCGTTTGCAGACAGTGCCGATTGAAGAACAGGTCAAAAAAATCACATTTCTGCTCGAAAATGAGGGCATTCAAACAGCAGATCACCTCGAGAATATTCACACCACTTTAACAGGTGGCGGCACGGTTTTAGTTGATGTCGATGGAATACCAGTTGTGTGCGGAAAAGGTGCACAGGGTGACGGGGGCGATACAACAAAGGCGTACTATGTCTCACGAAATCCGAAGGAGAGCGGATTTGTTGATGGCTCAGGTGGGGGCGGAGCTGATCTGCTTTCGAATGGCGGTGAAGGAGGTGCGCCCAAGGAAGGAAGCATAAAGCTTGCAAGAAATACATCTACGGACGCTAACAAAAAGACCGGAGTTGAAACGTACGAGTCTTCTGTGTCGCAAGATTTCGCACCCGGACTTACAAATGTTTTGGCTAAAGATTCATTGCGAATAGAACGACAGCGCCCAACACACCAAAAAATACAAACAGCCATGCTTATGGCATATCATCCGCCTATTACTCCGCCGCATGCTGCTCGTAACCGCTCAGGTAAATCGGTTGGTTCTGAATTTGAAATGCATTACTCTAAAAAGGAACAGGTGCTCATTATGTCGCTCGTAAGTGACCCTGAGGTTGTGAGTAAAATCGTTCAAGTCGCAGATGGCAAACCGTCTTTTCGAACTGCGGTCTTTGACTTGATGGCTTTCCGCTATGGTCCGCATACCGAAGATGCCCTGCTTGTTGATGATGGAGACGAGCGTATGAAAGCTATTTTTTCGATAATGCACAAACATTTTCAAAAAGACCCGCATGCGCGTGACATCGCAAACCATATTTGGAAAACGGAGTTGCTGCATATGCAGCCGAAAACAGGCTTTGCCGGTGATAAAAAGCTCGCAACATATTTGGCGAAACTAAGACTAGAAGACTGCATGAATCCGGCTGATTGGCGTGATTTAGCCAGCGCCAGAAGAAAGGGCGAGCTGCCAATGCTTGTTCTTTACCGACACTTTCCAGAACTGCGTTCCGGTGACGAACATGAGACAATCGAAGCATAGGTCACACCCTAAAAATCCGCTCTGCCGCCACCTTCAAAATCGTCTCTAGATCATCATCTGGTGCGGCACGGTTTTTACGCTCAAGTCCACATTTTTCGCATTTGTAGAGCAGCACATAATCCGTTTTTTTGGTGCCGGGCAACACGGCGATCGGCTCCATTTTTCCTTGGCAAGTGCTGGCGCGGTCGCCTGGTGAAACGTCATCGACGTGTTTTCCCATCAAGCATTTACGGCAGTGGTCGCGGCAGGTCGCCTTGGCAGGAGGGTTTTTTTCCCCACAAGATTCACAGACAAAGCCATCGTTATTGATGATAAAAGCCATTACCAGGTGAAACCGGCCTTGTGGAGTTCCGTTATCGCTTGGTTCAAGTGTCGGGATTGTACAAAAACATAATCAGTATCGAAGGTCGAAAGTGCCAAAATCGATATTTCCGTGGCTGCAAGCGGTTCTGACATCTTTTTTATCACACCGATATCGCTAAATTCCAACACCTCGTCAATATAAAGGCCGCGCCAACCAGCTTCTACTTTTTGCGGCTGCAGCTCCGGAATCTTCGTTTCTTCACAAAAGAGGGATAACTCTTGCGGAGTTTTCGTCAACGAGAAGAATTCGTTATCGTTATTGCGCAGCTTTGAGATGTCCGTATCCGAGGGATAGCGGAGCAGAACGTAGGCTTGCTCGAGTAGCTTGAGTTTCATAGCGTTTCATTAAAACATTTCAATCTCCTCCATATCCCCCTATCTTAGGGGGAGAGTGATTGCAAACTCCCTCACAATCTCCCTTATCCCTATGACGAGCTTAGGGCAGGCAGGGAAAAAAAGTTACACATTAAATTTAAAGAGACAGACATCGCCGTCGTGCATCACATACTCTTTGCCTTCACTGCGGGCGAGGCCTTTTTCGCGACATTTGCTCCAGCCGCCTTGCGCAATAAAATCTTCCGCTGGTACCACGTCTGCGCGAATAAAGCCTTTCTCGAAATCGGTATGAATTACTCCGGCAGCTTGTGGCGCCGTCATGCCAGCTCTTATCGTCCAGGCGCGTGCCTCTTGTTCGCCGGCGGTAAAGTAGCGGGATAATCCAAGACGCTTGTGTGCAACGTGGGCGAGCTTCTGTAAGCCGGATGATTCTAATCCTAAATCCGCCAAAAACGCCGCCGCTTCTTCTGGCTCGAGCCCAGCCAGTTCTGCTTCGATTTTTGCCGAAACTACAACCAGTTCATCGTGATCCCCCAGCCCGAGTGCAGCTTTTGCACTTGCGATATCAAACGCAGCTACTTCTGCTTCTGCGACATTTGCCACACACAAAAACGGTTTGCGCGTTAAAAATTGGATCTCTTTCAGCACAAATTGTTCATCTTCTTCAATTTCTGCAGCAGAGGCGCGTTTGCCTTCTGCCAATACCGTTTTCACCTTTCCCAGTGCCGATGCGCGCAGCACCGCTTCTTTCTCGTTCGACTTTGCGTTGCGCTCCGCCTTATGATGCGCTTTTTCTGCCGTTTGCAAATCCGCCAGAATCAATTCGGTCTCTATCACTTCCATATCGCTTTTGGGGTCGATTTTGCCATCGACGTGGATGATATTGCCGTCTTCAAAAAACCGCAGCACTAGCGCTACAGCATCGCATTCCCGAATATGGCTGAGAAACTGATTTCCCAACCCCTCGCCTTGCGACGCGCCTTTTACTAATCCCGCTACATCGACAAACTCAATCGTCTCTGGCACGACTTTCGCCGCTTTTGCGACTTCTGCAATCTTCTCTAATCGCTCATCTTCTAGCTGCACAATGCCCACGTTAGGGTCGATGGTACAAAACGGAAAGTTTTCTGCCGCTGCCGCGGTAGATTTGGTAAGGGCGTTAAAGAGGGTCGATTTACCGACATTGGGCAGACCGACTAGGGCGATTTGCAGACTCATCTGTTACGGGAATATTCCTGACTATTGTGCACCATTTTCTAAACTGCTATCAATGCCTACCGCTTCGAAAATCAATCAATATTGTCGATGAACAGTTGTGTTCATTGGCCATCTGCTTATTCAGTCTGTGATACTTTGTTTTCTCGATGTTCGATTTTACAATTGGGTAGCCTCTCGCGGAGCTTCGCGATAACGACTTCTATATTATGTTGACCTACTGGTCGCACATAAATCCTTCTACCAATTATCTCTACTTGTTCAACCGTGATACGCATTTCGTCTATCAAGAAATCTACAGTTGTAGTTTTGAAGTCGCTATCTTCAGGTGTCCACACATAGCGTGAACGCAAAGAGACTGAAATTTCGGAATCATTAACTATCTGGTTGCATCTAGAACTAGCATCAATTGATACACCAAGCTGCTCAGTTGAAGTTTTCATATGTGGTACTCTAAAGAAAAGTTTAATCCTCTTTATACCCTAATATTACATATGTCAACCAATTAGTCGAGGTTTAATAAAAAAAGTACAGTTGCGCAAAATTTGCATCTGTTATTAAAAGTTAGTATACATTAAATACAAGTGTTTTTGTGTACATATGAAACAGGTAACTGCTGCTAAAATCCTCGCTTCTGGCGCAAATGTTTTTTTGACCGGCGCGCCGGGTTCGGGCAAAACCCATCTGCTCAACCGCTTTATCGGTTATCTGCGCGAGCGCGATGTGCCGGTCGCCATTACCGCGCCCACCGGCATTGCCGCCACCCACATCGGCGGAACTACCCTACACTCGTGGTCGGGCATGGGTGTACGTGACGCGATAGATGAACACGTTATCGAAAAAATCCTCTCGAAATCATATTTGCGTACACGCTTCGAGAAGACAAGAGTACTGATCATCGATGAAGTTTCGATGTTGACGCCAGGGCTATTTGAAAGTGTCGATGCGTTGCTCCGCAACATCCGCTTTAGCACCGAACCGTTTGGCGGCATCCAAGTTGTCTTGACCGGAGATTTTTTCCAGTTGCCGCCGATCGGCGACTTTCCTGCCGACGGCCGTTTTGTCTGGCAAACCGTAACTTGGCAGCGCCTCAGTCCTACGGTGTGTTACCTCTCTGAGCGGCATCGCCATAGTGATAGCGCACTTGTTCGTCTGCTTGATGATTTGCGTAAGGGTGAAGTGTCAGAAGAATCCTACTCTGTGCTCCAAAGCCGTTTTCAGCATCCACTCCCCGCAACTGTGCGCCCCACGCGCCTGTTTACCCACAACGTTGATGTCGATCGTATCAATAGCGAAGAACTCAATAACCTTCTAGATACAGAACATGCTTTTTCGGCCACACTCAGAGGGAACCCAGTGATTGCGGAAAAAATGCTGCAAAACAGTTTGGTTACTGAAGAACTAGAACTGAAAAAAGGAGCCTTTGTAATGTTTATCAAAAATAATTTTGAGCAGGGATATGTAAATGGCACTTTGGGTGAAGTACTCGGCTTTGATGATGATACGGGACTCCCCATTATTAAAACCACGACTGGCAGTGAGATTTTGGTGTTTCCAGAAGAATGGAGCATGGTGGACGAACGCGGCAAAAAGCTAGCCAGTATCGAACAGATTCCATTGCGGCTGGCGTGGGCGATTACCGTGCACAAAAGCCAGGGGATGACCCTGGATGCGGCAGAAGTCGACTTGAGCAAGGCATTTGATCCCGGGCACGGTTATGTGGCACTCTCACGCGTGAAAGATCTAGCCGGTCTGCGATTACTCGGGCTAAACGAAACAGCGCTTCTCGTGGATAAAACCGTTCTGCAAGCAGATGCCGATTTGCAACGGCAGTCTCGGCAGGCAGAAGCCGAGCTGGCGAATCGTCCACTAACTGAGAAATATCCCCCGCTCACCGAAGTGCAACAGCAGAAAAAAGAAAAAGTCGCGACCACCGAAATCACCCGGCAACTTCTAGCAAAAGGACTATCACTTTCAGATGCCGCTGCCGAGCGCGAGCTGAAAGTCGGCACTATCGCCTCGCATCTCGAGCAACTTCTCGAACATGGTGCAGTCGACTTTCCGATCGCACACTTGCTGCCAGATGAAGAGCTGTGCAAACGTGTACTATCTGCTAAAGATGCGGTGCGGCGGCGCAATCTGCCAGAGGAGCAAACGGAAAAAGGCGGCATCCGTTCTAGTGCGATCTACCGTGAGCTAAAAGAGCAGGTCTCGTATGACGACATTCGGCTTGTACTGTTGCGAGAAACAGCCGAGCGTATTTTGTAGTCCTTTGTAACACATCGATAATTTTTAAACTTTTTGTAGTTTTGCAGTGACAAAATCGCCGTCTTAGGAGAAAATATAAGGGCAGATTTCTCCACTAAAAATGAAAATTTATATCGGCTCCGATCACGGCGGATACATACTCAAAGAAGAGCTGAAACCCATGCTCCAAGAACTCGGCCATACTGTAGAAGACGTGGGCACGCATTCGGCAGACTCAGTCGATTATCCGCAATTCGGCAAAGCCGTGGCCGAAAATACCGTTGCCGATACAGGTTCGTTTGGCATTGCCGTATGCGGCACAGGCATCGGCATTTCTATGGCGGCAAATAAGGTAGCCGGCGTGCGCGCGGCGCTTTGCTGCACCACGACCCATGCGCGATTGGCGCGCCAACACAACAATGCCAACGTTCTTGCATTAGGCGAACGCACGACTGGTATTGAAGTCGCAAAAGATATCGTCTCCACTTTTCTTGTAACCGAATTTGAAGGCGGTCGCCACGAGCGCCGTGTTGGGCAGATTGAAGCATGAAGTACCTTCTTATCGCAATCGGCTGGAGCGGGTCACTCCTCATTATCGGCGCATATTTTCTAAATGTGTATGGCGTTATCACGCCGCAAGACATCTGGTTTCCGATTATGAATCTTTTGGGTGCGATCTTTCTTGGCATTGAGTACACGCGAAAAAAATCTTTTCCGGGCACATTTCTAGAAATCATTTGGGGTGGCATTGCCATTTATAATTTCTACCAGATCTTCGGCATGGCTCCAGACTCATTGAGCATGCTATAATTTGAGTGATGTTTTACTGCTCATGCCCGAAATCAAAATCCAGCCCTCTTTGCTTTCTGCCGATATGTCGCGCTTGGGCGACGAGATCAAACGTGCGGAGCCATTTGTTGATGGCTTTCATTTCGATGTGATGGATGGTCAGTTCGTACCGAACCTGACTTTTGGGGCACCGGTACTCAAATGCCTTGCTTCCAATAAACCGTTCGATGCACATTTGATGGTAGAAAAACCGGATGTTTTGCTTGATGATTTTGCTGAAGCTGGCGCAGTCGCATTATCCGTACACATCGAAACCTGCCCGCACATCCATCGTACGCTGCAGCGCATTCGCGATCTTGGCATGCAGGCCGGTGTTGTCGTGAACCCCGGGACGAGCCTTGAAGTCGCCATCGAAGCTATCGGTTTTGCCGATTTTGTCTTGGTGATGAGCGTGAATCCTGGCTTTTCTGGGCAGGCGTTCATTCCCGAATCACTCGAAAAAGTCCGTCGCATCCGTGCAGAATTCTCTGAAAAAGACATTCAAATCGACGGTGGCATAAGTGACAAAACGGTCGACTTTGCTCTTGAGGCCGGCGCTAACTGGATCGTTTCGGGCTCGTTTTTTTGGAATGCAGATAACCTCGAGCAAGCGGCAACTACCTTACGCGGAGCCTAGTAGCTATTGCACATATACTTGCTGTAGAGCAATGGCAGAACCGCCAGGGCCGTCACATTGCAATTGGTATTTTTTATTGGCTGTAATGCCATTGATTACCCTACTCCCTTGTGCGGGTAGATCTCCTTCCCAGTCACCGTAGGCAAGGCAGGTCTGCGCATCAGTGGCGCTCCAGGTGATTTGCACCGAGCCACCAGATGGAACATTGAGCGTATCGACCATCAAAGTGATATTTGGCGCGGGTGTGCCCACTGGCGCTCCAGAAAACTGTTGGATGCTCCAGCGATTATCGATGCAGTTCGTGTTTGTTTGACAGCCGCACTGCCAGTTATCACCGATACGATGACAAATATACGATACAAAATAATTGGTTTGACCGAGTTCGGCTGAGGTGGTTGCCATAGTTCCGGTTGCTTTTCCGACGAGCCAATTACGGTCTTTCACCCGTCCGCTCAGGCCTTGTTTGACCCAAGCATTATTGCGCCAGAGGTAGCCTTCTTCAAAAATATAGTGGTTGTTTTGTTCGTAGCCGATGTGCACTGTCGATGCCGGATCATTACAGATGATGACTATCAGGTTCTCTGTGGCGGCACTAAAAATATTATACGGTACGCCAAAGTCATCAGTTTGTGGAAACTCCGCCGTGCTATTGATTTGATGGCAATGGGCAAGTGCCTGAGCGTGCACAAATTGATAGCCGGTCACAAAAAGTGCGATGGCCGCCATACACCCACTTGTGTAGGTGATCAGTTGTTTTGTATGCATAGGCTTCTGTAAATTTTAATATATTATACATATTATTTTATAAAGAATCAATCAGCATCCCGTATTGCCTTTTTTGCGCAAAATGCCGATACTAACGGCGTATTTTTCCCTCCAGAAGCATGTCTAATACCGAGAATAAAACATGGAAGGAGTATGATCAAAATCCCGTTACACATAGTGCGGCGCATTATCTATTGACGATTCAGGCACTTATCGACGAGCACGGTTATGCGCGCACTACGGATATTGCCCGCGAACTCGACATCACTCCAGGCAGTTGTTCGCAGGCGCTGCGAAGCCTTAAGCAAAAAGGATTTTTGCTCGAAGATGAGAACAAGTTTTTCCGCCTTTCTGCAGAAGGAGAGGAAACCGTTTCTACCCTGCGCACAAACGCAAAAGTACTGGAAGAGTTTTTTACCGAAGTTCTTGGCTTGCCGGCGAAGCGCTCGCAAGTCGACTCCTGCAAAATCGAACACTTGGTCCATCCCACCACAGTCTCTCGCATTCATAAGCTGACGATGTTTATCAAAAAGCACCCACAATGTATTGAGAAGTTTCAGGCGAAAAAATCGACGCGCAAGGCATAACCATAACCACAGCCATATCTTGATTTCAACTGGTAATGGGGCGAGCAATGGGTTTCGAACCCACGACCTCCAGAGCCACAATCTGGCGCTCTAACCAACTGAGCTATGCCCGCCACGCCAAGGCATTATGAATAAAAAAACCCGGCGACACAATATTTTTCTTGTTTTTTCTAGGCGAAGCAGTACAATCCATTTTTGCTGTTTCTGTCCCCTTTTGTCTGATAAACTGTTCCAACTCCATGCCGATTTTAAGCCTGCCGGTGATCAGCCGCTCGCTATCAACGATATCGCCGCTCGCTTAGGCGACGGTGTGTCGCATCAAACTCTACTCGGAGCCACGGGAACAGGAAAAACTTTTACCGTCGCGAATATCATCGAAAAGATACAGCGGCCGACTTTGGTCATCGCGCATAATAAAATCCTTGCAGCGCAGCTTTGTAGCGAATTCCAACAATTCTTCCCCGATAACGCGGTGAGCTATTTCGTCAGTTACTACGATTACTATCAGCCCGAAGCGTATATCGCCAAGACCGACACCTACATCGAGAAAGAAGCGACCATCAATGAAGAGATTAACCGCTATCGCCATGCCGCCACACATAATCTGCTTACCCGCCGCGATGTGCTGATCGTGGCTAGTGTGAGCTGTATTTACGGTTTGGGCGACGTAGAAAGTTACGAAGCACTCGCCATCACGGTAAAACGCGGCGAAATGCTAAAACGCGACAAATTCTTACGCAAATTAGCGGATGTACAATATACCCGTTCGCATCTCGATTTTAAGCAGGGAATGTTCCACGTGCTGGGCGATGTGGTCGAAGTACTGCCGCCCAGCTCAGAAAACGCCTTTCGCATCGAGTTTTTTGGCGACGAAGTCGAAGCAATCTCTGAAATCGATAGCTTTACCGGTGAACTGATCCACGAGCTCGAAGAAGTCGTCTTTTTTCCGGCGAAACACAATGTTTCGACGACCGACAAGATCAATCAGGCGACCTCTAAAATCGAAGCCGAACTGGCAGAACGGGTAAAAGAGATGCACGCATCTGGGCGCCCACTCGAAGCGCATCGCCTGCAGACGCGCACCGAATACGATCTCGAAATGCTGCGCGAAGTCGGTTACGTAAACGGCATCGAAAACTACACTCGCTTTCTCAGCAATCGCAATGCTGGTGAACCGCCGGCAACCTTGCTCGAATACTTCCCAGATGATTTTGTCACTTTTATTGATGAATCGCACATGACCGTGCCACAGATCGGCGCCATGTACGAGGGCAACCTTTCGCGCAAACGCCAATTGATCGACTATGGCTTTCGCTTGCCGAGTGCCATGGATAACCGCCCACTGCAATTTAAAGAATTTGAAAAATTTGTGCCGCAAATGGTGTGCATTTCGGCGACTCCCGGCAAATATGAATTCGAAAAAAGTGGCAACTCCGACAAGGAATCGTATTACAAAAGCCTTGCCGATGCAGTGCTCTCTGGCAAAAAAGCCGAGTTGCCGGCCAACTTTGCCGAGCAGATCATCCGCCCAACTGGTCTTTTAGACCCGACGATTGAAATACGCCCCACGCGCTACCAGGTGGATGATGTGCTAAAAGAAATTAGCATCCGCAAGCCAAAAGATGAGCGCGTATTGGTCACGACTCTGACTAAAAAATCCGCCGAAAACCTCACCAATTATCTGGTCGATTCTGGCGTGGCGGTCAAATATCTGCACTCTGATGTCGAGACACTCGACCGCATCGAGATTCTTCGCGAACTGCGTGAAGGCGAAATCGACGTGGTGGTCGGAATCAACTTGCTGCGTGAAGGGCTCGACCTACCCGAGGTATCGCTGGTCGCGATTCTCGATGCCGATAAAGAAGGCTTTTTGCGTAGCCGCGACGCGCTGATTCAAACCATTGGGCGTGCCGCGCGCAATGTAGAAGGGAAGGCGATTCTCTTTGCCGATAGAACGACCGAGGCGATGACACAAGCCATCGCCGAGACCGAACGCCGCCGCAAGGTGCAAGAAGACCACAATACAAAGCACGGTGTTACGCCGCAAACGATCCGCAAAAAAGTCTCGTACATGGGCGGCGGGTCAAAACCGGAAAAAATCGAAGGGCACAATACCAAGAAAATCCGTTCAGATCGGGTAGAAGAGTTTATTGCCGAGCTGGAGCAAAAGATGGAAATTGCGGTGCAGAACCTGGAATTTGAGCGTGCCGCAGAATTAAGAGATGAGATCGAGATGCTGAAGGACCAGGCGAGGGAGAAGTAGTTGATAAAACACCAGTATCTTATTATAGATTATACAACTTTTTTTTAAAAAGAATGACAGAGCGTATGCCGTGCGTTACATTTGAGATTGAGGAACACCCCCATCAGAATCGCTCCCTCTCAGCTTAGAAGCTGCAGAAATGCTGCCGGTCAGTTTACAAAATGCACAAAGGGTACAAGATTGGCAGTAGAGGCATTGAGAGAATATATTGATTTTCAGGTTCAGGGGTGGGCTGATACGATTCTTGATCGAAGTCCGCAATACCAATTACAACTGACAGATTTGGCAGAGGAGCATAGGGTAATTGTTGAGGAGATATTCCGTACATTCATAAACTGCGCAATGCCAAAGTTTGAAGATGCGTACCATAATCCAGGGAGCCAGATAAGGATTGGGCGTACCTTGAACGAAGTTAACCAGAAACTGGTGGTAGCTTGTGATGCCATCGAGCGTGATTTACGCTTGTCAGACAAAACTCTTCACCCATTAATACTCAAAAGTCAATTATCCAATCGCTTAAAAAAGCTTGTAAAAGTGACTCTCCCCGAGATTCTAGATTTCTACCCAAGTTTTTCAGGACCAGATCCGTCGCCTACCCGGGCTGTTGGGGCTGCCGCAATGCCAAGACCCTAGTACGAGATTACCGCCACAGTGTCGCATCGCCATAACTGAAAAAGCGGTATTTTTCTTGTATTGCGGTTTGGTATACCTCCTGCACAAATTCCACGCCATCTGTTTTGCCCGGGCTGACAAAGGCAGCCACCAACATGAGCAGCGTGCTTTTTGGTAAGTGGAAATTGGTGAAGAAATGGTCGACTACTGCAAACTCCGCAGGCGGGTAGATGAAGATGTCCGTTTTACCGCTTTGTGCTCGCAATTTTCCCGATGCATCCGCGCAAGATTCCAGCACCCGCAGGCTTGTGCTGCCGATAGCGGTAATTTTTCCCCCTGCCGCTTTGGCGGCATTGATGCGCTCGGCAGTTGCCTCATCCAACTCAAAGATTTCGGCATGCATCTGGTGCTCCGTGATATTTTCTGCCTTTACCAGAAGAAATACCGGATGCCACTTTTCATAAGCTCCTCGGTTTTGATACCGGGGACGAAGGGCCAATGTGTTTCGACCCAAGTGTTCAGTCTACTTGGCTTCCAATGCGCAAGTCCGCAATCTTGCTCATGAAATCGTCCACTTATTTCAGTGTCATTACTGGAATATGACCAGCCCGATAGCGCTATTTTGCGGATGATGCTGAATTTCAGGCGGTAGTGATTCAGAAGGAAGGTACATGCAATTGCAGGTAAATCAATTATAAATTGAATTTGGTTAGGATAGCATTCGTATAATTATATTCGCATTTAAGACAGTAGCCCTCAACCGGAACTCGTGAGCAAAGTAATTTTCGCTACCTGAGTTACTACCGCAATCAATATGTTCTGTGTACACTAATGATACAAAAATGGAGATCCTTCTCATCCAACTTATCGGCGGCTTATGCCTGTTTTTCATTGTCATCTCAATGCTTAAGCACTATTTTGAGGGCAGGCTCTTACCGTTAGAAACTTGGATCTTAATCTTGGGTGTAGGGTATTCGCTCACGCGCACGAACTTTATTCCACCATTGCCCGAGCTGAAAATCTTACCTGAAGTAGTATTTTTTGTCTTTTTGCCGGTGCTGATCTTCGATTCCGCACGGCGCATCGACCTGCGCCGCCTGCAAAGCGAATCCGCGCCAATTGCCTTTTTTGCCTTTGTCGGGATGATTGTCAGCGCGATTATTCTTGGTGCCACTACCATGCCTATTTTGCAGGTAGGTCTCATCCATGCCCTGCTTTTTGGCGTAATCGTCTCTGCCACCGATCCGGTGTCGGTAGGGTCGATATTCACTCGCTTTGAAGTGCCCAAAAAACTGAAAGTGCTCATCGAGGGTGAATCTCTTTTCAACGATGCGACCGTGCTGGTGCTCTTCTCCATTCTAAGCATGACCTTGCTCAATGGCGTGTCATCGCTCAGTGCGAGCGAAGTGGTATTACATTTTGTGTGGTCGCTCGCGGGCGCGATTCCGCTGGGGATTCTGCTTGGTTGGCTGGCAGCGAAAGTACTTGATTATTGGAATGAAAACGAATTTACGGAAACCACCTTCACCTTGGTCATCGCCTATCTGGCGTTTGTGGTGGGCGAACATTTTTTACATGTGTCCGGTGTCGTTACGGTGTTGGCCGCTGCTATTGCTTTTAGCAGTACCGAAAACGTACTGAAAAATTGTGAATCACATCTGTACGACGATTTTTGGAAATACCTTAGTTTTCTGTTCAACAGCATCTTGTTCTTTTTGCTGGGAGTGGGTATCGGCGCGCACCATTTTCCGATCGGATGGTATATTGTTCTCATTCCTCTTGCGCTGCTGATGGCGCGGGCTTTTGTGGTGTATGGTGGCTGTCTGTTGCTGAATGCGCGTTCGCAGCAAGTGCCGCAGAGCTGGCAGCATGTACTGAATCTGGGGGGATTAAAAGGCGCGTTTTCGATCTTACTTTTGCTGTTATTGCCCGAGGATTATCCGCATCGTGAGATGTTCCTGTGTGCGGCCTTTGTGATTATTTTCTTCTCGCTCGTCTTCCATCCATTGGCTTTGCGCTGGTATTTGAAGAGGGCGAAGTTTGATGTGCGCCATTAAAATTATGAAAGCAAAGTATTCATTCAGAGAAATCAGTTGAAGCAATTCTGGCCTCCCAGAAAAGCAGATAAGCAATAGCTATGTTAAAAATCGCCAAAGTTTATGCGGTTTCGTGCAGTCGCCTTGCTTCTTCACTGCACCCATATTTTCGGCTGCTGAAACGCTTGTCGACGTTATTATACGGCCAGCAAACATCGCATACACGCGAACGTTAATGATACCCTGTTCATGTAGAGGCCGGCCAGACTCTGGGAGAGTGTCTGAAAATCGTGAAGGGCTTTCTGTCTACGATAAGTACGCGCAATGTGCTGGATGGGCTCGGTGCAGTGGTCGATGCATCGAAAAGAATGGATTAGAAGTATCCTGAATACAATTGGATCTTTCACATCGATACCCATCTGGTAGGTGAAGATGGATAATACTCTTTTTCTTCACCGATATATCTCGCTTCATATTTTTCCTGATTAACACTTGAACAAACTTCGGTAAAGGAAGACTATTGCTTCGAAACGGAACACTTTATTATGGCAGCGTCTGTTTTTCTAAACCATTACCATTTCGAGCCCAAACAGGAAATCTGATCAGGTATCCGTGAGCAAGGTAATTCTTGCAACTTGTGATTTACAACCTGTCACTTGTTACCACCACAGTGTCGCATCGCCATAACTGAAAAAGCGGTATTTTTCTTGTATTGCGGTTTGGTATACCTCCTGCACAAATTCCACGCCATCTGTTTTGCCCGGGCTGACAAAGGCAGCCACCAACATGAGCAGCGTGCTTTTTGGTAAGTGGAAATTGGTGAAGAAATGGTCGACTACTGCAAACTCCGCAGGCGGGTAGATGAAGATGTCCGTTTTACCGCTTTGTGCTCGCAATTTTCCCGATGCATCCGCGCAAGATTCCAGCACCCGCAGGCTTGTGCTGCCGATAGCGGTAATTTTTCCCCCTGCCGCTTTGGCGGCATTGATGCGCTCGGCAGTTGCCTCATCCAACTCAAAGATTTCGGCATGCATCTGGTGCTCCGTGATATTTTCTGCCTTTACCGGAAGAAATGTACCGAGGCCGACATGCAACGTAACGAATTCGATTTGCACCCCCTTCTTTTTGAGTAGTTCGATAATCTCATCGGTAAAGTGCAGGCCGGCGGTCGGGGCGGCTACCGAACCTAAGGTTTCTGCATACACGGTCTGGTAGCGCTCAGAATCAACTTCTTCCGCTTGGCGGCTGATATAGGGTGGCAGCGGAGTACTCCCATTCGCTTGCAGAAACTGCCAGAAGTCGCCACTCGCTGGTGAAAAAGAAATAGCACGCAGTCCATCATCTGCAATCTCTTGTACTTTGGCTTTTGAACCGTCGGCAAACTCTACTTGCGCGCCGACGGGAAATTTTTTCCCAGGGCGCACAAGGCACTTCCAGGTGTGTTCTGTCATCGGTTCACTCAAAAAAATCTCGCGTTTTCCCTCTAGCTGTAGCCGTGCCGGTATCACTTTGCTGCGGTTGAAGACAATTATGTCGCCGCTGGCGAACGTGTCGGTAATATCGCTGAATTGCTTATGCTTAAGTGTTTTTGTCTGTCGATCGACACACAAAAGGCGCGAGGCTTCGCGCCTTTTTGTGGGGGTTTGGGCGATGAGTTCCGGCGGAAGCTCGAAATCGAAATCATTGAGTTGCATGTTGTATTTTCTACGTAATTTATTCCTAAATCTACCTCCTCCAACTCCCCCTGTCTAGGAGGGGAAGAACCGCGAATCCGCGTAATCTCTCCTTGTCCATTCGGGAAGCTCAGGGCAGCAGGAGAAAGTGATTCCATTTACCCCGGCGAAGAAAAAGCGACTTTCTCGATTGTATCGATAACCTGAAAGAAAGTCTGCCCAGGGAGCAGTGGCACTTCGGTGTCGGTTTGAGGGTCGACAAAATGGAACATTCCTCCGCCCTCACGTTGCCATGCAACTCGGTACGCGAGCCCTTCGCGAAAGAGGATTCCCTCGCCAGTACCGACTATGCGCGCATCAAGGCGACCTTTATCATCTTCTGGAACCAAACCGATATCCGTTGCGAGCACTGTCACATTTTGAGGGCAAAACGCCATTTCTTCCAGTTGCTGTTCGCGCACATAGCAATTTTGGTCTACGTCATAGTTCCAGGCGATGGCATGTCGGCGGGTCGAAATATCAACATCTACTCGTTGGGCAGATTCACCCAATGGAGCGGTGGGAAGCGCTTGCGAGTAGAGAAAAATCGCTTCCTTTGCCGTTGATGGTTGTACAGATTCTATGATCTCGGACGGAGTGATAAACAAGTTATGTGGTCTTGCGAGATTGGAGTCGCGCACAAAGCCATCACCATACTCGTCGTAGTTCGTCATCGGTGTGGTGTAGAGCATTTCGAGCGCATCGGGGCTACCACCGGCATGTACGTAGCCACCGGCAATGCTTTCGGCGAGTTTGACAAAATAATCGCGGGCACTGCGTACGGGGCCGATTTCTTCGGGCAGGTCTTGACTAGAAAATATCGCCAATATGCGCGGTACCCCACCCTCGGCAGGCATTTCGAAAAGCACTTTAGCCTGATCTAGCCCTCGAAATAATGGTCGGGCTGCGGGCGCTAGGTCGATCATTACACCAAGAAACTTTTCGGCTTCGGCATCACTTACGGTCGTCCCGGTTAAGAATGAAGTCGTGATTGGCGGTGGGTCGCCCACACCGGTCAGGCGGAGCGAATCTTCGACGCGGTCTTGTTCTTTTCCAGAAAGCAGTGAGTATAGCGCTTTGCGCCCAGTCTCCATGGTAAGCAGCTCACCTTCTTCGGTGTGGAGCGACAAATAAAACACGCCTGCACCCAGAGCAGCAAGTAGCAGTAAAACAAGTACTATCGCAATCAAGAGTTTGCGCAATGGCATTCAAGCAAAAAGAGAGAATCTGATTACGCTTCGGTCTTTTCTTTGCCACCTGCTTCGCCTTCTTCACCGCCTTCACCCATTTCTTCATCGGCGGTCTCTTCAACAGCTTTACGTGGTGCAGCAACACTGGCGACCATGGTGTCAGCATCGTCGGTCACAGTAATCTCGGCCGGAAATGGCAAATCGCTTACGTTAATGTGGTCATGAAAGGTTTTGAGTACACTCAGGTCTGCGTCGATAGAACTGATCAAATGTTTTGGCAGACAGTTGATCTGGATACGGTCATGCATCACTGTCAGCGTTCCACCAAGTAACTTTACCGCATCAGAAACACCTTTAAACTTAACCGGTACAACAGCGTTCACTTCTTTGTTCATATTTACCGCAAAGAAGTCGATATGCACCGGGTCGCCAGAAACAGGGTGAGTGTCGATAACATGGATCAAGGCCGGAGTCTTTTTGCCTTCAAAATCGATTTCGACAAGAGTTGCTTTTCCGGCAGTGCGAAAGGCACGACGGAACTCTTGCATATCGATGGCGATATTACTTGTCTCTTTGCCCTCGCTATACATAACGGCAGGAACTTTGCCCTCTTGACGGACACTTTTTGCGGTGCCTTGCTTGTATGGTTGGGCGGCAATTACAGGATGCATTTTCGGAAAATGAAAGAAAAATCAGTCAGGAAACTCGTGGTGCCGAGGGAGGGAATCGAACCCTCACTCCCCGAGGGGAACGAGATTTTGAGTCTCGCGCGTCTACCAATTTCGCCACCTCGGCGAGTGACGCCACTATTGCTGAAAGATTTTTCCAGAATTGGGCTCGTTGGTCAAGAGGATTACAAGTTGCAAATTGCAAGGAGTACATCGCATAGTCTAGGTTTCAGATTGGACACACTTCTTTGCTGATATTTTTCTCGTAGTTCCCACAGCGGCGATTCCTAATACTCCGGCTAAAAGTAGCAGAAATATCGATCCTCGATAAAAATTAGAAACTGGAGGCGCACCGATCATCTTTGGCGGAAGTTTGCGCACCGCTTGCACGGTATTCCCAACGATTATGATTGAAACACGGTCGTTTTGCTGCAGCGAACTTTGCAGAAAGGCTGCCGATAGATTTTCGCTCAGCGGATAAAACGTCACTGATCCTTGTGTATTGCTTACCTGAAGCATGTTTTCTGTAATCCCCAAAAAGCGCAGATTGTCTTTTTCGACTGCTTGTTCCACATATTCCGGCCCATGCATGATTGGGTAACGCGAACGTGCAGCGCCCGATTTCTTTGCCTTGTTGGCTATCGCCCTGGTGAGCAATGGCGGCATCCCCTCCCAATACAGTTGCCCGCTTTTGGCATTCTTCCATGCTAATCGGTCGAACTCTTTTCCTTGATCATCCGACAAAACCAACTCTCCGTTTTTGTTTTTTAAGCTCGGCAGATCTTTCGCCAAAAATACTTTGCGCTGATGTGGCGTAAAAAAAGTGTCGGGAAGAATCTTTAATGATTTTCCGTTCGAAATCGTCGCTCCTTTCAGCCAGCCAGCGGAATCAGTAGGATTTTCTAAAATCACGTATTCGCGTTTACTATCTTTGCCTTCAGGGTTTGGCAGCGAGCGATAGATGCTGATATCGGTTAGCCAATCTTGCTGCGGATTACGTGAAACCTCAAATGTCTGCAGCGCAGAAAGGGTAACAAAACGCCTATTTGGTTGCTCGAAGAGCAAGTCGATGGTGTGCTCGCCAGGTGCGATATCTGGAGTTATATCGAGCGAAAAATTTCCATCGGCATCGGCCACAATGTCGTACACGTGCTGTCTGGAGTGAAGCACTAACTTACCCTTCATGTTGGGAATCGTACTGCCGGTAATGTGAATAGAGTCGGCATCTTCTGCGACGCTGATATTCGTCATCTCTCGGAGATGAGCATTGTACAGGCGCATGGCGATAGGATTTTTTGCATCGGAGCTGCTCGGGTCAAGTTCGAGCGCGATTTCAGTCTGATCAGGGATACCGTCGCTGTCTGAATCATTTGATCCGTAATCCGTCACAATCATATTTGGTGCCAGTGGTGTCATATATGAGGTCCAATAATACTCTTCATTCGATAGCGCATAGCTTTCACCTGTTTCAGTACTGAAAAGACTGATGATTTGATGAGTGCTTTGAGCAAAATCGATCACTTTTACGTGTAATTCCGAATTTCTCACGGTTGCATCGCGAATAAGTTCAAACTCACTTTCTTTTAAGGTGCTTTGCGGAATAAGCATTACTTCATCACCGATACTCAGAGCAAAGGTATTTGCTTCGCAGCTCTCTACTACACATTGAAGTTCAATAAATTCATTCCCCGAATCGGCGCCGTTTGGGTCTGCCAGAATCTCGGAAATCACTAGGCCCGTTTCTCCCTCACTTACTTTGCTTATTTCACCATTCCATTCAGCTCCCATCGCGTTCCAATGATCAACCAAGTGCACTGTTGTAAGTGGCGAAACCGCTTCCACATCGATTGTCACAAAAACTGACTTTTGATGGAAAAGGCGCACATCTGGAAGCGGTACTACGTCTTGCTCGTTGATATTGAGTGCAAAACCTTCTGTTTTGATTGCTCTGCCGCTACTATTTTTAATCTCTACAATCACTGTTTCAGGAGAGATCCGCGTCACTTTTTTCATCTGCAACACTACATCATCGGCGCGCTGAGGTGGTGCAGGATTTTTGCTGCCAGGTGTGTTTTCGGTACTGGCGAAATAATCTTGATTAGCATAACCGGTTTCATGATCGCTGCGGATGAGTGAAGCACCATTTTTCAGCTTTCTCGAATCAAAACAGTAGCTTTCGGTCAGCGGGTGTTCGGCCTTGATCTGATTCTGTTTGATAAGCAGTACGACATCTTCTTCCTCTCCGGGCGAGAACTTCCCATTCTGATTAGCGATGCATACCGCATCTTCTACCTGCCCGCGGGAGTCGATAATAAAAATAGTTTCATCAGTTGCGGTCAACCCTTTTTTATTAGCCCAAAAGTGCCACACCCCTTTGGCGTGGCGGGCGTCTTCTGGCGCATCAGCAAAATGAATTACGACATACTCTCCCGTAGCAACCGTCGACTCTGGCGGAAATTCAAATACAGCCTTGTCGTCTGCGACGCGTAAGCCGGCCAAATCTGCATCGCATTCAGCGCAATAGAGCTCAATAAAATCTTCTTCACCTGAAAACACGACCTCCGAAATCTGGATATCATATTTATCAATCGCTAACGATTTCACCTTGGCACTGGTCTTAAGCAGTGTCGGCAATGGACTCTTCGATGAGCTTGCAGAACTGCTCCCGCCACCACCTCCACCGGTTGAACTCGGAAAGACATTCTCACTCCCTGCTGTCGAAGTAGCGGTGCGGCGATAGGCATTGCCATCAAATCCCCAGCTCGCATCGCTCGGTATGCTCAAGTAGGTTATTTCTGTAATCGTACTCCCACTCGGGGTTTGCAGTATGACGCTATCGCCGCTGTTATTTAGTTTTCCGGTCCACCCTGTCGCAATGAAAAATTGTGATGGATGAAGCACTGTTCTTTCCGGAAAAGTGTAGATGACACCTTGTTCATCGCTCAGCGTAAAGCCGCTTACGTCAATATCTACTTGCCCGGTTACGAAGAATTCTACCCATTCATCGGCTCCGCCACTGGGGCTTGGAAACACTTCGTTAATAATGACAGAATCGCTTGCCAGCAATGATTCTTCTGAATCTTCTGATTTTCTGTTTTCATCTTCTTCGCCACCTTCGTCATTTTCTTCATCTGGTGTTTCGCGAGGAATATTCTCTTCTCTTGGTGATGGCGTTGTAGCAGCGGCAAAATCGGTACTCCACGACTCGCCTTTGTCCATTGCGGGAATCTCGATAAAGCCATCGATAACACTGCCCTCCGCGCTTATCAGGGCTAATGAATCGCCGGTATTGTTTAATTTATCCGACCACCCAGAAACGACAAGGAATTCTGTTGGCGCGATTACCGCTTCGCTGTCGAATGTGAAAAAACCGCCAGTCGCATCGTGGAATTCGAATCCATTTAGTGACAGTTCATTTTCTGCTTTCGAAATCAGCTCGATCCACTCATCGCCTTCTAGCGGGTTACTCATAATCTCATTGATGAGCACTTCACCGGGTGCAGGTGTTGGTGCTAGTGGCTCGCTGGGTGCCGGTTCTGAAGACGGTTCCGGCTCTTCGGCCTCTGGCGTGGGTGTTGGCGTTGCTACCGGAAGCGGAGTGTTTTTCTGTCCCCGGCTCGGGATTCCGAGCTGATTCGTTTGCGGCAACCACGTTGTTCCTTTTTCGAGAGCGGGAAAATTGACCACAGTATCCAGAACTGTTCCATCAGGAAGCCTCAGCGTCAATGAATCACCGGTATTATTTAGCTTATTCCCCCAGCCACTCACCACCAAATACTCTTCTGCTTCGATTCTCTCTGTTGTAGTAAGCGTATAAATCTCGCCAACTGCATCTTCAAGTGTACAGCCATCAAGACTGAATGAGTTTGTCGATGTCGAAACGAGCTCCACCCATTCCTCTTCATCCGAAGTAGGATTACTCATGATTTCGCTGAGTAAGACGTCGCCGATTTCAGGAAGGGGAAGGAGTTCTGGCGATGGTGATGGCAGGGGAGTAGGCGCATCGGTCGGCTGAGGGCTGGCGCTTGGAGTCGGCGTAACTAATGGGAATGGATTTGGTGGTGAAGGCGAACTACTTGGCACCGATGACGGTGATGGAAGTGGCGAAATGGTGATTGTCGGTTCGGGTGTTGGATTCACCGTGGGTGAAGGAGTTGATTCCGGGGTCGGGCTTGGCGATTGCTCGTTCTCCAATAGAATATTTTCTTCCTCTGGGGTAGGAATGCCCTTGGCATTTACGCTTGGTAGCCAACTTTCGCCTTTGTCGAGTTTCGGAAAATCGATCACTTCATCGACTATCGAGCCATCCGGTAACTTGAGATACAGTGAATCACCCGTGTTATTCAGCTTGTTGCCCCAACCAAAGAATACAATTCGATCTCCCGGTTGAATGATGCTTGTCTGCGGCAGTGTATAAAATTCACCAATAGCATCAGCAAAGATGTATCCCGCCAAATCAAGCTCGCGATCAGATGCTGATTCTAGCTCGACCCATTCGTTTCCGCCTGCTTCTGGGTTACTGACAATTTCTGAAATCAGGATCTCGCCGATTGTCGCATATGGCGAACTTTCTCTGCCTTCTTCGTCACCCTTCTCCGACTCATTTTCGGTATCTTGTCTGTCATTTTCGCCAGCTTCTTCATCATTGCTCCTTTCATCGTTTTCCTCTGTATCATCCGTGTTTTCCTCATTTTCCTCCGTATCACCCTGCTGTTCTTCGTCAGATGTGCCTTCTTCGCTTGTATCGCCACTTTCGTCATTTTCCGTTGACTCTCCATCATCTTCTGTTTCGCCACTTGCTTCGTCATTTGGATGCGCCAACCCCGGAGTAGGTACATCTGCTCGTTGATATTTAGGATACCAACTGGTATTTTTATCGATTGCCGGAAAATTGTATTCTGCTGCAACGACTTCACTATTCGTGTTTGCAAGAATCGCCGAATCACCGGTGTTGTTTAATTTGTTGCTCCAACCTTGTATCACCAGATATTCGTTTGCCTTAAGCACAGTGTCGGTGGGAATCGTGTAGATGACCCCGATGTTATCTGAGAGCGTATAGCCAGCAAGATTGATTTCCATTGTGCTCAGTGAGTGCAGCTCGATCCATTCTTGCTCTCCGCTGTTGGCATTGCCGTAGATCTCGCTGATCTCAATAATCGTATGTTCCGCCGCATTTGCTGGATGTGGAATGTATCCGATTACAAGCGACAGAATCATCAGCCCGACAATGACTCGCTTTGCTCCTTGTTTCATTTGACTGGTTCTGAGATTGAGTCCAATTCCGCATTATTGCTACTTCGCGTAATGCTCATACGTAGGCCATACTTTTTTAAAAATGATTCTTGCCATCTACGTAGGGTTGGCGCATATGTACTGGACGAAAATTCGAGCACCAGTATCGGTTTTTGGTATGAATAATCAGTCCGCAATTCCGTAATCCGTTTGCCGCGTTTGGCTTTTGTAGTATCAAACACGAGTGACCGCTCGGCAATGGCGTCAATTGCAGTGAGGAATTTTTTATTGAGCTGCACATCTTTACTGGCAGAAATAATACCGGATACATTTTCTGGTATCACTAAAAAATCATCACCACTTTGCTGCTTTGCGGTACTTGAAAGCGTAATGATTAGCTCTTGCATCTCGCGCGCATATGTCCTTCTGGTAAGGGTACCGGCGCCCCAGTAGTTATACGCGTCGACATGCGCCAAATAGACCCCATCAAAGCCTGCCTCCATAATTCGTTCCATGTACGGTTCTACCACATCTGTTTTCCAGCGATTGTCCCAATAGCGGGCATACAATTCGCCATCCCACAGTGGGTCTTTGTTCCCGACGAGTGGAGTATTCCCAGGTACGCATTTGTTTCGCCATGTCCACTTGTATTTCAGGTAATCGTAGTATCTTTCGTAGCAATCACCTTGTCTCGCCGCTTCCCATTGGCTATTCCAATAGAACCGCCACGCCTCCGCCTTTCCAATCGAAAGATAGGCCAATACCTTTTTGCCATTCTGCTGCATGGCTGCTACTTCAGCCGCTGAAAATGCCGTTTTGTCGGTCCCGTCTTTGGCGTAATCGATTACGACCAAGTCAACGTCATCATCGGCAATAGCTACAGGATTGATGTTATGCAATTGAATCGCCCACGTATCGGCTGAGGAAGGCTCTGCTTGCACCAGAGTGAGCGGAATAACGAGAAGTCCGAAACTCAGTAAGAGCAATAAAAAATACTTCACTATAGAAATAAACATTTTAAAGATAATAATATGTTTTGTTGTTATCTCCAAAAAATATCGCTTGCACAAGAGGAATAGTGCGGTGCAGAATAATCTGGCTTCGGGAATTATTTTCCGAGGTTTTTTAACTGTTTTTCCAACATTTTTATTTTTCGATCTTGCTGAGTGAGGCGTTTTTCAATCGGATCTGGCAAGGAGATCTGATCGACATGTTCAATGGGAGAACCCACTTTTTTCCCATGGCGACGCACAATACGCCCCGGGTTACCGACGACAACGGAGTTTTCAGGCACATCTTTGATCACCACCGCACCACCACCGACTTGTGAATTTTCGCCGATACTGATCGGCCCGAATATTTTTGCGCCAGCACCAAGCAAAACATGATTACCAATGGTAGGATGGCGCTTGCCACTGCACAAGCTGGTTCCGCCCAATGTCACCTGGTGATACATCAAAACATGATCACCGACAATCGCCGTTTCGCCGATCACTACCCCGGTACCGTGGTCGATGAAAAACCCTTTGCCGATCTTGGCTCCGGGATGGATTTCAATGCCGGTTGCCAGTCGGGATATTTGCGAAATGAGACGCGGCAAGACCGGAATTCGCAAGGCGTATAGCAGATGTGCGATACGATGGAAGGCCACTGCCCACACACCTTGATACGTCAATAATTCGATAATGCCGAATACTTTATTTCGTAATGCCGGATCTTCACTGAATGCGGCGACGATATCCCACGGAAAAAATCCGAGCTGGCGGACAGCGAATCGTACATTAGACATCTTTTTCGACGTAATGAAATTGCTTAAGCTTGGCAATCACCTGTTCGGTATGTAGCTGAATATCGGCCGCCTTATTATTGCTTACATTCGGGTTCTCCACGATGATATCCGCTGCTTCTGGGTAGAGATTTTTGCGCTCTTGCCATATTGCGCGAAGTTCATCCGCCGGGTCTTTGCCCGTGAGACTGGGGCGCTTGTGCGAGCTTTTTTGAATACGGTGGATTAGGTCTTTCAACGGTACACTTAGGTAGATGATGACTCCATTTTGCCGGAGTGCACTTATGTTGTCTGGCTGTAAAACAATGCCGCCACCAGTGGCAATAACAGCTTTTTCGGCTTGGCTCACAATGCGGCATACTTCTGTCTCTATCTGGCGAAATGTAAGCCAGCCTTTGCTAGCGACTAGCTCGGGAATACTCTTTTGCACTCGTTTCTCTATTTCGACATCGGTGTCGAAGAAGCGACGATTGAGGCAAGCTGCCAACTCGCGACCCACATGACTTTTGCCACTCCCACGCATGCCGATGAGAATAATGTTTTTAGAGCTGTTCATTGTTTGCGGCAAGCTTCAAACACATCCCAAAAAGTCGGAAAAGTCTTGTTTACGCAAGTCGGGTCGTGAATGATAATCCCCGGCGTTGCTGCTCCGATCGCGGCTAGGCTCATAGCAACACGATGATCATCAAAGGTTTCGATTTCTGCTCCATGTAAGCATTGCGGATTACCGTCGACTTCAATCCAATCTGGCCCCGAACTGACGTTTGCCCCCGCAGCTATCAGATTTTGCTCTAATGCTGCAATGCGGTCGCATTCTTTATGACGCAAAGTCGACATGCCCGTAAATCTACTTTTGCCGTTCGCAAGTGCGGCGAGTACCACTGCCGACATGCCTGCATCCGGAATATGCTCAAGGTCGATTGCTCCAAGTGGCTGCACTGTACTCTCCATTCTTACGGTGGTGCCATTTGCTGCTGTTTCGACGCTTGCGCCAAAGTGGCGCAATACATCCAGAAAAGCTGCATCCCCTTGTAAACTGGGTTGCGGAAAGTTATTAATGGTAATTTCGCCACCAGCAGCCACCGCCAAGGCAAAGACATGTGCCGAGGCACTGGCATCGCCTTCGATACAGAGCTCTATGGGCTTCAGTGCTTGTGGTGCAATCTCATACTCCAGTTCTGAATGCTCGATTACTTTGATTCCAAATCTGTGCAGCAACCCGATCGTCATTTGTAAGTACGGACGAGAGACAAGTGGCGGCTTGATATGTAGTTGAACACCGGTTTTGGTGAGGGGAGCGATCTGCAAAAGAGCAGAGAGGAATTGGCTAGAAATGCTTCCAGACACGACACAATTACCACCCCTAAGCTCTCCATTGCCATCAATAATTACTGGCGGGCAACCGTTGTTTGCTTCCGATTTTATGCTGACACCTAATTGCTTGAGGGCATCGATGAGGTCTGCAATCGGGCGTTCGTGCATTCTTCGCTTTCCATGTAGCCTGACTCTCCCTTTCATCAATCCTGCGGCAGCGGTAAGAAAGCGCATTGCTGTTCCTGCATTGCCCAAATAGAGCTCGTGATTCCCTGGAGTAAAAAACCCTCCATTCCCACTTACTGACCATCTTGCTGCGGCTTTCTCAATTACTACTCCTAAGTCGGCAAGTGCTGCCTGCATTACTTGCGAGTCATCCGATTCTAGCCCTCCGGTGAGCGTGCTTTTTCCTTCTGCTAAAGCACACAACAGTAAGGCGCGATTGGTCAACGATTTGCTCCCAGGTACTTGCACAGTGCCGCTTGCGCCGTGTAAATAAGGCTGCAGTTCGCGCTTAGCGGTCATCTTTTTTGCGGACAAACAACTGATGTAATACATGCCAAAAGCCTTTTTGTTTCTTTACGTGTTCACGTGCTTCGCGTTCTTCGATGATATCCGATATTTTTTTCCAGGTTTCGCGGCTGCGATCTGTCACAATTTTACGCGTTTCTTTTCCGCTTTTGGGTGCCAGTGCAACGCCAAGAATAGAGCCAACAGCTCCCCCGACCACGACGCCCAAAAGCAAGCGGTCGATTTTTTTGCGGAGGCCTTTTTTAGGTGCTTGTTCTATCACATCTTTCATTCTGCCATTCAATGCGAAAGCTCGCAAGAAGGTTGAGTGCCAATGAGGGATTGATAAAATCCAGTTTTCTGCACATAATAATGGTCGTTACCAACTCTTATGTTTACTGAGCAGTTTGTTGCAGCAAAACAGGCGTCCCGATTATTAAACGGTATGACAACCGCTAAAAAAAATGTGTTTCTCCGCACTTTGGCAGCCAAGCTTGAAGATGCGGCAGAAGCGATAATTTCTGCTAATGCGGAGGATATCGCCGCATTATCTCGCGAGGGGATGAGTGACCGTCTGATGCTCGATGCCACTCGCATTACTCATATGGCAGATGAAGTGCGGACGGTGGCGGATCTCCCCGATGAAGTGGGTCGGATCATCGAGGAAAAGCGTATTCCGAATGGCATGAAAATCTCACGTATTCGCGTGCCAATCGGAGTCGTTGGAATGATTTACGAGTCACGCCCCAATGTAACGATCGATGCTACAGCCCTTGCTATTAAGTCGGGAAATGCAATCGTTCTTAAGGGTGGCAAGGAATCTTTGCAGACCAATCGGGCACTGGTAAAAATAATTCATGAAGCACTAGCAGCAGAAGGCTTGTCGGCGGATTCGGTACAATTTTTAGACACCATCGAGCGTGAGGCAGTTTCAGAAATGTTGGCGGCACGAGGCCTCATCGATGTCATAATTCCCCGCGGAGGCAAGGGTCTGATTGATTTTTGCGTACAAAATGGAAGCATTCCGGTGATAGAAACCGGGGCAAGCGTTGTACACACATATGTTGATGAAGTCGCAAATCTGGCAAAGGCAGTGGATATCGTTGCCAACGAAAAGACCCGGCGGGTCTCGGTTTGCAATGCGCTCGATACGGTACTCGTGCACCACTCTGTTGCCGACATCTTTGTACGTGATCTTGCTCAGATGTTTTTTCGACTGCATCAAGAAAGTGGTATTCCCCTCGTCAAAATCCATGCTGACGAGACAGTGCTGGCGACGTTGGCGGATGTGTCGTACGAAGCGAGCGAGCCCCTTACTGATGCCGATTTAGAGACTGAGTGGCTTGATTATGTGCTCAATATCAAAACAGTCCGCTCTTTCGATCAGGCGCTCGAGCACATTCAAGCGTATTCGCTTGGGCACTCTGAGGCGATTTGCAGCGAAGACCCGCGTCGTGTCGAGCGCTTCTTGCAAGAAGTCGACGCGGCATGTGTGTATGCAAATGTTTCAACAGCATTTTCAGACGGCGCGCAATTCGGACTCGGGGCAGAGATTGGCATATCCACTCAAAAAACACATGTGCGCGGCCCTTTTGCTCTCGAAGGCCTCACGTCTTTCAAATGGATCGTACAGGGCAACGGACAGATTCGGCTTTGATATTTTTCTTCTATGAACCTTCAAAACCTACAAAACATCATGCAACGATTGATTGGCGAAATTGGCGAAGATAGTTCGCGAGAGGGCCTGAAAAATACGCCAGAGCGTGCTGCAAAAGCATGGGAGAAACTTTGCGGTGGATACGGTCAGCGTGTCGAAGATGTCGTCACCACATTCGATTCCGAAAACTTTGATGAGATGATCGTTGTCCGTGATATCGAGTTCTACTCGACTTGCGAGCACCATCTCTTACCTTTTTTTGGTTCTGTCACCATCGGGTACATACCCGATAAGACTATTCTCGGATTGTCGAAGCTCCCCCGCATTGTCGAAATATTTTCGCGTCGACTACAAAATCAGGAGCGCCTTACTATGCAGATTGCGGATGCCATTCAAACGGTCACAGATGCACGTGGAGTGGGCGTTATCATTTCGGCGAAACATCTCTGTATGATGGCGCGCGGTGTAGAAAAACAAGCCTCGTCAGTCGAAACATCATCTTTACGCGGCCGCTTTAAAAACGACATGCGAACACGCGCAGAATTCTTACAGCTCAAGAACGCATAGTTAGATTACAGCGTAGTGCAATTTGCTTTGGTTGCATCGCCTTTGATACGTTCAAGTACGCATTGCAGGCGCTCTTCTGCTTGCTGCAATGCATCTTCAATAGATAATTCTCCCTTTGCGACAATGTCGGCGGCAGATCGCATGATCACCGCGAAGTCATCGGGGTCGCCCGTAATCAGTGCACGCGCCGTTTTGGCCTGATCTGCAAATATTTTGGCTTTGCGAGACGATTTCCCATTTCTTAATACTTCTTCGGTGATGTCGCGCCGGGCAGGTGGTCTTTCTGTTTTTTCAGCATAGGTACGTGCACTATCGGTATCAGCGAGCTGAAGGATCAACGCCCAGGCACTTGCCCGATGCTCAGACTGTGCTGCTACAAAAAACCCGTTAAAGCTGGCTATATTACTGATATCTGGCCATTGATAGTTGTTATCGCTCACTAATTGTGGAGCTTTTGCATGGCGGATTTCTGTAGTATCGATCAGACCATTCTCTCCTGCTTCCCGCAGTGTTTTTCGAGCTGCTTCCAGTTCGTTGGTGAGGTCGGAATAGCCAAAAAGCATAGCGATATCACCGCGTAAAAATGCTCCGAGCTCAGCGGTATCATCTGCTGCCATTTCTTCATCCCAACTGTAGTTTCGTGCACCTTTATCGGTAAAGCTGGTATAGAGCTTGAAGGCTTCTTTGGCAGGGGTTTCGGTCGATTGAGATGGGGTGGAATCTTGTGACGCTGCGAGGATACTCTTGCGCATCGCTTCATCATAAATACTTGCGCCATACTGGACAAAGAGCAGGCTTATAATGTCTGGGGCGTAGCGTATGCTTTTGCCTGATCCGAGGGCGATACCCGAGCGTATTACAGCGCCGCTTTCGCTATCGCGTTTTGTCATTTTGGCGGCATCGGCACGCATTTCCGTCCAACTCGCAGCGGGGCTATACTTCTCCGGAATCGCTCCATTAAGGGCTTTTCCATTGTAATACAAGGCAAGGGTATCGAGATAGAGGGCAACACCAAAGACTCGCTCGACTCCATCGACAGTGCGAATGAGTACTTCACTAATCGCCTGATGAAAGAGTTCGCGATACACCTCGGGATCGACCGTTAATATCTGTTCACCCGCGGCACCGGTAGTTATGGGCGCAGGTGCGAGCAGAGCAATATTTTCTTCGACCCATCCATAAGGCATGGCAAAGATATCTGGCCCATTGCCCAGAGCTAGTTGCTTGATCAATGCGTTTTTGTATTCTTTGGCATCAGGAAAGCTCTGATATTTAATTTTGACCATCGGATACTCTTTGGTAAACTTGCTGAATTGCTCTTGGTAGACATCTTCATCTTCATACAAATTCCACACGACCAGTTCGTGCTCGGGTACGATCGGCTTTTCGAGGCATTCGGGGTAAATGGATGCTCCCGGAACACATTTTTCACGGCAAGCACTAAAGACTATCAGCATCAAACCCAGTACTCCAATAAGCATCAGCAGCTTGGGTGCTGAAGTTTGAAGAATGGCGGCAGAAGTGATTTTGTTTTGCATTGGGTACGGCTTATTAAACTTGAGGGCAATCGGTATCGAGCTGTTCACCTTTTGTCTGGTCGAGCAGACACTGTAAGCGCAGCTGCATAGTGGGCAAGACCTGCTCTTCGAGCCCTTGTACTTCGAGCTCTTTGATGGCATTTTTAAATATCTGCTCAAAGTCTTCAGTGCTTATTACATTCAAAAGATCGGCATAGGGTACTTGTCGGGCAAACACACCAAGAAGCGCTTTTGATTGCTGCTCGGGGTTGAGTGCCTTGAGTGCAGATGGCTTACCGGTCTGTTGGTGGTATTGACGAGCAAAATCCTGATTCGTTGCGAGGTAGTGCACAAGCTGCCACGCCTCGTCACGATGAGCCGAGCGGACAGAAACGGCGAGTGGGTAGAAATGCGCGAGTGCGACACGGGCATCATTGCTCAAGCCGTTCAATTGCGGTGCCGGTACGGTGTCGATATCATCCGGAATAATTGTTGCGACATTGTTTTTGCCAAGCCCTTGGATGGTAGCAAGAATGTCTTTGTATGTGGTTGAATAGCCAAGGATCATCGCCGTCTTGCCACGGGAAAAAGCACCGATTTCAGCGAGTTGCGGATATAGCCCAGTGATCAGGCGGTTCCACGAATAATTTTTATAGCGCGAATCTGAAAAACCGGTGTAGAGGTTCATCGCTTCCACCCCAGGAAAATACTTTTTTCCACTGCCGCCCGCTGTGCCTTGCGCCTCGGCGATGACGGCTGCATCTCCCGCATCGTTAAAGAGGTCTACTCCGTACTGCAAAAAAAGCATAGCGATTATATCCGCCGCTAACCGAATATTGTCGGCTCGGCCCAACGCTATGGTCGACAGGCGAAAGCGCTCGATCGATTTATCTTGTTCGGTCATGTCAAAAGCTTGTTCTTTGATTTCTTCCCACGTTTCACCGGGCTTATTCATCTTGTAGAGCTGATTGCGGAAAATCTTGGCGTTGTAGTAGATCGCTAGGGTGTCGATATAGAGCGGTAACGCAAAAATATCCGCCAGTTGTGTACTCGGATCGGTTTTGACCAGGTGTTTGCTCACGACCGGAAAGAATTGCTCATCAACCTGTTCTGGTACCATGATATCTGGAGGTATCGGCGCAAACAGTTCGGGGTACTTTGTCAGCCACAATGGGTCGATGGCCAGCACATCGGGCCCCTTGCCTTGTGCGATTTCGCTAATGACAAGTTCTTCGTATTCGTAAGGATTCGAAAATTGCTTATAGTTGATGCTAAGCCCCTGCTCCCGTGTTTGGGTAAATGTTTGAAACGCTCCGCGAAACACATCACTTGGGTCGTGCAGGTTCCACACGACAATATCACGGTAGTTGGGAGGCGGTGTCGCATCGATGTTTTGGCATTCTGGCCAAGTAGAAGACCCCTCTTCACATTTTTTTCGGCAGCCGCTCAGCGACATGGCGAAGATGACGCTTAAAAGAATAATAAGCGCTTTTTTAAGCCAGATTATGTACCAATGTGTTGGCGAAGTTTGCGCCAGAATGCGCGCACCCCGTTGGTACGCAAATAGCCCACTGCTGCCACCGGTAGTGCCAACTTGCCGAGAGTGCCTTTCTGATACCGTTCTGGGGCGCATTGTATGTTGGTGATCCATTGCCGTACTGGCTTCTGAGTAATTGTCGCACAAAAACGCGTTTTTATCAAGGTTTCTTGGCAGTCTGATACTCTTTTGCGCTCTCCAATATCTTTGGATAAAAGCAAGATTTTATCAGTGATATCAGACACGTTTCCACTTGTGCAAACAAGCGCTGCCCCGTGTTCACCTAAAATGCGAGATATCTCAGAGCCAGCCGTGGTTATAAGCGGCAGACGAAAGCGCAGCATTTCGTTTAGGCGATTCCGGGCACCGGTCTCGGTCTCTATGCACATGCGATCGATATTGAGACCCACATCACTTTCGTACATCAGGTCTACCAATCTCGCCTTTGGTAGCCAGCTGAGAAAATGAATATGATCGGCAATGCTTGAATTTTCCACTCGCTTCTGAAACTCGGGAAACGTTTGTTCATCGATACCCGGCAATGTGCCGCCGGTAATCGCTAAATGGATATTTCCATCCGCAGTAATCGCTTTTTCCATTACTTTGAAGAGGGTTTCTGCATCAGCCCAGGCATTAAAGCCGCCTAGCCAAAGCAGCAAAAAGGCATCTTCGGGTATCTGCTTGCCGCGAAAGCTCGACGATGTTTGTACAGATTCTGACGCGGTCAGCGGTCGACAGGTATTTTCGACAACTTCGACAAAAGGGTACATAAATGTGTCTTTTGTCAAGCGTCCAAGAAGGGCGAGTTCGCCGTACAAAGCATATTTCTGTGCTGTCGAAACAACCGAGAACCGATCTGCCCTTTTTACAATGGTTTTTTCGCGTGCAATCGCCATTGCCAGAGGCGTGTTTGACTGTTTAGAAAATGCTTGTGCCTGCACTTCTGCCAGCGACCAGCCATTTATATCTGCCCATAGCGGGGTTTGGTCGTCAACACATTTGGCAGCGACGTAGCTCGGAAAGGTATTAATACCGATGACGGCATCTGGTTTTGTCGCAGCGAACGCTTGCTTTACACGCTTGAATAAGCGGGAGTCATTTTTGTCGATACTGATGCATTTGCGTTTATCCACAGCCTGCTCCGGCTCACTTGTGCGTGAGTCGCTCTTTTCTATCAGTATCAGTGTTATATCTGCATCAGCAGGCAGCTCGGCTAAAAACTGTTCTGTACGTAAGCCGGCAGCAGAAGCGACTTTGTTGCTATCACCCGGTAGGGGGCCGGCACCGATCAGAACGAGTTTCATCTTGCGCAAAAGGTGAGATTTGCAGTAAGTTTAGAGGAGTATCTTCCTCCTTCCAAGTATTCTCGATTGACGATGACATTACAGCTTTTCAACACCTTAGGTCGCTCGCTCCAAAAGTTCTCGCCGATTCGCGATGGCGAGGTCTCATTTTATACCTGCGGGCCAACGGTTTATAACCACGCGCACATCGGTAACATGCGTGCGTATCTGGCCGCCGATACCTTGCGCCGTTGGTTGACGCATGGTCATCAATACAACGTGAAATGGGTGATGAATATTACCGATATCGAAGACAAGATCATCCGTGACTCTAAAATCGCTTACCCAGATGCCGAGCCCATGCAGGCGCTGAAGCAGTTCACCCAAAAATATGAAGATTTGTTTTACGCCGACCTTGAACAGCTTAATATTCCTAAAAGTGCTTTTTTTGCAAACCCAAAGGCGACGGAATTTATTGTGGGCATGCAAGAATTGATTCGTAATATTGCAAAACGTGGATACGCCTACGAAGTGGATGGCTCGATTTTTTTCGATGTAAAAAAGTGGGCAGCAGATGACACGTACGGCAAACTCTTGCATCTCGACCTTGATAACCTGAAAACGGGTACGCGTTCGATGGCAGATGAGGTCGAAAAGCACGACCTGTCAGACTTCGTACTTTGGAAGGCTGAAAAACCCGGAGAACCCAGTTGGAATTTTGATTTTGAGGGAACCGATTTTCCCGGCCGCCCGGGCTGGCATTTAGAATGCTCGGTGATGGAAAATGAATATTTCGACCTACCGTTCGATATTCACTCTGGCGGGGTCGACCTGATCTTTCCCCATCACGAAGACGAAATCGCCCAATCGGCCTGCGGGTATGAATGCGAGCCGACGCGTTTTTGGCTGCACAATGAACACCTGATGGTCGATGGCAAGAAGATGAGTAAATCACTCGGTAATTTTTATACCCTGGCCGACCTCATTGAAAAAGGCAACAGCACCGAAGCGGTGCGGTTTTTTCTGGTCAGTAATCATTACCGTTCAAAAGTGAATCTTACCGATGAATCTATTACTGCGGCAGCGAACGGGCTCGAGAAAATCCGTAATTTTTTACACCTCGCCACAAGTGGCGACAATGGCGAAACGCGTCCGCAAAACCGCGTTGCATCGCTGGCGCAACAAGCAGAGCAAGACTTTAGAGCTGCCATGGATGACGACCTCAACACCTCTGTGGCGATTGCGGCGGTGCATGGATTGGTGTCTGATGTCATGCCACTCCTCCCTTTGAGTGCAGATGAACTTGAATCGATGCAGGGTTTCTTTACGCTCGCACAAAATACTTTCGGTGTGCCGTTGTTTCCCAAAGGCACTAAAGCCCCTGCCGAAGTCATCGCCTTGGCAGAGCAGCGGCTTGTCGCCCGCCAAGAGAAAGATTGGCCCGAGAGCGACCGCCTGCGCGACGCCATTGCCGAACTAGGGTTTACTATTCGAGATACTTCTGACGGATATGACCTCTTGCCAGTAAGCTGATGTTCGACCGCAATCATCTTCCTCCGCAATGGTGGCTTCGCCTGCTTATGCCTCCGCTTTTTTTCATCGGTGGGGCGTTACTCGTCATGTGGGCACAAGGGTGGCGCTTCGATCTGCACGATGGCGAACTGGTCTCGACTGGTGTCATATCGGTGACGACCTCTCCGCCGGGAGCCTCTGTTTTTATCAACGGTCAACCGCGCGGCAATTCACCAGATGTGTTTTTGGGCGTGCCGACCGGCAATGTGCGAGTGTGTCTGCGTCAGACCGGATTCCACACTTTTTGTGAAGAGATCATCGTCGATCAGGTTCACTCACACCGCTACCGCAACCTACAACTTATTCCAGAAACGCTCGTTGCAAGACCATTGGGCGATTTCTCTTCGCTGCTGTTCGACCCCTGGGGCAGAGGGTATATCCGTTGGTATCCAGATTTACAAGATGCCCAGATTGTCGATGGTGGTGAAACACGTTTTTTTGGAGCTGTCGAAGCAGCGGATGACTATAGAGTAAGCGCGAATGGTGAATTACTCTCGCTGATCCACGGAACGCTCCCGGGTTTTGTTTCAGATGTGCCCGATGCCACCCGTGGCAGGTTTTCGCCAGATGGCACTGGCTTTCTCTATTTTTCGGGGAACGGCATCTTGTATAAAAACACGCAAACTCAAGAAAACCTCTTGTTCCATCGCTTCGACGAAAACATCGAGCAGGCCTTTTATCTGCCCGAATCTGAATCTGTTGTCGCCATTACTCACACCGGTATATATATGTTTCATCGTTTGGGCAGCCCACCGGTATTTCTTTTTCGCAATGATGCCGAGTCTGATGCTCGTTTCTACAGCGCCGGTGAACTGCTGATCTTTCAGCAAGATGGTGAATATTTTGAGTTTTCGTTTGCTGGGCGATGACCCCGCTTCTCTTAAACGGATGCATAAGTTTGGGTCTTGTTTCCCCATGCATGCGGCTTCTCCTCACCTGAGTTAGGAAAGCTTGGATGAGATTAACGGTGTGATTTCAGGAGGCTTCCCCGTTTGTGTTAAGGGGAATTGAGGAGTGGCCGAGTTCTCTTCGTACCGTATGTTTCTTTTTTTATTTGCTGTTCAACCCCCTGATTTCAGAGAGAGAAGTTCCGCGCGCTAGCCCCACCTCCGATAACATGCTCTTTTCACTGCCCAAAGCCCCAAAATTATACTTTACAAAAAAAAAGTGTACTCGCAACACGAAATAATGAAACATTTTCGCTTTTCATTCGTTTATATAGGCGAGTCAGATTTTTGCTTCTCGACTCACGATTCACGCAATCGCACACTTCGCATGTCTCTAAGAAAGAGTGGCGGATGTTCGCTACCAAGGCGCAAATCGTTGACTTTACACCCCTACATACTGGATAATCGGCGGGTATGTAAATGTCTGACGACAAAAGCAGGTTGCTAGCGGAGGAGGACAACTCATCGTAAATGGCTTTCTCGCCACCCGGCGGGATCACGAACGACCTTTGACATCATCGAAAAACCGATTCCGCTTTGGCGGGATCAAAAGCCTACCCCATCACTTTGGGATAGGTGTGCGTATATATAAGTGATGATGAAACACATTCAGAATATCTGAATAGCTTTCCCCCTGTCGAAGACCCTACCTGCCCCGAGCATGGTCGAAGGGAGCTAGAGGGAAGTGTAAGGGGTCGATATCTTTGTTCGACCTCACCCAGCCTCTCCTATCTTAAGGAGAGCAGCAATCGTTTCTAGTGAGAAAGCCCTAACCTATGACAGCTTTGCAACCCAAAGCTTTGCAACCCCTTTCAACCTTAGTCATCTCTGGTGACTTGCTTACAAACTTTTTCTTTTTCTTACGAAGATATGAATCTTCTCAAGAAGACGCTTGCTAGTGTATCGAGTGTGGCCGTGGCAATGTCCATGATCCTCATCGCTACACCAGTAGCTACAGCCGGAACCCCGGCATTTACTGATATCGGCGGCCATTGGGCTGAAGATTTCATTATCGATCTGTCTGAACAGGACATCATCTCTACTGAGGATGCCGAAGGCAACCCCAAGACGATGTTCTTTCCAAACAACTCGCTGACACGTGCCGAGCTGACCAAGCTCGCCATCGAAGCGTTTTACGGCGACAGTGTCGATGACCTCGCGTTGGCTTTTGCCGATGCAGGTGCGCCAACCTTTACCGACGTCCCGAGTGACGCTTGGTACTTCCCGTATGCCGAGATCGCCGCTGGCCTCGACATCGTCCAGGGTTTTGCCGACGGTACTTTCGGGCCCAACCTCCCGATCACCCGCTCTGCAGCGCTCAAGGTCATCCTCTTGACCGGTGATATCGAGACCATGCTCGAACCTTCTCCTCCATTTGTCGATGTACCGATGGGTGAGTGGTTTTACGAGTATGTCGCGACCGCCTACAATCAGTGTATTGTTAGCGGTACGACGCCTACGAATTTCACCCCGAACGGTAACGTAACCCGTGCCGAATCAACCAAGATCCTTGCCAACAGCATCAAGGTCGCCAATGGCGAAGATGTCTGTGAGCCTACGGATGAAGACGACGAAGACGACATGGATGAAGACGAAGACGACGACGAAGACGACGATGAAGACGACGACGAACCGACCGGTGTTTCTGATGCCGTTCTCGAAGTCAGTCTTTCTTCACAAAGCCCAGAGGCTATGTCTGTTCCACGTAACGGTACCAATGTTCCGTTCCTTGCCCTCGATGTCACCAACAATGGTAATGAAGATGTCGAAATGACGGGTATTGTGGTAAGCCACGGTGGCCTTGGTGACCAAAACGACTTCGATGATGTCAAGCTGTTTGATGGTATGGTACAGCGTGGTTCTGATCGTCCTTTTACAAATGACGATGAAATCGCTCCACTCAACCTCGCTTCTGACCCAGTTGTCGTGATGTCTGGTGATACCAAGACAATCGTACTTGCAGGAGACCTAAGTGCTGCCGGTTCTGCTGGTGAACATAACTTCTTGGTAGTCGACCCGGCCGATCTTACGGTTGTGGGTGCCGATACCGGTGGTGCTGTTGAAGTAACCGGTGACTTCCCGCTCCGTGGTAACACCATGCGTGTTGCTGATGTTGAAGTTGGAGATTTGGACTTCGAGTTCTTGTCTGTCGCTGACGACGAGGTCGAGGTGGGTGAGAGTGATGTTGAGGTCGCGCGTATTAGAGTAGAGGCTGGGTCTCCAGAGGATGTACTCGTTCAAGCCGTGACATTCGAGTTTGACGGGGTAGATGATGGTGATATTGGAAACGTTTTCGCCGAATTTCAAGGTGAACGCATCTCTAACATTGTCGAATTCGTCAATAACGAAGAAGTAACGCTCGACTTTACCGAAAACGTCGACGAGGGATGGCTGCTTGAAGATGGTGATAGCCGTACCATCCGTATCCGTGCCGATATCCTCGCCGGTGTAGATGATACACTCACCGTAGAGTTCGACGAGGTCTCTTCTGACGTGATCGCCCAAGGCCTTACCTTCGGCTTCGGCGTTGAGGCCACCGAGAGTGGTACACCCGATGTTATCTCAATCTTAGGTGGTGACATCACCTTCGCCTTCGATAGCTCTTCGCGCGATGTCGCGCCAGACAGCGACAATGTCGAGTTTGCTATTCTTACCATTAGCAACTTCGGCGAAGCCGTCGAGTTGAATGAAGGCCTCACCCTGCTTGGCCAAGATGACCTCGACAACGCCACCGATATTACCGATGTGCGCTTGGTAAATGTTGAAACCGGTGCTACCTTTATGGGCCCAGAAGATCCAGACGCCGGTGGTGACGTGATCTTCAGCGATGAAGTCGTGCTCGAGACCGGTGAAGTGATTGTGCTCTCGTTGCAGGCAGATGTGGAAAACACTGCTGCCGATGGCGATGATTACAGCTTTGCTCTCGATATGGATTCCGTTGATGTGGAGGGTATCGAATCAAACAAGGGTACGAGCAGCTTCGATATTAAGCCGAGTGGGGACCCGACGACCAAAATATACACGGTCGCCGCGCCCACGCTTACTGTTACCGGTAAAGCACTTAACGACGACACATACGTGTCTGATGCCGAGAATGTGACTGTATGGCAGGGTTCTGTGCGTGCCAACGAAGTAGAAGACCTCTTCATCCGTCGGCTTGAGTTTGATAACAGTGGCACCGCCACTGACAGTGATATCGATGACTACGCTATCTTTAAGAAAGAAGGGAACGTTCTTACCCCGCTTGAGACCGGCGAAGAATCGACTCCCGACGGCTCAGTCGTCTTCAACGACCTCGATGAAGACGGTGGCAGCAACGGTATTCTTGTGCCCGCCGGTGACGAGTTCACCATTGTGGTGACCGCCGATATCGCCTCGAGCCCCACCGATGGTCGCGAAATCATTCTTAGTCTCGATGTCAGTGAAATCGACCTCGAGGACGAAGACGGTGATACCGGTGAAGTGTTTAACTCGGTTGACGTACCGAGTGGTGCCACCTTCAGCGTCGCCCTCAAGGGTAGCCTCGCCGTCTCGGTCGACAACAACAAGACCGACTCGGTAATCGTCGCTGCCGGGCTCACCGACATCCCAGTGGGTGTCTTCGAGTTCGAAGCATCGCGCGAATCCATCGAAGTCGAAGACCTCTCGGTGATCATCAACGAAGTGGACACCGGTAATGCACCGGGTAATGATTTCTTTGATACCACCTTTGGTAACGGCGGTGGGGGTACAGACCCGGCTGATGTTACCAACGACTCCGACGCCGTCGACGCCGTGACCCTCTTCTACTACGACGATGGTACGGCTGTTAAAAAGACCAGTGGTCAAGACGCTTCGGTGCCAACCATCGACGCGAATGATGTCGCGCTCTTCCAAGACCTCGACCTTATCATCGAAGATGACGACACCGAGTTCATTGAAGTACGTGTCGACATTAACGAGATGGACGACCAAGATTCTGGCGCTACCGCAGAGTCTGGCCACACCTTTAATGTCGAGCTTTCGCTCAACGGAACCGATGCCCAGATCCGCGGTGTCGACAGTGGTATCCTCCTCGAGGATATCGCCGACCTCGATATTGACTCTGAGGCTGCTACTACAGTAGATAATGTTGGCGGATATGCGGCGGCCGACAATGTGGTTATGACAACTGCTGACGGTACTGGCTTTGAGGTAGGTGACCGTATTATCATTGCACGTGGTACGGCTCGAGAACAGGTTGCGAGTGTAGAGCTTGTAGCCGGTAATGATCTGACAGTAGATCTTACGATTGCTATCGACGATCTTGACACAGTTGAAGCCTTTACCACCGCTCTGTCAGACACACTCTATGTGTTTAACAACAAGGTAATCGCCGAAGCATCTGTCAGCCAGCCAAGCGGCACACTTGTTAGCGGTGTCAAGCGCGAGCTGCTCAAGTTCGACCTCGACTTTACCGGTGATACCAACGACGAACCTTACCTTCACGCTGTAACGGTTGATATTGAAGGTACGGGTGCGGCAGGCCTTGGTCTCGATGATATAGACAACACGGCTACACCTGGTATTGCCTACCTTTACAACGGTGACAACGAAGTCATCGCTTGTGATGCTGGTACTGTAGCTGGGGCAAACGAGACTGTGGTATTTGAGGTTGGTGATATTACTGACTGTGTTGGTGAAACACTCAGTAGTGATATCACTGTTGCCGGTGTTGACGACATTGATGGTGACCCTGTTGCCATTAGTGGTGAAACCTACACCATCCGAGCTGACCTCTTTACTGATGGTACAGACGATGCTATTACAGCTACCATCGACATCAATGCTTCTGCTGCCGGTCAGGATGACATCATCTGGATCGACGGTGGTACTGATGGATTTGATGGTCTTGCCGTTCAATGGATCGACCTGGGTTCAGGCACATCCATTACGCAGATCACCAATTCACTCTCTAACTAATCGTCTTAGTTAGTGTGCAGGTCTTGGCTCCCGACTTTGTCAGGGAGGCACAAGACGAACAACAAAGCCCCCTTTCTGCTTCGGCAGATCGGGGGTTTTTTGTGTTTTGCGCTTCTTCTCCCCCTAAGCTAGGGGAAAAACAATCGCAACAAGCGCGGAGCTTTTCTCCCCCTAAGCTAGGGGGAGTTAGAGGGGGTTGTTTGTGATGATTGGCCCCACCCATCCTCCCAAAACTCCACCACAACCCTCCTCAATCCTCCCTAACTGAGGGAGGAAGACCAACCCACAATCGCACCTGCGTTGCAGCGGTTCTCCCCCTAAGCTAGGGGGAGTTAGAGGGGGTTGAACAGCAAACAGAAACAATACACGGGCGCACAGTGGTTTCGACCCCCCTCAATCCCCCCTATCTCAGGGGGGAAGCCACCCATGATAACACCCGCCCCCACCCATAATCACAACCCTCCTCAATCCACCCCTATCTCAGGGGAGGAACAATCGCAACAAGCGCGGAGTAGTTCTCCCCCTAAGTTAGGGGGAGTTAGAGGGGGTTGATTTGTTTACTTCTCCCGCAATTCTCCGGTCAACAAATAATGCTCAAGATATTCAAAGCAGCCTGCCAAATTCGTCATCACCTCAAGATTGGTAAAGCGGATTACAGTATTCCCAAGCGAGTGTAAATATTCATCTCTTTTAATGTCGCTCGCCACTCCCGTTTCGGTATAGTGTGAGTCTCCATCTATTTCAATGACCAGTTTCCGTTCAATCGAAAAGAAATCCACCACATAATTGCCAATAGAACACTGACGGCGAAACTTGACGCCGCAACATCCGCGATTGTGCAGGGCACTCCACATGCGTTTTTCTGGTTCAGTAAGATTGCTGCGAAGTTTACGGCGGAAATCTTTGCCAGCTGCTTGATAGAGTCGTCGCAAGGGATCAGAAATGATAGATTTATTTTACCGGTTAATTTTTGTAGCGCAACCATTTTCGTCCTTCGATACCATTTAAAATTATCCGCCCCCACCCATCCTCCCAAAACTCCACCACAACCCTCCTCAATCCTCCCTAACTGAGGGAGGAAGACCAACCCAGAATCGCAACAAGCGCGGAGCAGTTCTCCCCCTAAGTTAGGGGGAGTTAGAGGGGGTTGAACAGCAAACAGAAACAATACATGGGCGCACAGTGGTTTCGACCCCCCTCAATCCCCCCTATCTCAGGGGGGAAGCCACCCATGATAACACCCGCCCCCACCCATAATCACAACCCTCCTCAATCCTCCCCTATCTCAGGGGAGGAACAATCGCACCTGCGCTGCAGCGGTTCTCCCCCCGAGTTGGGGGGAGTTAGAGGGGGTTGTTTGTGATTCTCGACCACACCCAACCTCCCAAAACTCCACCACAACCCTCCTCAATCCTCCCTAACTGAGGGAGGAA
>CAZLFD010000002.1:0-85097 GCA_964558715.1 uncultured Candidatus Peribacteria bacterium | reverse complement strand
ACTGAGGGAGGAAGACCAACCCAGAATCGCACCCCGCGCTGCAGCAGTTCTCCCCATAATTCAAGGGAAAAGCTCAGAATATTACCTCATGATCAGTGCATCGCGGCTAGCGCCTACGCCAATACTGTGCAACGGCACTTTGGTAAGCTTTTCGATCTCTTGGCAGTAGTGCTGGGCGTTAGCCGGTAAATCGTCGAAATGGCGGCATTCGCTGATGTCTTCTTGCCAACCAGGCAGTTCGACAAACTCTCCTTCGATATCTTCGAGCAAGGTGGTATCTGCCGGAAAGTTCGCCAGTGTTTCGCCATCGAGAATATAATCGGTGACGATCTTCAGTGTATCGAAGCCGGTCAATACGTCGAGCTTGGTCAGGTTCCAGGCATCGGCTCCGGTAATCTTGGCAGCATGGCGCGCTACGACCGCATCAAACCAGCCGCAACGGCGTGGCCGCCCCGTGGTGCTCCCAAATTCGTGCCCGTTTTCACGCAGCTTTTCACCGGTTGCATCCTCTAGCTCACTCGGGAACGGCCCTTCACCCACGCGCGTTGTGTAGGCTTTTATCACCCCCAGGCTAAAATCGATATATTTTGGTGGCAGGCCCGTACCGATGCATGCCCCCGCCGTTGTGGTATTGCTACTGGTAACATACGGATAGGTGCCAAAATCGATATCGAGATGTGCCCCTTGTGCGCCCTCGACCATAATCCGTTTTTCACTGTTGTACGCCTCGTGCAGAATGTCGGTGGTATCGGTGATGACGCCGTCGAATTCATCTGCCAGGTCGCGATAGAGCGTGATCTCTGTTTCGATATCAATATCAAACCCGTGGCGGATGCTGCGCCATTCGATATTTTCGCGCAGGCGATGAGCAAAAGCGTTAAAGTTTCCCAAGAGCATTCCGGCGCGAATGCCGCGGCGCGAGGCTTTGTCTTCGTATGCAGGGCCGATGCCACGGCAGGTAGTACCGATCTTCTTGCCGCGCTTTTTTTCTTGTTTTTTATCGGCAAGAATATGGTGTTCAAAAAGCAGGTGTGCCCGGTCAGATATAAAAAACCTGCCGCGCGGATCGACTCCGTTTTCGCGCAGAGTATGGAGTTCATCCATCAAAGTCGGCAAGTGTACTACGCAGCCATTTCCGATAATACAGGTGACACTATCGTGCAAAATACCAGAGGGGATCAGATGAAAAATATGCTTCACACCATTGGCGATGATAGTGTGCCCGGCATTGGCGCCACCACTCGCACGCACCACGATATCCATATCTTCTGCCAATCGATCGACGATCTTTCCTTTGCCTTCGTCACCCCATTGCGCGCCAAAAACCACAATCGCTTTTGCTTTGTCGATAGATATTGCCATGCTGCGGAAAAAATGAAGCCCGCACCAGTCTGCCGAATTTTTATCGGATTGTCATGCCTGATTGTTTCTTTTTGTATCGCCTTTGGGTAGGCGTCATTCCGGCTTGCCTGCCCCGACCATGGCGACCTTGCGAAGACCTGCATCGGGTAGGCTCTTGAATCTGCTTACATTGCTTCTGCTCTGTGCTTGGCGTCGCTCAGACAGATGACGGCGCTTCCGTTTTTCTTTAGAATGAGAGACAATACCATTGATGGATTTTCCGGCTCGCGAAGCAACGGCAAAAAAAGGTGATAACGGAAAAGTGGTCGTTATCGGCGGTTCACCCACTATGCACGGTGCGCCGATTTTGGCAGCGTTGGGGGCACTGGCGGCAGATGTCGATTTGGTGCAATTGTTTCTGCCAGAGAAGCATGCTGCAGTCGCACGTACTTTTCATACAAACTTCATCGTGGATGAGTTTTCGCGGAAGCACTTTAGCCATAGCGACGCAGAGAGGATTGCTGAAATAGCGACCGAATGGGCAGATGCCGTGGTGATCGGCTGTGGGTTTTTGGAAGACGATTACAACGCTGTCGAGACCTTTCTCGCAGCGTATCAGGGCAGAGTGGTGGTGGATGGCGGCGCCCTGTTTCGCCCGACTATCGAATTGGTCGAACAGCGACCAGGCACGATCCTCACTCCACATGCCGGCGAATTTCACCGTCTTACTGGCATGAATGCGACCGAAGAAAATATCAAAAAGATCACCAAACACTATGGGCTTACCATCCTTACAAAAGGCAAAGAAGATATCATCATCTCTGGCGAAGAAGTGTATTACAACAAGACCGGTTGCCCGCAGATGGCGGTAGGTGGCACAGGCGACGCTTTGGCAGGAATTTGTGGCGGCCTGCTTGCACGTGGCATTGAGCCATTTGTGGCGGCGAAATCAGCGGCAAAAAAATGGGGCGAAGTTGGCGAAGTTCTGGCGAAAGAAAGACGTGTGCTTTCAGCAGAAGCCATGCTAAAGAGGCTAATGATTTAGGAGGATCGGGGGGAGTGCTTGCGGATGAGGCTCTCCCCCTAAGCTCGGGGGAGTTAGAGGGGGTTGAACAGCAAACAGAAACAATACACGGGCGCACAGTGGTTTCGACCCCCCTCAATCCCCCCTATCTCAGGGGGGAAGCCACCCGGGATAACTCCCACCCCCACCCATAATCACAACCCTCCTCAATCCTCCCTAACTGAGGGAGGAGGACCAACCCAGAATCGCACCCGCACACAACTTAGCGCGGAGCAGTTCTCCCCCTAAGCTCGGGGGAGTCAGAGGGGGTTGAATAAGGTCGATCCCTCCCAACCCCTAATCCCTTGCAAGAGAAGCGTGATTCCCAAATCTAAGCTGCATGTCACTTGCAACTGAAATGAAAAAAAATATACCAGCAATAATTTTATGCAATGGCAACAATCGTATTCTGTATTTTGAAATCCATATATCCGAAAAAAGTGTTTTCAATACTCCAAAAATATTTTTCAGATTAAATGCGACAGACCCGAGCGAACATCAGACTATCTTGAGGCATAGAGTTCTCCTTCAAACCCTTTGCTGCGAAAGATTTTCCCATTCTTACTGATCAGCATCGCCTCGGCGCCGAGTTCCGGAAGCACTGTAATCGCCTGTTCCCAGCCGAGCACAAAAAGAGCGGTGGCGAGCGCATCGGCGATGATTCCCTTGGGCGCTTGAATGTAGGTCATCGACATATCGTCGGCCGGCGCTTTGTTAAGTGGATGCACCAGATGGTGCCGGTTGCGCCACGTACGCCGCGATGGGCTACTGGCGGCAAAAAACATCTGGGCTGTCTGAACGTGACCGATCGCCTTGTTAGTATCACTCGGATGCTCGAAGAGAATCTTCCATGCTTTGTTGTTTTCGTCTGTACCGCGTGCGTACAAGTCGCCCCCGGCATCGAGCAGAATGTTCGAAAAACCCTCAAAGAAGGGTAACATCCTGTCGAGCGCGTAGCCCTTGCCTATGCCACCAAAATCGATAGGGGCAGAAAGTGTGACCGACAGGTTTGCTCTATCCAGAACTATCGGGCCGATCTCTCCCTTTGATTTTTCTTGCAGAGAATATTCTGCATCATACCCCCAGCCGGCGAGAACGCTATGAACAGAAATATCGAACGCCCCACGCGTTGCTTGTTTGATCTGTTCGGCAAATTCGAGCAATAAAAAGCACTCTTCTGAAACTTTGGTCGGCTCATCGATCCGCTGATTAAGCTCAGAAAGTTCACTCGTTTTAATAAAGCGCGAAAACTGCTTTTCAATCCGTTCACACTCCGAAAATGCCGCCTGTATGGCGTGTTCGACCTCGTTTTTTTTGGCAGCCTCATCACAGACGGTCAGCGTAATCTGGCTGCCCAAGAGCTCACGAGACTGTTTATAGCTTTGCTTCATCACGGATTTTACGCAGAGCACGGTCGAACCCACCGGGGGTGAGTGAACTGCCATTTACACTGGCATAATCACCAATTTCGCTGAGCTCTTTACCGATTACGACCAAGCCGATACCTTCTGCAAATAGCTGCTGGTAACGCTGACTCGTTTCGTTTCGTGCCTGCGGGATGATATTTACATTGATGACCTTATCATCATCGATTGCCAGTTCGATTTCGACAGTCTCGCTTCCAGCGGGGCTATTGTAGCCGCCAGTCGCGGTATAGAAACCGTTTTTATATTGGGCTGTATTTGCCGCTTCTGCGGCTTCTTCGTCGATTGGGCTAGCTTCAGCTGCTTCGGTGGCCTCAGCTTCTGGCTTAGCAGTAGCACTTGGCGTAGGGCTAGGCAATGGGGTGGGTGTCGGAGTTTTTGTGGGAGAAGGTTCTGCTTGCTCCGAAATTTCTTCCTCTCCATTATCTGCAGGGAACTCGATTTCTTTGTCGTTGCTGCCGCGCCCCCATAAACTATCGATCATCTCGATCATCTCGTCTTCTGGAATGGTATCAACCAAATCAGTCGTATCGGGTGACGGCGACGGCTCCGGAAAGTATTCCTCTTCTTCTGACGGAAGAGGTGTAGGGCTGCGAGCGGCGCTGTTTTCTGGGGTAGGCGAGGGAATTTTATTTTCAGTTTTTTCTGCAGGAGGCGTAGTATTGTTACATGCAGAGACCCCAACACTCCCCAGGAGCATGCAGGCCAAAAGTATCATCTTGTTTTTCATCAGCTGCCGAAATCAAAGGCATGATAGCTTTTTTTCTGTTCTAATACAACATGCGTATTTCACAGCCCCGATTTGTGTTTGAACCAGTTTTACAAGCGATTGCCGTATTGGCTGCGCTCTCGTATCTGGTCATCCGCCAAAACGGTGGATTTGTGCAAGAAGAGCTGATTTTTTTAGTGCAGATACTCACCTTTGGAACGGCACTTTTTGTGGCTTTACGATTCTTGACGGGCATCCAAAAGGCCTGGGAATCATTGACCGTCATACTCCTGATCATTTTCTTACTCCTCGACCCAAACCCAACTCCTTGGGCGCTTACCTTTCAAACATTGACCCTTGTATCTATCGTCTCGGTGGCTATCGTCAGCAAGTATTTTCTTGAGATTGCGGGCCGTCCGATGGTAAACCCGGCTATACTCGGTATTTTGTTTGGAGCGGTTCTTGGCGCATTGCTGCCGGGAGTGACCGTAATCGGTGATGCTGCGCGCCTAAACTTTGATGAATTGTTTACCGTTGGCGGAATATCTGTTTCTTGGGTCGCCCTGCTCTTAGCTATTTGGATATTTTGGGGCTTACCCAAATGGAATCGAACCCCCGTGATTACGGCCTTTTTTCTGGCTTGTGCCCTGTTGAGCGTGTTTTTAAATGGAGCGAACGGCGCTGCGGAGTTTTTTAGCACCGACCCTTTTCTCTACTTTTTTGCCGCTTTTTTGTTGACCGATCTAAGAACCTCACCCGATGATCACTTATGGCAATGGGGTTATGGCGCATTTGTCGCATTTTTGCTTTTTCTGCCACAAGTACTCCCATTCATCAACATTCCTTTTATCGAGAAACACAGCTACTTACTGGCACTTGCTGTCGCCAATATCGGATTGATTCTTGCGAGTGCTTGGCGATTGCGGCACTGATCAGTTTTTCCATTTGATATTGCAACCCATACTCGGAATTTGCGCATCCGGAGCCACAGGATTACCGGATAGAATACCGTCGATTCCGGCACGAAGTTCTTGCTTAGTGACAGCCGATTCATCCTTCCAATTATCGTCGATGCGCCCGTGATATGCCAGCTTGCGAGCATCATCAAAAACAAAGATATCTGGCGTGCAAACTGCCTGGTATGCTCGCGCTACTGCTTGCGATTCATCGTATAAATAGGGGAATTCAATCGGCAGTTGTTGCATCTCTTCAAATGAGTCTTCGGGATAATTCTCGGCATCGTTGGCGCTAATACCGACAAAGGCAACATCGCTTGCGTCGAAAGAGGCGGCCAGCCGGTTGAGGCGACCCAGTACCGCTTTTACATAGGGGCAATGGTTACACATAAAGATAATCACCAAAACGTTACTGCCCGCGAACGATTCTAACGTGTAGGTATTGCCGTCGATACCGGGGAGCGTAAAATCTGGTGATTGCATGCCGAGCAGGTCTTGCAAAGAATTTGTCAGTACCATGTTCTTAAATCAAAAGGAATTCATACTGTGCACTGTTTTCTTACATAGTTGCAGCTTGTGTTACGGTGTCTGCACAACAACATTAGCATCGTAGAAGTAGCGGAAAGTGCGCCCGTCATCCGCAGGAAAATTTACATACGGACCCTCGCGATTCCCAAATTCAGTGACAATAGCGGTATCAGCGCCATCGAGAAGTAAAGCCGGTTCGAGCTGGCGGGTATCGGTGCGATATTTGAGTAAAACAAACTTGAGTGTGTCGCCGCGTTCTGCCCCCAAGAAAAAGGCCATGTTCCCTTCAGCGCTATGGCAACCACCAAAGAGGTCGCTCGTTTCTAAAAAGCCATTGGCAAAGCGGATACGGGCGGTATTAAGGGTGTCGGAAAATGAACTAAACCAACTTTCGCGCAATAAAGTGGAAAGTTGTCCGCAATTACGAAAGGGGTATTCTGGCTGCTCTGTATTGGCAATGGCGTTTGCGACGATCTGCAAATGCGACTCGTTTAAGCTTCCGGCTACAGATGCCGGTACCGACTCAGCCGCTTGTGAAAGCTCTTCTTGTGCCAAGAGTAACTTTGTTTGCAGTGATTCGACCTCGAGGGCAAGTTCGGTATTTTGCTCACGCAAAGCCGCTACATCGGTCACCTCGTCTTCTGGCAGCGGGCTAGTTGTAGCAAAAATATCGTCAGATGCCATTGGGCTACCGCTCGGTGATGAAACGGTACCGCTCGCAGCAGGCGAGGGCGATCCTTCGAGCGAGACGATATAATCTGGAGGAAACTGGCCCACCTCTTCTGGTGGCTCGGCTTGAGGCGATGCGCAAGCAGCAAGTAAGAGGAAGCTTCCGAGTAAGAGAGGTTTTTTCATGGCACAAATAAAACATTTCTGATTGCTAGTGTGGCAGATAAAAATACCGACGTCAAAGTGATGAGAAATGCAATCCCCATTCTAACAACTTTAGAGGGCCATCAGTATGAAAGTAAGTTTGTCTAAGCGAAACCGCGCAGCGTTGCGCATGAAGAAGCCCCCGTATCTAGTACGGGGCAGGCTTCGCAATCGAGACAAGAACATGTAAAAACTTTTTTGTTTTCTGGATTGCCGCGTCGTCCGCCCCAGGATGACTTCTCGCAACGACAGTAGCTAATGCCTCTGTTTACGCTCCACAGCAAATATTGGCGGTTCTAATAGACAATTCCGTCACACACTATTTGACTTCATCTCTAATAATCGTGAAGATACATGGGAATATTTCGGCTGCTTGTCAGCCTTCGTGTATTCTTTGCTTGGTATTAAAAGCATGAAATCATCCCGCGAGATCGTTGCCGAAGCTTGGCGCCTGACGATCGCACACCGCGCAAAGCTGTTCAAGTACGGATTTGTGCCGGCCTTTTTTTCGATTATCGTCACCGGACTCTACGTCTATTATCAAATCGAGGCCTTTCGCCATTCGAAGCTTTTTTCCGGAGTGCAAGATCACGGATTTTGGGTCGATTATTCATTGGCAATACTAGAATTTACTACTCAAAGCCCGCTCGTGCTCGCTTTTTCAATTTTTGTCACTATCACCATATTGCTCGGCTGGTTTTTTGCGCCGATGATGTGCCGCGCCGCCATTGCGCACTTGGTCGCCCAATCGTGGCGGGGTGAAAAAATGGAGCATGGCTTTACGAAGGCACTCTTTCATTTTTTCCCGATTCTCGAAATATCGCTGATGAAAAACGCCCTGACGCCGATCACCTTTATTTCAGAAATCTTTTTCATCGCTCGTAATCTTACCGGAGCATTACGTTTTTTGATGCCACTACTGATTTTTCTATCTATCGTCGGTTTGATCGGCCTGTTTTTTTGCTCGTTTACGACGCAAGCGATCATGCTCCGCGACAAAGGTTTTACGCCAGCGATCTCGCAATCATTTAAAACAGTCGCCGAAAATATTTCACAGACGTTTCGCATCATGATCTTGTTTTTACTGGTCGAATTGCGGGTGATCATCAATGTGCTGATCGTCCTCTTTTTACCGATTGCTTTGGCGGCGCTTACCGGATTGTTTGCCACCTTAGCATCTGAAATGATTGGTATTATCATCGCTGCAGTTTTCTTTTTTGTGCTTGTTTTTATCGCCTCGTATTTAACCGGCATCCTCTTTGTTTTCTCAGAAGCGATGTGGACCATCGCCTTTTTGCATTTTCATGGAGAAGAGCGGGTAAAAGCCAATCATCCGCAAACTATAATTCCGCAAGCGCCCAATGAACATCCAGGGCAAGAGGCACATTTTCCCCATGGTATTCCTTCGCTAAATCCTACAGAATATCTGTCGAGTGAGCAGTATTACCACCGCTAATCGTTATGATCATCACCGATTTTCTTGTCGTCGGAAGCGGCATTGGCGGAATGAGCACCGCTCTCAAACTCTCTCAATTAGGGAGTGTGATACTGCTTTCGAAAAAGAATTTGATCTCTGGGTCTACTCCTTACGCGCAAGGCGGTATTTCTGCTGTACGCAAAAACCACACAGAACAAGATTCCATAAAAGCCCATTACGAAGATACTATCGCTGCCGGAGGGCATCATAACGACTTGGCTGCCGTTGAACTTTTGGTCGGACGTGCTGATGATACTTTGGATTTTTTAGAGGCGAATGGCGTGCGTTTCGACGCTTCTCTGCACTTAGAGGGCGGGCACCGTTTTTCGCGCATTTGGCATGTGGCCGATCACACAGGCGCATCGATTGCCAGATCTTTGCGAGATGCCGTTCGAAGTTCGGATACGATTACCGTTGTAGAGAACGCTTTTGTCAGTGACCTGCTCGTGCGCGGGCAAACAGTGCATGGGGTGGAATGCGTTCATGAAAACGAGACAAAACGGATTTTTGCTAAGCGCACGGTGCTTGCCAGTGGCGGAGCAGGCCAAGTGTACGCACGCACCACGAACCCTCCAGAGGCGACCGGTGACGGAATCGCCCTTGCTGTTCGAGCCGGAGCAGAGAAGAAAGACCTGGAGTTTGTGCAGTTTCATCCGACCGCTTTGCTCGCCAAGCACTCTCCACTCTTTTTATTATCTGAAGCACTGCGCGGCGTGGGTGCACGTATTGTCAATGCGCAAGGTATTTCTGTAGGCGATGATCTTGCAACGCGAGATGAAGTTGCTCGGCAGATCGTAAGAGCTCAGCGTGATAGCGGTGCATATTTAGATCTCTCGATGCACGAAGCAAGTTTTTGGCAGACACGCTTTCCAGAAATATCGCATATGTTGTCAGAAGAAAACCTACTGCCCGGGCGCGACTTTATCCCTGTTACCCCCGCGGCGCATTTTTTAAATGGAGGAATTACTAGCGATTTGAAAGGCAGAAGCACTCTCCACCATCTTTCTGTTGTTGGTGAAGTCGCCTGCACGGGGGTGCACGGCGCCAACCGTTTGGCGAGCAATTCTTTGCTCGAAGGTGTGGTGTTTGCTCTGCAGATTGCCGATGACTTTACGGCGCAAGCCGAGAAAAACAGGCTTGAAACACCCGATTGCGATGCACTGTATCACACGACTCCCTTTGTCAGCGAAACCTCAAGTGATGCCAACATCCGCCAAGAGATCCAACGTATCTGCTGGGATCATCTCGGTATCATTCGTTCGGGGCCAAACCTGACCAAGGCGATCGACGAGCTCTCTGCTTTGCAGCCGACCGGCACCGAAACAAAGAACGTACTAGCGGTGGCGACCTTTATTGCCGAAGCAGCAAAAGCACGTACGCATTCGCTGGGGAGCCACTTTCTTGCCGATGAAGGCGCCATTTGATACCTTATGAAATCATTCATATTGAGAATATTGGAAATCGTCAGCGGCATCGTCCTAATACTCGTAGGAATCGTACTGCTCGTTACCCCTGGGCCCGGCATTGTTTTGATCGCCGGTGGGATTTTTCTGATTTCGCCATACCACGGCAAAAGAATGTGGCGCAGAATGCTCAGGTGGAAAAAAGAAACCCTCGATTCGCGCCTTTCCCGTTTTCGTAAAAAATGACCGGTACACTCTATGTTGTGGCGACGCCGATCGGTAATCTGGGTGATATCACCTATCGCGCAGTCCAACAGTTACAAGCGGTCGATGTCATCGCTGCCGAAGACACACGGCACAGCAAAAGATTGTTGCAGCACTATCAGATTCAAACTCAACTCATTTCTTGCCATCAGTATACCGATCCGCAAAAAATCATTACGCGGCTAATGGCAGGTGAGAATGTGGCCCTCGTTTCAGATGCCGGTACTCCCGGCATATCTGACCCCGGCGCCAAGCTGATTCAAACGTGTTGTGAAAACAATATCGACGTTGTTCCACTCCCTGGGCCGGCGGCACTTATTGTAGCCTTGTGCGCAGCTGGTTTACCACTCGATGAATTTACCTTTCATGGCTTTATCCCGCAAAAAAAAGGGCGGCAAACGTTCTATCACAAAATCGGTGAGAGCGAGATTACGAATGTGTTTTACGAATCGACACATCGCATCAGCAAATGCGCAAAGGAGCTTGCGGAACATCTTCCGGATCGTTTTGTGATATTTGCGCGCGAACTGACCAAAATGCACGAAGAATTTTTACGCGGCACGCCTGCAGATATTCTTCGCATATTTGAACAGCATCCCCAAAAAATGAAGGGCGAATTTGTCGTACTCGTTGCAGGGAGTACGTTTAAACACTAGCTCGACTCGCGCAAGTCGGCGATTTTAAGCTGAATGCTTTTACGTCCGCGATAACTGCGGATTTCTGGATGAACCAAGGCATCAAAGCGGCCTTGCTGACGATTTTCTGGTACATGTTCGGCGAAGCGGAAGGCAATAAAGGGAATGTGTTTGCCCAATGCGCCAAGGTTGCCCGCCAGATGGCTTTGGTCTTTGCCGATACAGCGGACTTCTGGCAATTCGATATTCTGTAGCAATAGGAGTGGCTCGGGATTTCCGGTGCCAAATGGCGCTGCCTGAAGTAACTCGTCAAAATCTGTATCGAGTAGCGCTTCGACATCGGTATGTAAATCGGCAATAAGTTCTGGTTGAGGAGGTATTGATCCGCGTTGTGCGAGCACCACTTTTTGAAACGCTTCACGAAATGCCTCTAGATTTTCTGCGCGCATCGAAAACCCGGCCGCGCACTGGTGGCCGCCGAATTTTTCTAGCAAGTGTGAAACAGAACGCAATGCTTCGGCAAAATGAAAATCTTCCGGTCCGCGACAACTAGCGGTGAGTATATCCGCATCATCCGCTGTCGAGAGGACGACAGTGGGGGCATGAAAGCGTTCGGCAATGCGCGCCGCGACCAGGCCGGCAATACCGGCAAAAAAGTGCGGATGATGCAAAACAAAAGCTGCTTTTTCAGATTCATCTTCGGCGATCAGTTCTTCGGCGCATTCAAGCAGGGCGTCTGTTTTTTCGCGACGGATTACATGAAATTCTTCCAACTTGGCACAGTATTCGTCGGCATAACGGGGATCGCCCAATAAAATCTGTAATGACCATTCAGGGTGCGCTACTCGGCCGGCGGCATTGAGGCGGGGAGCCAGAAAAAAGGCGATGGTTTCGGCAGTTACCTCTTGCGGCTCGATGTTCGCTGTGCGCAGAAGTGCTCGCAATCCGGGGTGTTTTGTCTTGTGCATACTGCGTAACCCGATTTTGAGCAACACGCGGTTCTGCCCTGTCAGCTTTCCGACATCGGCGACTGTTCCCAGAATTGCGAGCTCTGCCAGATCAGTCAGCATTTTAGTGATGTCGGCTCCCGCATGCGCATGTTCGAGTAGTGCCTTGGCGAGAAAAAACGCGACGCCGGCTCCGGTGATTTCGTAAAAATCTGAATCGGCAGCAGCAAGATGCGGATGCACAAATACAAGCGGTTCTGGTGGAACCTCAGGAATGGTGTGATGATCGGTGATTATCGTATCGATACCGAGAGATTTTCCATATTCCATTTCAGCACCATTGGCACTGCCGCAATCTACAGTAATGATAAGATCGACACCATTTGTTTTAGCCTCACTGTAAACTTCGCGGGATAAACCATAACCATCGCTGCGGCTCGGGAGCTTAGCGGATACTTCAGCTTTTAAGCTGCGGAGAGCGAGAAACAAGAGTGCGGTTCCACTCATGCCATCGAGGTCGAAATCGCCGAACAGCAGAATCTTTCGCTTGCTCGCGATCACCTTGTCGATAACATCCACAGCGTCCAAAATCCCTGGTATTTTTGAAGCAGGAGTTAGGTCAGCAATACTGGCCGATTTCAAAAACTCTGGCGATAAGTCGCGCACCCGACAAAACGCATCAAACAGGGTTTCGTGGTCTTGACGCTCGCCTCGTACACGCCAAAGCTTGCCGGTAAAAGAGCGAATATCGTCCACTTGCATAAAATAAAATCACTCGTATCATAACAATCCGAAAGGCAATCAGCAAACGGGAGCGCAATTTCCTCCCCTGATAAGGGGGGCTAAGTGGGTTTGCCGCCACCCGATTCCGGTCGAGCTGGAATGACCACCCCTACCCCTAACCATAGAGCTCGTGTAGCAGACGCACAAAAATAGCATTAGTCCATGAGAAACCATCTTGCGTGGGGTATGCTCCGCTCTTACCGATATCACAATTGGCGACATCGTATTTTTCCCAGAATTTTCCGGTTTCCTGAAACAACTTGTCATTTACGTCGATCCACTTTTTTGCGATGCGTTCGGCTTCGTCGTTGTAGCCATACTTTCGTAACCCCTCAAATACGATCCACGTTGTATTGGGCCAGCCGTTCGGATAATCCCACTGGCGATACGGTTCTAGCAGCCCTTCAGGCCCACTATTGGCCACGCCACCTTCGCGCTCAAAAATCGGTAAGTTGTCGACGACACGCTTGGCTTGTTCTGGCGTTGCCAACCCAGCCCACAGTGGAAAGAACCCGGCAAGTGACCAGAATTCCATTTGTTTCTCTTTGCGGTGGTCGTAGTCGAAAAAGAAGCCTTTTTCTTCGTTCCACATCAGTTCGGTCATGGTGGCCTGGCGCTGCTTGGACTGGTCGCGATAACGCTGAGCGCAACCTTTGTTATTGAGAATCACATATATATCGACCAGATCTGCTTCGTATTTATAAAGATTACTATTGAGGTCGACCGGCAAAATATCGAGCGCGCGCTCCTGAAAACGTGAGGTCATATCCCAACCGCTTTCGTGCTCGGCAGAATGATTGGTGATGAAATGATCGCTATAGCGCGAAAGGTTGCGATAAATAAAGCGCTGCTCGGGGGCGGTACGATTCATCCACACGTGTTCTAGTTCGGCTTCGGCGGTGCGCGCCACACGGCGCAACCAGCGCCTGTCTTCATCACGCGCGTAGACCTCGAGCGCCATCGAGGTAAAAAACGGCGGCTGCGAAGTGCCCAGATTATACATGCGATTGCGATGGGGCATAATGTGAAACTTGCGGAAGAGATACATCAGATTCTCGACCATACCCTTTGCTAGTGAAATACGCCGATCGACGACGAGGCCGCAGATAGTAAAAAAAGTATCCCAGTAAAAAAGGTCGTATTTATAAATATGCTCGTTGGGGGATACAAACGGATGCGGCAAGCCCACATACACTCCGCGCCCACGTTTATCAAAAAACGTCACTCGTTCCCAGAGGTCATCGATATACTGCAAATGGGCAGCGTATTTTGCGGCGATGTCTGGTGGCAGCGACATGAGGCGACAGAAGAAAAACAGAGAGTATACTGCGCAATTCTAAACGCGCGGCATTTTTTGTCAATGTCATACAAGCTTCTTCTTTTTTTGGATAATTTTCAAGGAGAAGAAAACAGCCTTAGTTTCAACTGTTGCAGACACTGGATTCAATGGAGAATCGGTGAATCTGGCAATCAGCAATCAGGAAGTTTTTACGCATAATACAAACCGATTATTCCGGTGCAACCAGATTCTTTAACGAACGTTGAAACATCTCTAAGGTGACCGTCAACAGGAAAGTAATAGAGGTTTTCTTCAGGTCACAATTCCTGCCTTCTTTAAGGCATCTGCCAATGCGGGATTAGCTACTGCATCGCCATCATTGCGAGTTGGCAGTCCACAATGATCTCGCCATGCGATTTCCTTTTGTCGTTTTCGCACAGCATCGTCTACACCGCGCTCAACTGCCTGGGATGCCTTCAATACTGGATCTGTGCAATCATGTTTTTTGGCTGCTGAATGTCGTCCGCGTCTATTGAAACTCATGATTTAGGGATTAAAGAAATCTAGCAATGTATGTTATTTATTTCGATTAATAATTGTCAAGATAATTGTATCGACAATGTATTGTCAACAATATGAGCATATGAAAATAACGGCGCGGAGAGCCATTCCGAAACTGTTTGGCTTGGAACAAAAACAACGAATATGACAGCTAAAAAACACACGAAGTGCTTACCGCTCCCCACCAATCGGCAGGTCGCGTTGTTGGGTGGGGCGGTCGGTAATGCCTTCAATTATCCGATAAATGATTTCTGCCATTTCGCCGCGGGTGATGAGCTGATCGAACGCTTTAATACTCAGCGGAATCGCAGCGGCGGATTCGAGTTCGATGACATACGGTTCGTACCAAATAGTTTCGCCATCACGCAGCTCTGTATCTGAAAACGTATTGGCGATGATCTTCGCCGCTTCGACAAACGAGACTTCTTTTGCTGGGCGAAAGGTGCCATCGGGAAAGCCTTTGATGATCTCTTTTACTTTTGCCACACAAATGTACGGAGCAAACCATTCACCTGCCGGAACATCGGGAAAGAACACATACTCTGAGGCGGCAGAATTCTCATCGATACAGCTCGCGATTTCTTCTGCCGAATATTTTGCCTCGACGACGATCTTAATAAACCCGGCGCGGGCAATGCTTTTGTCGGGTTGGTAGCTGCCATCGTCAAAACCCTGTACGATTCCTTGAGAGCGGATATAATCGATTGCCTCGGCATTTTCTGAATCGGGGCTGACATCAGAAAATGCCCTCGGAGGTGCAACATTATCGTCAGTTTCAGATGCAGAAGTGGTGCAGGTGCCATCGTAAACATATACCGCACCTGCTTCATCGAGCAAACACTGGTTGGCAAAAGTCTGCCAGGTCGTCGGGCATTTTGCTTCGTCACACTCTGTGTAAACTCGTGCACAAACCGGAATTTCTTGTAGCGGGCAGACTGCTTTAACCATGGGTATTACGTCGAAGCGTGAGCCTTTGAGGGGATAATTGGCGACGACCTGTAAAGGGTCGCCAAGCCCAATGGCTTTGATCTGCTCGATTCCGGCAATTTCCACCTGAAAGGTCGAGCCGACATCGGCGGTGATCAAAAAGTCGGTCAAAAAGCGGTAGGTTTTGCGGCTTTCGGCAGGAATGCGAATCGGATCATCAAACACGATCACGTCGGCACTCGCGCGACCGGTTACTTTGTGCCCGTTTTCACCGAGTAACACCACATTATCAAGCTTGTCACGCACGGTACCGGCTTGGGTAAGAGCGATTCGCTCGATGCGGGCATCGCGGCCATACGCCGAAAAAGTAAAACTGCCCAACTCGACCGCGGTCGAAGCACGCATTACATCACCACCGGCCTGCGCAAGCCAGTTGACTTTCAAATATGGTGTGGTCGGTGGGGCAACTAGGTCGACATAACGCGTTTTTAGAGGAAAGTTTCCGGTTGATTCCGCCGTTTTTGCTTTTTTGAGATCTGTTGCTTTAATGTCTTCTGGTGAAGTGATCTCTACCAAATACGAGGTACCGGTGCTGGCACTGATATCTGCTACCAACAAAATTTCTTGAGACGTTCCACTTACTACAGGAAACGGGTTTGAAAAAACAACGGTGCCGTTTTGTGCCACAGCCGCGCTCGAGAGAAGTCGATTGTATTCATCGACCAGGCGATAATTACGAAAGACGGTAGATTCAATAGTCCCATCCACCTGCAAGGTGAGCGAATCGACTTCGACCGTTCCACCGATCGCTTCAAGCCCGATTTTGGCGATTGGCACATTGGCAGAACCGGCGATTATTTCTTGAGACGGTCGGGTAATCGATACGGCAAGCGCGGCAACTGTTTCGCGTGCGCCCAAGGTGTATACACTCCCGATTGCCGGGCCGCCGTAAGTTGGCGTTTCACCGATCATCTCTTGGCGGGGTACGATTACTTGCACGGTTTTTCCTTGTGCAACCGTATCGGCGATATCTGCGAGAATCAGATAGTTGTCAATCTTTCCGGCCTCCATGGTGTAGTCGACATCTTCAAAAATGACTTTTCCGTTTGTAACTGCCTCAATAGTTCCGAGCAGTCGCCCAGGTTTGCGGATCAGTCGGATATTTGTTAGTGCCTCGGTTGCTCCGTTTACATCGACTTCTACGCGGTTCATGACCGCATTTTCAGTCGTTGATTGTGCTTCAAACTCTAGCATCGTGACATCAAATTCCCCTGCGCTGAGCACGCGAGGTTTGGGGTTAAGCCACGAGGTCCAAAACGCCATGGATGAGCTGTAGACTTTTTTCGATTTACTGCGAAACGGCGCTTCGGCAACAATAGGGATACTTTGCTCTTGGCTGGTGGCGGCAAAAGCGGTGCGATCGTCGATTTCAAAAAAGAGGGTATCGCCTTCTCCGGCATCCCAGGGGATTTCGAGCACGATGCCAATTTCTCTCGAGGTATTCGCAGCAAGCGTGATCGGCGTCGTAAATATCAGTTGGCGTCCTATTGCATCTACCGGTCCGGCGACTGTATCGCCATTTTCATCACGCAAAGTCGCCCCTTTGATAAAGGCATCTTTTAAACTCCCTTCTAAATCTATCGTTACGCGGTCGAGAATCACATCACCGCCAAAAGCTTGCAAACGCAAGGTGGCAAAAGCATCCTGACTGGCAATAGAGAAATAATCCTGATATTCCGGTTCTTCGGTAAACTCAGCTGCTACAAACGCGTTTAGGCCGGCTTCAGAGATGACAATCGGAGTAATACTCATCGGAAAAGTGTCTGCGACTTCACGAATCTCGTAATCCTGCTCGCGCATGTACACCGAATCGGTAGTCGCCAGACGAAAACCAAAGGTCTTCCCGATATCGGCAGCGACTCCCATTTCAAGTACTACATCGAGCTCGACTGGGGCTTCATCACGCACGATGATGCCATTGCGGCCCGGAAAGATAATCGCGTTGTCATTAATCCCCCCGGTACTTACCAGAGCATCAAACTGATTATATAAAAAGGCGCGGCGGATATCGCTTGCATCAGCTGTACCGGTAAGTTCGAGCGCAATCCGTTCTACTTCGACTTTGCCGCCTTCAGATTCTAATAAAATCTTGCCGACAGAAACCGTCGCCCCCCTGTTGAGCATGGTAGGAATGTCTTCATGCTCTGTAAAAGTCACCGTGAGGGTTTTATAGCTCGTGGCGGCATAGGCGAGAGTTCCGACTAACAAGCCAATGGCAAACAACAGAGAGCCAAGGCCAAAACTCAGGAGTGCGTGATTTTTCATCTTTAAGAAAGGGAAATGAAGCGCGAGCAGTGTACGAAGAATTTTATACTTTTGCAATCTATGCTTTATTTTTCCGGAAAGACAAATTTATGAGCAGATAGGTCGATTGTTTTTCCGTTCTTGACAGGAATCCCCGCAGTTCGCAAACGCCGAAGCTTATCCTCGGTTCCGCGTGCAAAACCGCCGATCGCCCCATTGCTGCGCACCACGCGAAAACACGGATATTCATCCGGGTCTGGGTTCTTATTAAGTAAGTTACCCGCGGCGCGATGTGCTTTGGGTGAACCAAGTGCTCTGGCAAGCTCGGCATATGTCGTTACTTTATCCTGCGGAATCTGCTTGAGCAGCCGCTGCAGATGGCGAACAGTGAACCGAGCGGAATCTGGCTGTTGTCTCATCTGAAATCAGAAAGCGCACCTAGCAAAGCAGTCCTCCCGATTCCGGTCAAGCCGGAATACTTTCACCTGTTTGTTAGTAAATTTCATGGTTGCTATTCTCTTGCAAGACGGTAAAATGGAGCCGTTTAATTTTTGTATGAAAGAGATAGATGATTTTTTGGCGGAACACGATATTCCCGTGATCAAGCGAGAACATCCGGCCGTGTTTACGGTGGATGAAGCCGAAAAGCAGTTTACTGGAATTCCCGGTGGGCATACCAAGAATCTATTCCTGCGCAACAAAGATAAATCACGCTATTATTTGCTTATCGTCGAGGCGAAAAAAGATGTCGATCTCAATGCTTTGCGCAAAGATCTAGCTGAATCTAAGCTGAGTTTTGGCGATCCTGAGGTGATGAAAGAAATGCTGAATGTGACTCCCGGTTCTGTTTCACCGCTTGGTTTGATCTTCGATGCTGATAAGCAGATCTCTGTATTGATGGATCACGACTTATGGAATTATGAGACCCTGCATTTTCATCCGAATATCAATACCGCTACGTACGAGCTGGGTTGTGAAGCTTTTCGTAAATTTCTGGGCGCGACGGAGCATCCGGTATTGGCGATCGGTGTTCCGGTAAAATAATGAAAATCATCTCATGGAACGTCAACGGTATCCGTGCCGTCGAGCGCAAAGGCGAGTTGGATGCCTTTTTGCGTTCGTACGATCCCGATATCTTCTTTTTGCAAGAGACCAAAGCCTCACCCGATAAACTCTCTGACGAACTCACTAAACATCCTGAATACGAGCAATTCTACCATCCCGCAGAAAAACCGGGGTATGCAGGTACCGGGGTGTGGGCAAAAAAAGTGCAGAAGCTAAACCCCACATTCATTACCGGCATGGATCGCTTTGAAGATACCGAAGGGCGATTATCGCGCATCGACTTTGCGGATTACACGCTGATCGGGGTATATTTTCCTAATGGTGGCAAGTCTGAAGAAGCCTGGCACGGGAAAATCGCTTTTTACGAACAGTTTTTGCAATACATCAATGGCTTGCGTAAAAGCGGTCGCAAGGTGATTTGGTGTGGTGATGTAAATTGCGCGCATGAAGAAATCGATATCGCGCGCCCCAAAGAAAACATGCAGTCGATCGGGTTTTTGCCGGAAGAGCGAGAGTGGGTGAGTAAGTGTGTTAGGCACGGCTGGCGCGATGTGTTTCGCGACTGCAATCCTGAAACGGTCATGTATTCGTGGTGGCATGTACTCTCTGGCGCCCGCGCCCGTAACATCGGCTGGCGTATCGATTACTTTTTTGTGGATGAGAAACTTGTGGAGCAAGTGCAGAATATCGAATACCTGAATGACCAAATGGGCTCAGACCATTGCCCGGTTTTGCTAGAGATGGACATTGCTTTGAACTAGCCTCCCCTCCTAGAACGGCAAGAGTGGTGATTATGATGTAAAAATCGATTAAAAATATCCGAATTTTATGAGCAGATTTCTACGGCGATTTCTTTGCATCCCAATTATACCAATCTTGTCTCAGGGAGTGGGTGCCTCCATGTTGTGTGATGTCAGATTTTCTGTAGCCGGTGAGAAATATCTTGTCTGTCTGTCGGTTTTGTAAGCTCAACATATGTCCAGTGTAAGCTTTTAAATGATAATAACTTCCGTCTAAGAGTTCAAAAAATAAATGGATATCATTGCTTACTCTCTCTCTTCTTTGCGAGAAATTTATTATCTTCCATCAGCTGAAATGACCTCACCCTTTTCGACATGGTTGCCACAATTTCAACAAACAGTTGTTGATGTTATTCTCTCATTGCATAGTCTCAAGCATGTGAGCTTCGCTATTTCTTACGTCGTGATGTTCGGGATTATTCATACTCCAATAAATAACGATCATACTTTCCTCAACGCCTCGATCGGGTTGAGTGAGGCGGCTTTGTTTGCCGGGGCAAAACCAAAGACCATACCAAGGGCGGTAGAAATACCAAAGCCAATCGCCACTGCCGAGAGCGGCAAAATGAATGGCCAGTTAAACTCCATCGCATTGGCGACCACACTCACAAAATACGAAATACCGGCACCCAGGCCGATTCCCAATATTCCCCCCAGTCCGCAGATCATCACCGCTTCGGCGAGAAACTGAAAACGAATCGCGTGTGGTGGCGCTCCGATAGCTTTTTTGAGCCCGATCTCATGCGTGCGCTCGGTCACCGCCACATACATTACGTTCATAATGCCAATACCCCCGACAATCAGCGAAATGCAGGCGATAGAAAAGAGTAAGAGTGAAATAGTGTTGGTGACGGTATCGATGATCTCCATCGCTTCATCCATGGTGCGGATGATAAAGTCGTCTTTTTCGGGGTCGTCGATGTCGTGGTTTTTGCGCATCACCCGTTGGGCGCGCGAAATCGTCGAAGCGATCAGATTCTTATTTTCCATTTTAATACCGATGGCCTGCAAATGATCGATACCGAGGATTTTTTTGTGTGCGGTGCGCACGGGAATATAGGCAAATTCATCCATGTTCATAAAGAACTTGATGCCGACCTCATCCACCACACCGACCACTTTGAAGGTTTGCCCTTTGAGCTTGACCTTTTTCCCCGTGGCGGGGCGGTCGCCAAAGAGGTTCTTTTTTGTTTCGTACCCCAGCACGATCACTTGCGCGAGCTCTTCATCCTCCCTCGTAGTAAAAAAGCGGCCTTCGGCAAAGGGTAGGTTTTCCATTTCGGCATAGATTGCCTCGGTAGACCAAAAGGTCACTGTATCTTCTTCCCCCTCGTAGGTGATTTTCTCTTGCCCAATCGATAATCCATAACCATGGGCAACATTGGGAACTTTTTTTAAATCTTCTACATCGTCCAAACTTAGCGTGGTGATTTGCACGCCAGTAACGATACCTTGCCCGTTTTGTTGGTCGCGTTCGGCACGTGTACCACTACTCGGAATCTGCACCTCGATCCACAACGTTTCTGGTGTAATCGATGTCACCTGGCTTAGTATCAACCCCCGAACACCGGCGCCCACCGAAAGCACGATAATCACGATCGCTGTGCCCACGATGACTCCAAGCATAGTCAGTGCCGAGCGCACTTTGTTATCAAACAGCGCTTGGTACGAAAGCCGAAGGAGACGAAGATAAAAAATCATTCGTAGCGAAGAGCATCGATAGGGTTGAGTTTTGCCGCTTTACGCGCGGGATACATGCCAAAGACCACGCCGACAAAGAGGGCGACGAAAAAGGAGAGGGCGACAGAGAAAAACGAAACGTGGAATTCCCAAGTGTATTCCAAATTCCAAGCCACCACCGCGATAAGATACGACAAACTGGCGCCGAGGATTATCCCTAAAGTGCCGCCGATACCGGTGATGATGAGTGCTTCGAGGATGAACTGATTCTGGATTTGCGATGGTTTGGCACCGATAGCTTTTTTGAGCCCGATTTCGCGCGTCCTTTCCTTCACCGTCATCAGCATGATATTGGTAATGCCGATTCCTCCAACAATCAGCGAAATAGCGGCGATGCTAGCGAGAAAGAATTTGAGCGCGTCGGTTACCGAAGTCAAGGTTTCTAGCGCCTGGCTGAGCGAGCGTACAGAAAAATCGTCATCTTCGGGATTATCGATTTTATGGCGATAGCGCAGGGTGTCTTCGATGCTTTTCATGGCGATCGGCACGTAGCGTTCTTCGTCGACTTGAATGCGGATAAGCCCGAGATGCTGTTGCCCGAGCAATATTTTTTGTGCGGTCGAGAGCGGAACAAACACCTGATTATCGGGATTACTGGCGAGCGAAGACCCTTTTTTCTCGAGCACGCCGATTATGGTGAATTTGGCGTCTTTGATCTTCACTTTTTCACCGATGACATTTTGGGTTGGAATGTTAGGAAAAAGTTCATCCTTCATTTCGGCGCCGAGCACGGCAACGCGCTTACTCGTCCGCTCTTCACTGTCGGTATAAAAGCGGCCGAATTCTACTTCGTGATTCTCGACGATGGGGTACGCCGCAGTAACACCGCTAAAGGTGCCATTCACCGTTTCGCGCCCGGCAACGATTTCGCCATTGCCATTAGCGTATGCCGAAATACCATCGATATGCGGCAAGTTCTCTAGTGCCTTGGCATCGTCGTAAGTAAGCGTGGTGATGATGATCCCTTGTGCTGCTGCGGGCGGGCCGCTGTCGTTACTTGCACCAGGCAATACTCCCACCAGATTCGTTCCCATTTTCTGAATCGATCCTGTAATCAAGCTTTGCGCGCCGGCACCGATTGACATGATTGCAATTACCGCGGCCACACCGATAATAATCCCCAGCATCGTCAGAAATGCACGGATGCGGTTTTCAAAAATGCCCGCGAAAGCCAGCCGCAATACAAGCGAAGTATTTTTCATGACATTCAGCGGTGCGCGGCTCTCTTTTTATCTTTGATGATCATGCCGTCTTTTACCATCAATATCCTTTCGGCATGTGCGGCGATATCATCTTCATGCGTGACCATGATGATGGTCTTCCCTTGCGCGTGGAGCTTGCCAAAGATATCCATGATTTCGACACTCGAAACACTATCCAAATTCCCCGTTGGCTCATCGGCGAAGATCACCTTCGGCTCATTCACCAGTGAACGGGCGATAGAAACACGTTGTTGCTGGCCTCCACTCAATTCATTCGGTTTGTGGTGCATGCGGTCTTCTAACCCCACTGCTTTTAAGGCGCGCTTGGCGCGGTCTTCTTGCTCGCTGTCTGGCACATTGGCGTAAAGCATCGGCAATTTCACATTATCGAACGCGCTCATCTTGCTGAGTAGATAGAACATCTGAAACACAAATCCGATTTCGCGATTGCGGATTTCGGCAAGTGTATCTTCATCAAAATCTTCCACCTCTGTACCATTAAAAGCATAATGCCCGCTTGTCGGGGAATCCAAAAATCCCATGATGTTCATCATCGTCGATTTGCCCGAACCACTCGGACCCATCACCGCCACGAACTCGCCACTGTCTATCTTTAGCTTCACGCCGTGCAAGACCTCGGTGACGATCTCACCCATCTGGTAAGACTTTTTAATTTCAGAAAACTCGATCAATGGTGGTTTTTTCATTCTGCAAAAAATAGAAATCATTCCTCTTCTTCGTAGAGGACAACGCGTTCGTTTTCTTCAATTCCTGAAACAATTTCGACTGCATCGTTGCCTTCGAGCCCGACCTCGATTTCGCGGTGGATTTTTTCGCCATTTTCTAAAACATACAAAAACGGAACATCGCCTTCGTACTGAATCGCTCCCGGAGTAACACTCAACGCATCAAGCTGCTTGTCGACGAGCACTTCTAAATCCGCCGTCATGCCAGACTTGATGCGCGCATCTTCGGCCTCAAAGGTAACGGTTGCCTGGTAATAGATGACGCCCTGAATCACAGTTTCTGCAGGGTCGATATCGACTACTGTGCCGCTAAACACAAGGTTGCGCGGCAAGGCATCGAAGGTGATTTCGACAGTCGCGCCCTTGGCAATCTTCGCCACGTCTGTCTCAGAAATATTGGCGGTAATTTGCAATTCATCTGTCATTACTTCTGCGAAGGTCTCTGAAACGCTGATATTTTCGCCGAGTTTGCTGTTTACTGCGGTCACGACACCGTTTACCGGAGAAACCAGAAACATGTCGTCGTATTGTTTTTGCGCCTGGCGCACAGTCGCTCTTGCTTGTTGTACGCGGGCTTGTGCCGCCGCTGCATCCACCCCGCGTGGTTGCGCGATTAACTTTGCGAGCGATTCTTCGGCACGGCGCACGCGTAATTTCTTCAACTCGATATCTTTTTTGGCGTTGTTGGCACTGATGGTGTTTTGTACTTTTAATTCCGCGAGTGCTCGCTCGGCAATTGCTAAACGACTTTCAGCATCACTGAGGGCTGCTTCTGCCGTATCGACGCTGCTAGTCGTCGTTGCTCCGGTCGATGTGATATTTAGCACCGCATCGTCGATGGTCTGCTCGGTCGAGCGGATGTTATCTACATTGCTCAGCAAACTGCTACGCTCTCTTACGACATCGGTCTTAAAGCGCTCGATAACTGTTTCTGTAAGCAGGGTACTTTCTGCTGAACTTTCGAGTACGGCGAACACATCATCCATTAGATCTTTGGTGCCGAGTAGAGCAGATTCCGTTTGCTTAATCATCTCGGCAATCGTTTTGGCAGTCCAATCGTTTTGCGCTGTGGTGAAATCATCGGCAAGTGAATTGTAGACCGAATGCAGATACTTGAGAGAATTATTTGCGGTGATTTTGCTTTGAGGATTTTTGAAGCCCAAGTAAATACGACGTTGGCGGCCTTCGCTGCTGTCATCGTCCATAATAGTAGCGGCGGTCGAAATCGCCTGTTCAATAGTATCGAGAGCACTGCGGATATCGTTTTCGGCATCTTCAAAAATGTCACTCAGGCCTTTATCGGCGATTTCGCTAGAGGTACCGCTGGTGTTTTTGGCGTTTGCCAACGCTATTTCAGTATTGGCAATAGCCACTTTTGCATTGGCGACTTCTTGCTCAGCTTTCTCGAGCTTGCGTTCGTTCGAGCGATTTACATCCACCAAACTTTTGGCGGCATGTGTTAGAGCCAACTCCGCATCGTCGATGTCGGTTTTGTAGATTGCCTGCTCGGTATTTGCCGGCCCGGCGTAGATCAAATTCAGCTCTGCTTGAGCAGCTGCCAAACTGGCTTCGGCTTTTTGCACTTCGATGCCCGCAAGCGTCGCGTCTAGGCTGCCGAGTACTGTTCCTGCTTCCACCGCATCGCCGACCTTCGCGGCGATAGTGGCGATCTTTCCGCCCGATTGAAACCGTAATGAAACGGATTCATTCGCTTCTACTGAACCAGCCACATCCACGATTTCGCGTACATCGCGTAGCGTCGCTTTTTCGGTCACATACGTAACTTGTTTATCGCGGCCAAAAGCAAAATAGCCGATCCCACTCCCAATCAACGCAATTATAACAATTCGGCGCAGCCATTTTTTCACCGATCTTGAGAGCATGTTTATTTTTATATTTCGTTTATTCTAGCGATTTTCCACTGATTTTGCAATCAGCAAAGCTTGACGATATGCGGACAGAATGGTCAGTCAACGATTTATTTGTGACTAGTTTTAATCTGCTCCCTTCCCACGCACAATCACCCACATGGTTTTGAGGAGAATCTTTAAATCGAGCCACACACTCCAATGTTCCAGATAATACAAATCGAGCTCCATTTCACGCGCAAAGGGGAGATCGCTACGCCCCGACGTTTGCGCAAGGCCCGTCAGCCCTGGGCGCATGGCAAGGGTGCGGCGAAACTCCGATGGAATCTGCTCTAACTCTTCCGCAAAATGCGGGCGAGAACCGACAAGCGACATATCGCCGATGAGCACATTCCAAAGCTGTGGCAGTTCATCCAGCGAAAAGCGGCGCAAAATCTTGCCAAATTTCGTAATTCGTGGGTCGTTCTTGATCTTAAAAAACGGTCCGTCGGCACGGTGATTATCTTCCGATAAAGCCGAGCGCCTTTGTTCTGCATCTGCCACCATCGAGCGAAACTTCCACATGGTGAACGACTTACCATCGCGGCCTATACGCTGGCTGCCATAAAGCATCGGCCCAGCAGAGGTCAGTTTCACTCCTAATCCGAGTACCAGCAGAAATGGCGATAAAGCAATCAGTGCAAGTGATGAGAGAAGAGTATCTAATCCGCGTTTTGCGATACGGCCCCAACCGGTCAGCGATGCTGAAATCGGATAGAGCAAGGGTGTACCTTCAAGAATCAGCATTTCTATGCGCGCAAAAGCCATAGATGATGCGGGAACAAAACGGAATATCTTGTGTTCCCGATAACAGAGCTCGCGCAGTTGTTGTTCGCGCTCTCCTGCTAATTCGTGATCGACATGCCAGATTTCATCAACATGCCGTACTTTGATTCCACCAATCTCCTGCGTTTCACTCACGAGCTGAAAGCGCGGCGTAGTTGCGATGAGCAAGCGAAACTCTTTGCGGGCTTTGTCTGACCCCAGCAGAGCGATGCGCGATGTGCCAAGCCCGGCCTGCCAAAAGGTTTTTTTGACATAGTGCAATCCGACGCGCACTAAAATGGCGAAGATGATGACAAACACCATCGCCTGCGCGAGCATCATGCGTGAAAAGATTGGCTCACGGTAGGCAAGCGCAAAAAAGCTGACCAGCGCCATGCCCCAAAAAATCGAGCCAAGAGTAAGATTGCGTAAGTCTTCGCTCCAACCTGGTGGGTCTTCGCAGCGATAGGCCTTGAGGAGGGCAAGAATCACTATAAATGCGCCAGCCGAGGCAAGTGAAAACGGCAAAAAGAAACTCGCATCGGGTACGAATTTCGGGTCGAACCACACGTGCAAATACGGCACTAGGTCGGTGTATGGCCGCACGGTACGCGCCAGCCACCAGGCAGCAAATGCAGCCACGAAATCAAGCGGAATCCGCGCCAGCACAAAACTAATATCGAATCGTTTCACTTTATCATTCTCGCATAGATTTCAGTTTGAAAAAATAGCCCGATGCCCGCACAATCAGTGGTGAAATTGTTTGCAATCCAGTTTATGCATTTAACCCAGAACTCCCCCTTTGTCTCCCTCTATGCAAAAGTTGGGGAAGATCTGTGTCAAGAAGCCATTATCCGAATTTCTGATCGCCAATTGCTGATTGCTAGTCCATGAATATTACTGTCGTAAAAATCGGCACCAATGCAATTCTCACGGATGCCGGCGAGATCGATGCAGAAGTACTCGCAAACCTATCGCGCGGTGTTGCCGAGCTACGCAAAAGTGGCAATTATGTTGCGCTCGTGTGTTCCGGTTCTGTGGGATTGGGGCGCAAAGAGTTTGATCCGAACGATATCGGCCGCCTCACCAAAACCGAACTCGCGCAAATCCGCAGTGCGGTAGGGCAGCCGCAATTGATGCAGCGCTTGCGTGAAGAGTTCCAAAAATATGGCATTGTGGTAGCGCAAGGCTTAGTTACTCGGAGTGACTTCGCCAGCCGCGATCGCCAATTGGCGATGCGCACGATCCTCGAAAAAATGCTCACGGGCGATATTCTCCCTGTAGTTAATGAGAACGATTTTCTGACACCTGAAGAGCTCGATTTTTCTGACAACGACCAGGTCGCTAGCTTTATTGCTGGTATGATGTGCGCCGATCATCTTATTCTACTTAGCAACGTAAAGGGTCTGTATACCGGGCATCCACATGATCCAGATTCTAAAATCCTTAACGTCATCGAAGAGATCACCCCCGAAGTTGAAAGTTACGTTAAATCTGAGAAAAGTGAATTCGGCCTAGGCGGAATGCAGAGCAAGATCAATTCTGCCAAAGTGATGAATCAGGTCGGCATCGAAATGGTTCTCGCGAGCAGCAGGGATGCGGATATTTTGCAAAAGATCGTTGGCGGAGAAAATGTCGGTACGCGCTTTGTGCCCAGCCAAACCAAAAAAAAGGCCGGCATTCGCGTGTGGCTCGCCGCTGGTGCGGCGGAGTTTGGTTCGATTACCATTGATGCGCCGCTCGAAAAGATTTTGCATGAAAAGCGGTCTGGTGTTTCAATTCTGGGTGTGGGCGTACAAGACGTAGAGGGGAATTTCGACGAAGGTAACGCGATTGCGATTCTCTCTGAATCTGATAATCAGATCGGTCGTGGTGTTGCCAAGGTCAGCGCACACGAAATGCGCCGCAGTATGATGGCTGGTGATACAAAGGGAAAAATATTTGTGCACGCGGATAGTATGTATTTGCTTTGACAAGCCCCGGCAGCAACAAGAATATAAAGTGTAGAATTAGCAAACTGTGAACAGCAAACAGGGCTGGTTTTGGCGTGCGACTTGTGCCGTCTAGTCATGGCGAAGCGAGAAGCCCTCGAGGTGGTTCTAAACCTCAGTGTCAAAGACAGACTCGAGCAGATGGGGGACTGGGAAGAGTTATTGAATGAAATATCTACCCCCTCTCAAAAGGGAAGGCTCTACCCAAATCGCGCCCACTAAATCGATGACCCTTCTGCCATTGGTTCAGACGCGACACCTGTCACACTCCAATTCGCTCGTGGTTGATAGCGTGAAAAGAACTCATAGACGAGTCTCGGATCTGCTTCTGTATTTTCTGCAACGACTTCTGGTGTCGGAGTCGCGACATCCTCAACTGTTTTTGTTGTCGGTGGAATCACGACCCGGCGCCAAATGGTATCAAATCCGGCAACAGCTTTGCTAAGCCATTGCGTTTCACCCGGTGCCAGATTGGTGCTCACTTCACTTCTTGCTGGCAATGGCCCCACATGGCGGCCGATTTCGGGTCCAAACACTTTTACCTTGCGGTCGTCTTTCGAACCGTAAAAATGAAAACGTAGTTTCTGATTATCTCGATCCATGGTCGTCTGCACGAGAATCGCTCCTTGCGTGTCGTTACTAAAACGCAGGTCTTTGTGCCCCGGGTAAATGGTCGCATCGGTGCCGAATGGTGCGTAATAGCTTACGGCAAAAGAATGCGGATGGCGCTCGACAATCGGCAAACCTGCGAGCAAAGCGGCACGAAAAGCGGTGCTGCTTACCTGACACAAACCACCACCGTATTCTTTCTCCAACTTCGGTCCGATAATCACTAATTCCGGCAAATACCCTTGGGCGGCGGTAACGGCACCGAGATTATCATTAAAACTGGCGACGTCCCCCGGTTTTATGAGCATGCCGTTAAACTGATCTGAGCCGACCTCTATGTTTTGCATGCGAGCGAGCGAGCTACCGGTAAAGTCAGATTCGCCCACCGATACGATTTCTTTAATCCCGAGTTCACGGAGTTCATCGTCTTCTACTATAAATTCTGGTTGCACCAGATTTACAGGTAGTTCGATTCGCTCGATGCCTTCATTCAGCGCGGTTTCGAGTAGTGATATCGCCTGCGGTACATCCACTTTTTTCCCAAAGTTTGCGGCACCTTCAAAGGCTATTTCTCCATTTTCATCGCGATAAATACGCACATCTGTCGGCTCGCGCTCTACTTGCGAGTTGATAAATTCAGCAAAGAATTGCTCCAGCTCGGCTTTATTCAGTTCCCAATGTGCATCAGTCGCCTTTTCAGCAGCATTTTTTTCCGGTTCAGTTTCTTGAGGGTTCCAATAGCAAAGACCGTCAGCCGCGATTGGTATCGAATCGACCGAGACTTGCTGAAAATATTCGGGGTACTTTGCCAATGGCAGTTTGTATTCGTAAATCTCGTGATAAAATGTGATGGTGCGCAGCCATTCTGGCGGCGGCTCATTTTGTGCTTGAACGCTGATTGGCGCCAAGAAGGTGATAGCCGTGAGACATGCTGAGAAAATGAATTTCATCCGCCTCATAGCTTTACGGAAAACGACTCGCTTACGCAAGCGGATTTTGTTACATTTGCTACCGCTGTTTTATCTGTTTCAGGATAAATATGCATTGACGGTTGTAGTCTGCTGATCCTCTCGAATTCTTGCAGCTTACAACTGTTCGCTCATAACTGGTACCGGGGCGTAGTTCAGTTGGCTAGAATACACGCATGGGGTGCGTGTGGTCGCTGGTTCGAGTCCAGTCGCCCCGACCAGATTTTCTCTTTCAGCAGCTTTTTTTCCAAGGCTCTTGAGTAGCAGATTCTAAAATTTCTTCAGAATCTTGAGCATTATATCGTAGATACTGTGGTCTTTGCAGTTTCAGCGAAATTCACATTCTTTCAGATCAAAATTGACTTTTGAGAGGCAATGCCATTGAATTGAGAAAGTCTTCTCTTGGCAAAAGACCAGAATGATTCCTGTGACATTTACATGGCATTTTCCTCGAGCAAATTCATCGTGTGAATGGTAAACACGGGTAGTGATCATATCCATTCAAAAGTAGTCCATCGTATGCTCTCTAACCATCCGTATGTATAGATGCGTATTCCAGTATTTTTCCCTGTATTATGGGCAATAACTCTTTTCTGCTACATTTTTTTAACGATAGTCACTGATACTTTTCCATCCCCTTTCAGTATTCCGAATACCGGTGTTTTTCCCGCTACTCCTCTGCCGCGCTTGCCCCGTGCCTCGTGCTTGTTTGACTCCGAAATAACTTTCATCGAGTTCAAACCCTCCTGACTCTTTACTTTGAGCGATAGCATGAAGAGTTATTTTTCTGGGAAGATATTGAAATATCGATCCACAGTTCGATGATTTATTTCTAGAAGTCTTGCTGTTTTTGAGGCATCAGTATCTGCGCAAAAACACTTCCATATTTTAGAGTATCTGAAGAGAAATGATTCTCTGGTCAAAGTAGCTTTTAATATCTAGATCTACTCCCACTGAAGTGGTGCCGACGAGAGGAATCGAACCTCCACGAGATTGCTCTCACATGAGTCTGAGTCATGCGCGTCTACCAATTCCGCCACGTCGGCACGGCGGAGGAGATTATTGCAAAAACCTGCTCGAATAAGCAAGCATATCAGTCCCTGTTTCCAGTCCACCGTATACTTGTTTCTTGATTACTGCTCCTTTACCTTTACCTCGCCGCTTTTGCCGCGGTTCATCGCTGTTACGCCGGTGCGAACCATTTCGCGGATTCCAAAGGGGCGCATAGCTTCAATAAATGCATCGATCTTAGCTGGTCGCGTCGTCAACTCAAATATCAGCGCGTCCGGTGAAATATCCACTGTTTTGGCACGAAAGACATCACCAAACTGCAGTACTTCTGTTCGCAGTGATTTTGTGGCATGTACTTTTATGAGCAGCGTTTCGCGGATCACCGTTTCATCTTGTGTTACATTTGAGACCTTGAGTACGTTCACAATTTTATAGAGCTGTTTGATCACCTGTTCCACATTTGTTTTACTGCCATCTACTGCAATTGTCATGCGCGAAAGATCGGGGTTTTCAGTGCGCCCAACAGTTAGTGAGTCAATATTGAACTGGCGCTTACGAAAAAGCGAAGATACTCGATTCAGGACTCCTGATTTGTTTTCAACAAGCGCGACAAGTACATGCTGATGACTCATTGCAAGCGATAGGTTGTAAGAAATACGCCGTAAGGCAAGATTTAATATACCACAAAAAGCGACTGCATTTCGAGCCCTTTCCTATCTTGTTAAGACTAAAAGCGGGCGAAGTGAGCGAAGGCCTTGTTGGCTTTTGCCATCTGCTTCACGTTTTCCTTTTTCTTAAATGCAGCTCCCTGGTCGTTGACCGCATCCATTACTTCGGCAGCTAGGCGCTGAGCCATAGTGCCTTTACGGGCACGGGCTGCAGAAATGATCCAACGTATCGCCAAGGTGCGCTGGCGATGAGGATGAACTTCGACAGGAATCTGATAAATAGCCCCACCAACACGTTTTGGGCGAACTTCGATATTCGGCATGATATTACGCAGAGCGAATTCAAAAACCTCTTTAGGGTCGCGCTGAGCATCTTTTTCTTTGATAATCAAAAACGTATCCGCGAGAATACGGCGAGCAAGATGCTTTTTACCGTCTTGCATCAGACAATTGATGAATTTCTCGAGCAGTTCACTTGATTGTTCGGGAACGAAATTGACGCGTTTTTGAGGCATTTCAATGAAAAAGATTATTTCTTAGGAGCTTTTGTGCCATAGAGGCTGCGTGATTTCTGACGGTTTTTAACGCCTTCTGAGTCGAGCGTACCGCGAACAATATGGTAGCGTACACCCGGCAAGTCTTTTACACGACCGCCGCGTACCAGTACTACGCTATGCTCTTGTAGATTGTGGCCTTCTCCCATAATGTAGGCATTTACTTCCATCCCGTTCGTCAAACGTACACGAGCTACTTTTCGCAGAGCTGAATTCGGTTTTTTTGGTGTCATCGTCGTGACCCTCACACACACACCACGCTTTTGTGGAGCACCATTACGCAGTTTGACTGGTTCGGACTTGAGCGTATTAAAGGTGTTTTGCAGAGCAGGAGATTTACTCTTTTTCGTGACTTTCTTGCGCGGATTGCGAATAAGTTGGTTGACCGTTGGCATGTACTTTTGAGGAGAGAAATTAAAGCGCCGGGGCATTTTGGCAAAGTTTTTTGCTCAATGCAAGTTGTTTTACGCGGCTTCGGGTTCGGGATTGTTCTTGTAGTAATCTTTGCGGAAGATATGGCCGGCTGGAATCAGTTTTCCGATGATCACATTTTCTTTCAGGCCTTCGAGGTTATCGATTTTTCCGGTGGTAGCGGCTTCGACCAATACGCGGATTGTTTCTTGGAAACTTGCGGCAGAAAGCCATGAATCGGTTGCCAGTGAAATGCGGGTCAATCCCAGCAGTAAGCGCTCAAAATGTGCTTCTTTTTTGCTTTCGCTACTTAATTTTTCATTCATTTCTACCACTTTTTGGTAATCAAATGACTCCCCTGCAAGTACGTCACCCACTTCTCCCGGATCGATGATGCGCACGCGTGAGAACATCTGTTTCACGATGATTTCGATGTGCTTATCATTGATCGACTGACCCTGGCTGGCGTAGATACCCTGAACCTCGTTCATCAAATAACGCTGCACGGTATAGACATCCGACAATTCCATCAGTTTTTTGAGGTCGAAATGCCCGATGGTAAGTGGTGTGCCGGCAGTGATTGATTGACCGTGCTCCACAAGCAGCGAGTCTTTTGAAGACAGGCTGTAGCTTTTTTCTTGGTGCTCAGTATGTTGGATGATGATCTCTGAATCGGTGATCTTAGCAACTTCTCCTGCATGGTTTACCCGGGTTATGTTGCTGCCTTTAGCAAGGATTTGATTTGCTTTAACGGTCTCACCTTCTTTCACAGCGACTTTTACGTCTTGCTCTAAGTGATACGAATCTTTCCCGAGTTCTTCGGCGATGATGGTGATGGTGACTTTTTCGCTGTCGTGATCGATATGCACTTTGCCGTTGATTTCTGCGAGCACTGCCGGAGTTTTTGGTGAGCGAGCTTCAAACAGCTCCTCAACACGTGTCAGACCCTGGGTGATGTCTCCTTCGCCGGCGACGCCTCCCATATGGAACGTACGCATGGTGAGCTGTGTTCCCGGTTCACCGATTGACTGCGCGGCGATAATACCGACCGGAACACCTAATTCCACCGGTTTGTTGTTTCCGAGGTCGTAGCCGTAACATTTTTGGCAAATACCGTTTTGCGTGCGGCAGGTCATTACTGAACGTACCGGCGCAGAGTCGATTTTGTTCTTGATGATTGAAGCGATAATATCTTGACCGATGTGCATGTCTTTTTCGGCAAGCACTTCGCCCGTCTTCGGATCCACCAGATCAGCAGCCAAGGTGCGGCCAAAAATACGGTTTTCGAATGCTTCGCCGATCTGCTCCGATTCTTCACGTGTGACGGTATGGATGTGCTTTTGCCCACAATCTGCTTCACGGATGACGATATCTTGCACGGCATCGACCAAACGGCGAGTCAGATAACCAGCCTCTGCGGTTTTTAGAGCAGTGTCTGATTTCCCCTTACGGCCACCATGGGTGGCGATAAAGTATTCCAGAATAGTAAACCCTTCTTTAAAGTTCGAGCGGATCGGCAATTCGATAGTGCGTCCACCCGGATTCGCAACAAGCCCCTTCATGCCACATAGCTGCGTGATCTGCCCCCAGTTGCCGCGAGCAGCTGAGTCGATCATGTACAGGATGTCGTTTTCGGGATTTTTCTGGAAGTTCTTGATCATTACGCTCGTGATGTCGCTCTTTGCCTGCGACCATATACGGATAGAGTTCAAATAGCGTTCGTGATCGGTAATGAATCCTTTCCAATACTGCGAGCTGATTAGACGGATTTTTTCTTCCGCGTCTTTTAGGATCAAGCCTTTCTCTTCTGGAACCACCATATCGGCCTGGCCGATCGAAACGCCAGAGCGAGTGGCGTAGGTGAAACCAATCTTCTTGATGGCATCGGCAGTGATGGCTGTGGTTTCGGTATCGGTTCGTTCAAAGATCTCATGGATCAAGCTCTCGAGATTCTTTTTACGGAAGGTTTCGTTTTTATACTCAATAGTCTCTGGCAAGACCTGATTAAAGAGCATGCGACCTACGCTGGTTTCGATGATTTCGCCGTCGACGCGAATCTTCACAATCGCCTGGATATCCACCACTCCTGCCTGAAGGGCGCGCGAAGCTTCTTTCTCATCAGCAAAAACCATACCTTCGCCCAGCTTTCCCTCGTGTATCTGGGTCAAATAGTAGCAGCCAAGTACCATGTCTTGCGTTGGGGTGACAATCGGTTTACCGGCAGATGGCTTCAAAAGATTCTTGTTTGATGCGATGATTTCACGCGCCTCACGTTGCGCTTCATCTGACAATGGCACATGTACTGCCATCTGGTCGCCGTCGAAGTCGGCGTTAAACGCCGCACAAACGAGCGGATGTACCTGAATCGCCTTTCCTTCGATAAGCACTGGTTCAAAGGCCTGAATACCAAGGCGGTGCAGGGTTGGTGCGCGATTGAGTAGCACATAGCGGCCCCGCGTCACTTCTTCCAGAATATCCCATACAACTTTTTTTCCGCCGGCAATAAAGCGCTCGGCTGATTTTACGTTATGCGCGTATTCACGGCGAATCAGTTCCCCAATGACAAATGGCTTAAATAGCTTCATTGCCATTTCTTTCGGCAGTCCGCACTGATGCAGATTGAGCTGGGGGCCGACGACGATCACTGAACGGCCAGAATAGTCGACACGTTTTCCGAGTAGGTTTTGGCGGAAGCGTCCTTGTTTCCCCTTCAACATGTCTGAGAGACTTCGAAGTTTTCTTCTGTCTCCTGCGGTAAAAACGGCACGGCCGGCACGTGGAGAATTATTGATCAAGGTATCTACTGCTTCTTGCAGCATGCGTTTTTCGTTACGGCAGATAACCTCTGGCGCACCGATAGTCGCTAATCTTTTTAGGCGATTGTTTCGGTTGATGATGCGGCGATACAAGTCGTTCAAGTCTGATGCGGCAAAACGACCACCATCGAGCTGTACCATCGGTCGCAAGTCTGGTGGAATCACTGGCAGTTCGGTCATGATCATCCACTCTGGGCGGATTTCGGCACGCTTAAGCGCCGAAAGAAAACGGATGCGCTTGAGGATCTTCTTCTGGCGCTGGCCGGTTGCCTCCTGCTTTTCTGCTTCGAGCCCCGCCAAGAATGTATCGAGATCGATTTCTTCGAGCAAGCGCCGAATCGATTCGGCACCGGTGCCGGCGCTAAAGACGTGACCGAATTTCATGTTCATTTCACGGTATTCCAGCTCTGACAGCACCGAATATTTTTCCAACGCTTGTAACTCTTTCTTCGCTTGTTGATGAGTTTCTGTCAGCTCTTCGATGCGTAACGCATATTCGGCTTCATGGGCATCGAGATCTTTTTGGCTTGCCTTTTTGCTGCGCATATTGGCGCGGATCTCTTTAGAAATCGACTGTTCTTCTTCCAATATTTTCTTTTTAAAGTCCTTGAATTCCCGATCTAAATTTTCAATCGCCTCGGTTTTCGCATCTTGGTCGACATCGATAACGATATACGAAGCAAAATAAACGATCTGCTCAAGAAGGCGAATCGGTAGATCTAAAAGTAAACCGATGCGGCTGGGTGTACTGCGTAGGTACCAGATATGCACGACCGGAACGGCGAGTGAGATGTGTCCCATGCGTTCGCGACGCACGACCGAGCGCGTGACTTCTACTCCACACTTTTCACAAACAATCCCTTTATAGCGGATGCGTTTGTATTTCCCACAATAACATTCCCAGTTTTTGGTCGGGCCGAAGATGCGCTCACAGAAAAGCCCATCAAGCTCAGGCTTTTGTGTGCGGTAGTTGATAGTCTCTGGCTTGCTGATCTCACCGTGCGACCAGTGTTTGATCTGCTCGGGCGAGGCGACCGTGAGTGAAATGGAGCGAAAATTTCCGTCTTTTTGATCCTGTGTCGGAGTCATACGAGCGAGTAAAAAGGAAGTGATTAGCGGGTCTCTTCTTCAAAGAGAGGTTCATTGAGTGAAACTTTTGAGTCGGAGGGTTCGGCAGCAGGAACGTCGCTGCGCTTGGTATCGGCATGCATATCATTGCCGGCAGAAAGTTTATCTTGAAAAGATTTTTCGATGGCGCTGGGCGCTTTCTCAGAACCGTCATCGTCACCGATGAAATCATCTTCAAAATCGTACGACGAACTTTCGTTGTTATCAAAGAATGATGCATCATCCTCCTGTTGCTCAGATTGGCCCATTGTCCCTTTTTCGTGGCGGATGCCGCGATCGAGCACCAAAATGTCTTGCACGACGATCTCGGTCCGATAAAAGCGTTGACCATCGTCTCCATCCCAGCTGCGTGTCTTTAAGTAGCCTTCAACATATACGAGCGTGCTCTTTTGCAAAAAGCGCTCACATATTTCGGCAATTTTTCCCCACGAGAGCATATTGTGGAATTCGGCCTGACTCTGTTTTTGACGCGTGGGGTCGTACCAGGTTCTATTGGTCGCGAGGATAAAGGTCGCCATTTTCTGTCCACCGTTTGTTACGCGAACTTCTGGGGCACGGGCGATATTCCCAATGAGAATGACTTTGTTGATATTGCGCATTGTCGCTCAGAAAAAATAAAAGTGAGAGGGAATCAAGAATGGCCATCTTCTAGCTCTTGTAAGCTGTCTTGCATCTCCTCCTCGGCAGATTCTCCTCCGACTTCTGTTCCTTCTAATTCTTCACGGATTTCTTCATCCGATTCTTGTACATTTGCCGCCCCTTCGATTTCGCTAATCGCATCCTCCGCAGGAATTGAAGCTTCATCCATATTTTCTTCAGATTCGACCAGGGCATCAAAATCGATCTCTTGATTAGCGTCGGAACTGAGGTTGACGTTAATGCCCAGCGCGCGCAGCTCGTGCACGAGTACGTTAAACGATTCTGGCGTGCTTGGTTTGCGGATGACTTCTTTTTTTACAATCGCTTCATAAGCCTTGCTGCGACCGATGACATCGTCTGACTTGATGGTAAGCATTTCTTGCAAGGTGTGTGCTGCACCGTAGGCTTCGAGCGCCCACACCTCCATCTCTCCAAAGCGCTGTCCGCCGCGTTGGGCCTTTCCTCCCAAGGGCTGTTGGGTAACGATTGAATATGGCCCGACAGAGCGGGCATGGATTTTATCTTCTACTAAGTGGTTGAGTTTTAGCATGTAGGCGATACCAACCGTAGTTCTGTGCGCGAATGGTTCGCCGGTCTGACCGTCGAAGAGTTGGGCTTTTCCGTCTTCTGGCAAGCCGGCAGCCTTGAGAAACTGAGTAATATAGTCGGTTGGAATTCCATTCAAAACGGGAGTGGCGAATTTGATGCCTAGCTCGCGCCCTGCCCAACCGAGATGGGTTTCTAAAATCTGGCCGATGTTCATACGTGAGGCGACACCAAGCGGATTCAGAATGATATCGACCGGTGTACCATCGGGCAAAAACGGCATATCTTCTTGCGGAACGATGCGCGAAACGACACCTTTGTTTCCGTGGCGTCCGGCCATTTTATCTCCCACCTGGATCTTCCTTGTTTTTGCGACGAATACGCGCACTTGCTTCAGGCAGCCGATCGGCAATTCATCACCGTTTTCGCGGGTGAATATCTGCACGTCTACTACTTTTCCCTGGCCTCCACCGGGCAAGCGCAGCGAAGAATCTTTTACGTCTTTTGCTTTTTCACCAAAGATTGCCTGCAAAAGGCGCTCTTCAGGGGTAAGCTCTGTTTCGCCCTTTGGTGTGATCTTTCCCACTAAAATATCACCCTCTTGCACCGGCGCACCAATACGGATGATACCGTCGGCGTCGAGCTGTGCCAGTTTCGTTTCTGCAATGTTGGGGATGTCGCGGGTAATCATTTCAGGCCCAAGTTTCGTCTCGCGCACATCGATCGAATAGTCGTCAATATGGATTGAATCGTAGTACCCTTCGCGCCCGACGCGGTCAGAAATGATGATCGCATCTTCAAAGTTGTAGCCGTTCCAGGCCATGTAGGCGACGAGCAGATTGTGTCCGATGGCGATCTCACCCATATGTACCGAAGCTCCGTCGGCAAGTACATCACCGGCTTTTACCTTTTGCCCGGCTTGCACACGATTGCGGATATTAAGACAAGTCGACTGATTGGTGCGGACAAAATTATCCAGTTGAATCGTCTTCTTCTTTCCTGATTTGCCGAGCATCACGATCTCATTCGCATCAACCTCGACGATCTCACCATCTTCTGGCGCAACAATACATTGGCCAGAATTTTCGGCGATCACTTTCTCCATACCGGTTCCTACGATTGGCGCGCTGGGACGGACGATCGGTACCGCTTGGCGTTGCATGTTCGAACCCATCGCAGCGCGCGTGTTGTCGTCGTGCTCGAGGAACGGAATCAGCGCTGTAGATTCAGAGATGATCTGCTTCGGTGAAATATCGATATGCGTTACCTCACGTACGTGAGCGAGTACCGGTTCGCCGTTGCTGCGGGCAGGTACGCGTTTTTCCATAAACTGCCCCAGTTCATCCACCAACGAATTGGCTTGCGCAACTACCAATGTGCGCTCTTCTTCGGCATCGAAGTATTTTACCTTCTCGCTTAAATACGGCCGCACAGCAACCTCTTTCAACTTTTTATCGGCGGCGAGTTTTTTCGCCATTTTTGCGTCGATCACATCATCCACTTTGCCGGCTCCCTTGATATCTTCATCGAGAATATGCCCGACGAGCTCTTTCTCTTTATTCGGACACTTATGCAAGATCTCGCGGAATGGCGTTTCGATAAAGCCCAATTCGTTTACGACTGCGTAACTTGCTAAATGCACAACAAGCCCAATATTTGGACCTTCTGGCGTAGAGATCGGACAGATACGGCCATAGTGGCTTTGATGCACGTCTCGTACATCAAAACTGGCGCGCTCGCGTGATAACCCTCCTGGGCCCATAGCCGACAATCGGCGTTTGTGCGCTAATTCTGCCAAGGGATTCGTTTGGTCCATAAACTGCGACAGCTGCGAACTGGCAAAAAATTCACGCATTGCGGCGGTAACCGGGCGCGAGTTGATCAGTTGAGTCGGAGTAATCGATTCAAGTTCCATCACTGTCATGCGGTCTTTGGCGATCCTATCGGTTCTGAGTAATCCTACGCGGAATTTATTCTGAATGAGTTCACCGACCGAACGCACACGACGATTAGCCAAATGGTCGATATCGTCGGTTTCGCCACCTTTTACGCACAGCTCTACCAAATGGCGGATAATAGAAGCAAAGTCTTCTTTGTGAAAGATGCGCCCTTCGGAATTGTTTGGCAATTTACTCCCAAACCTTTTGTTTAGTTTGTGGCGGGCGATTGGCCCCAGGTCGTAGCGTTTAAAGTCGAAGAACATCGACTCAATAAGTGACTTCGCGTTTTCTGGCGTTGCCATATCTCCTGGGCGGATTTTGCGGTACACATTCTGATACGCTTCACGCAGATCGATAAAACCATCCTTTTCTAATGTTCTCATCAGCAGGTCGTCTTCTGGCTTAATGCCGAGCCCCTTAGTGATATCCATGATTTTTTTATCGGTATCGAACCCGAAAACACGTAACAGCTGGGTGATGGGAATCTTACGTTTGCGATCGATTTTCGCACTGATAATACCTTTTTTATCTGTCTCGATTTCGAGCCAAGCACCACGCTTGGGGATGATTTTACAGTTGAAGTACTCTGGCGTGACGGAGTTGGGTGAGAAAAATGCACCTGGGCTGCGCACGAGCTGGTTTACCACTACACGCTCGATACCGTTTACAATAAATGTACCGCGTTCAGTCATCATCGGTACGGCGCCCAAAAAAACTTCTTGCTCTTTGATCTCTCCGGTCTCTTTATTGATCAAACGCACACGCACGACCATGTTCGATTCAAACGAACCCATTTTGCGGCGAGCCTCTTGCAGAGTATGTTTTGGCTTTTCGAAGCGATGGCTCAAAAAATGCAGTTCCATCTTTTTCCCCGAAAAGTCGGTAATCGGCGAAATCTCTTCAAAGATTTCTTTGATTCCATCTTGTATGAACCAGTTGAACGATTGCTTTTGCACCCCGATCAGATCGGGAAGCGGGATGTCTTCATCTCGCTCGGTAAAAAAGTACCGGTCTCGTACGACTTTTGTCGGATTGACGGGCAACTTTAATTCTTGCTTGGTGGCTTTTGGCATATTGCAGCTAAAAAAACGAGATATTCAGGATATTTTTGCCAAGCATCAACACAAGCAGTTCTCTGGCGACAGCGGTGATTTTTTACGCTTGTCAAGCATTCCGAAATACTGCATGTGAGTCAAGGGCTTTTTGGGAAATAACAAATAGCAATGCGCAATCTGGTTTTAATAAACAGCAAACGGCAAAACTGCAAACAGGGCTGAACTTATGACACGAAATGCTCTCCCCTGCATGCCCTGAGCCTGTCGAAGGGGGTAGGGAGAATTGGAGGGGTAGGAATTTGTGTTTCCCACTACCCCTCGATGCGTGTTATATATCCATAGCTTCTGGTGTCTCGCTGCGATAAAACTGTTTCTCCCGGATTTCTCCGTCATACACCTCCTTCACTTTCGGATGCACCCTTAGCTGCTCTGCTATACCGCTTGGCGTCGTTATCCCACTCGTATCAAGTCTAAAATCCGCAAACTCGTTTAATAGTTCTTCGGCAATATAATCTGCACAATTATTGCTCGCTCCCCAAAACTCCGGTAGATCTGCTTGATGCTTATGCCAATATTCCAAATGCTCGCGCATGCGGATTTTTTCATCATCACTTATAGAAAGCACGAAAATAGTGAACTTTGAATCTGTGCCTTGTGATGAATAATACGCGACGATCGAAGCGAGACTCTTCTTTTCCAACGATTCCTCACCGTGATATTCAAAATAATCGTAAAAGACGCCATCGATGTTGATAAGCATGTGTTGGTAAAAGTAATCCGTAAGACTTGCGGGGTGGCGCACCCAGATTTCTGCAATGTTCTGCGTTGGTTGTGGTTCCGGTCGATCTGCTACAACGTCATCCCACTCACTGGCACCGGCAGTGATGAAATACCAAAAAGAGATAGCGAGAATGGCAACGATGGCAATCGTAATGGTTGCTCCGGCAAAGATATGACGTTTTTTCATTGTCGAGAGCCATAATTATACCCCCGAGGGGTATAATTAATGCCATAAATCTTCCTTGGGTTCATATGGATGGGGATACAATTCACTCATTATAAATTTTTCTAGCTTCGGGAATATCCATCCATCATCGGTTTGTATGTATTGTAGGCATAGAACGGAAGTATCGGGTTTTCCAAACTGCCAGATGATATGACGGCATGTACCGCACGGTGGAGTGCTATGTTCCTGAACTTCGGGAACCGGATCTGCGACAATGACATGTTTGATTTTTGCTGAATACGATTCACCGAGAACCATGTTGGCTATCGCATGCCGCTCACCGCAAATCGTTGCCTGAGCAATATTTGGTTCAAAACAAGCACCATCGTAAATCGCGCCGCTTTCTGTCATTACGAATGAATACAATGTGTCAACTCCGCCATTCTTATGACGCTTGCGATTATAATCAATAACTCCTTTTTTAGCGTGTTCGACAAGCATCTCCTCTTCGGGTGATAATTCAGGCTTCATTTGTTTTCTTGAGGAAATCACTCACACTCATCGCCTCTTGCGCTTTTTCACCATATTGGCGCACGGTCACCGTTTTCTCTTCTACCTCTTTTTCGCCGACTACGAGTAGGTACGGAACTTTTTTCATCTGCCCTTCACGGATGCGTTTGCCGAGGGTTTCATCGGGTTTACTGATTTCTACGCGAACTTCATTTTGCTTTAACTCCTGATACACTTTTTGCGTGTACTCGTTTTGCGCTTCTGAAATCGGCAAAATCTGCACTTGTACTGGAGCTAGCCAAAAAGGGAAGGCACCGGCGTAATGTTCGATGAGAAAACCGATCATACGCTCGTGCGTGCTGAGTGGCGCGCGGTGAATACAAATAGGCGTGTGCTCTTTGCCATCGACGTCGGTGTAGGTGAGGTCGAACCGTTTTGGCACTGCGAAATCTAACTGATTCGTGGCGAGTGTGAATTCCCTGCCGATCGCCGACCAGATCTGCACGTCGATCTTGGGCCCGTAAAAAGCAGCTTCATCTTCCACTTCGGTGAACGGTACTTTCATATGCTCCAATGCTTTGCGCACTAAGTCTTCCGTTTTAATCCACAGCTCCGGTTCATCGACATACTTCTTGCCTAACCCCTCTTTTAAGTGTTTGCTAAGGCGCATTTCGTACTTATTGATGCCGAAGATCTTGAAATATTCCAAATACATATCGATGACTTTCTGAAACTCCGCCTCGAATTGTTCTTCGGTGCAGTAAATATGGGCATCGTTCATGCAGAGTGAACGCACGCGCATCAAGCCAAACAGTGCGCCACTATCCTCATACCGATAACAATGGCCGTATTCCGCCATGCGGATGGGTAGGTCGCGATAGCTTTTGGGTGTAGCAGCGAAGATCTTATGGTGATGCGGACAGTTCATCGCCTTCAGGTAATACTTCTCGTTATCAAGATCCATCGGCGGAAACATGTCTTCGGCATAGTATGGCAGATGGCCAGAACGGATATACAATGCCTCTTTGGCGATGTGTGGCGAGCGTACGCGTACGTAGTCGTATTTCGCCTCCATCTTTTTCGCTAATTTCTCTAACTCCTCCACAATCACCGCACCTTTGGGGAGCCAGAGCGGCAACCCGGGGCCGACTTCTTCATCAAAAGCAAACAGATCCAATTCCTTCCCGATTTTGCGATGATCACGCTTCTTGGCCTCCTCAAGCATGGCTTCGTGCTGCCGGAGTTCTTTATCGCTCGCGAAGCCGAGCCCGTAAATTCGCGTCATCTGGTCGCGCTCAGAATCACCCTGCCAATAAGCACCGGCAAAATGCGTCAGTTTAAACGCGCCGATCTGACCGGTATGCTCTACGTGCGGGCCTTCGCATAAATCTACAAAAAAATCGCCGTTTTTATAGAACGAGACTTTTTTGACGTTTTCGTTCTTTTCAAACTTTGCTACCAGTTCGACTTTAAAATCTTGCCCGATGGTCTTTAAAAACTCTTTCGCTTTGTCGATCGGCTCTTCGTAGTATTCGAACGGAATCTGTTTTTTCATGATCTCTGTCATCTTCTCTTGCAGAATCGGCAGATCTTCCGGGATCAGCGGGCGAGGCAGCAGAAAATCATAATAAAATCCGGTATCGGTATCGGGCCCGGTGCCAAGTTTCGCCTCGGGAAACATCTGCAATACGGCAGCTGCTAGCACGTGCGAGGCGGAGTGCCTGCGGGTAGAAACCGGTATTTTTGCCATGACTTAGGGTTATATAAAAATCGCTTCCGCCTTATTGTACGGAAGCTATCGCGCATCGGCAATTGCTTCCGCCTTAAGAGCGAGATGTTGTGATTGCTGTCGTAGTTAATGGTGCGCGTTTCATTACTCTATACTACGGCAATTTCGACTGTACGTCAAAAGCTGTCTACTACTTTTTTGCCTCTTTTTCGATCAGAAACATGTGCTGTGCTGCTGCGAAAAGGGCAAAGCTGATGAACATAATCGCGGTTCCACTGATTACCGGTGGGCTTTGCAGAAAGGAGCCATCGAGCGGTAAAAAGAAGACCGCTAAATAGAAGCCCATCGCGAAACTAAGAATCGCGCAAGTAAGAATAATATTATGCATATGAGAGAAAAGAGAATGGATTACTCGCATCATACACAAGTCTTCGTTCTTTCGTGAAGCGTTTTTTCTTGTACTGTTTACGAAGAGTGGCGCTCGTCTTTTACTTTCACTTCATCCGCCTTCACATGCTTGCGCTGCTTGGGGTCGTATTGATTTACTGAAACCTTGTCTTTCTCTACATTACGGTGATTGTAGTGATATTTGTGCTTGATGATCTGCCCGTCTGGACCATAGATCACAACGACTTTTTGCTTCTTTCCGCGTGGCATAGTTTTTTAAACGTGCAGGCAGTATCACTTAATTTACTTTTGGCTGTCAACCGTTTTTCAGCAAACAGCAGGAGAAGATTGAATCCATCTCGAGTGCTTGGGATTGGTGCGGAGCACTCTCCCCTTAGCGAGGGGGAGTTGGAGGGGGATGGAAATGAAAGATAATCTACCCCTCTCGGCCTTTCCTCTCTAGGGAAGAAGTAAGCGCATTCAGGCTGCTGCCAGCTGATTCCCTTGTACAATTTGCTCCACCACCTTTTCTACATCTTCGATTTGTTCGATGCTCGTCATCTGCCCGCGCAGTTCGCGCGCGCCGGCGAATCCACGAGTAAAACTTAATAGGTGTTTGCGAAATTCGAGCATCGCGCGCCGCTGCCCTTTGGTTTCGATGAGTAACTCTGCGTGTTTGCGGATGATCTCACCCTTTTCTTCTGCAGTTGGCGGAATGAATTCCTCTTCATGCAGAGCGGCATACGCTTCTTGCAAAATCCATGGATTACCAAAACTGCCGCGCCCGATCATCACGCCATCTAGATTTTGCGTTTTGCGTTTCGCGTCTTCTCCGTTGCGAATATCGCCGTTGCCCAAAATCACCGCGTCGGGATACGCTCGTTTCAATTCATAAATCGGTTCCCAGTCGGCGTCACCGCTATATTGCTGTTTAACCGTTCTGCCATGGATGGTGATCATATCTGACCCGGCGGCAAGCAGATCGCCGATAAAACCATTGAGAGTTTCTGGGCTTTCCCAGCCCAGCCTGGTCTTCGTGGAAACTGGCAGATCTACCGCCTTTTTGATTGCTGCCACAATATCTGCCGCCAGACACGGATTTCTGATCAAGTCACTGCCGTGCCCACTGCCGACTACTTTTTTTGCCGGGCAACCATAATTGATATCAATTCCATCTACCCCTAAATCTTCTAAAAACTTGGCGGCTTCGGCAAAGGCTTGTGGATTTTTGCCGAACATTTGCACAATATAAGGGCGTTCCACATCCGGATTAAACTGCACGATGTCTTTCATCTTTTTTGGCGCGCGACTTAATCCATCCGCCGAAACGAATTCGCAAAATACGATGCAGCGCGGTTCGATGATCTTAGCAATCTGCCGATATGCCGAATCGGTGTAGCCGTCCATCGGCGCAAGCGCGACAATAGAGCCATTATTTGCCAATGTTTTCCAATCGAGCGTCATTTGTTAAAGTATGTGGTCGGTATGTTTTAGCGAATTGTTTCCTGATTTTCAACCGAATACTCTTACACCCTCTTTCCAGCTTGGCAGGCTTTGGCAATGGTTTTTAGGGGGCCGAAGGCTTCATAATACGCATCCGGATCCAGTTCTTCAGGACTCTCTCCATAGAGCGAGATATCTGCATCTTCTTGTACATATCCCTCGGTCAGGAAATATGTTCTCCTGAATACCTGTACAAGAATTTTAGGACCAGCAGGTTCGCTATGGAAGAGTTCAGCACCGAATCCGATTTCGACTTTGTTGCCGTTTTCTTCTTGTGATATTACGAAGAGAAGGCAGGCAGGGAAAATATTTCTATCTAATTGATGGAGCGATAATCTTGTTTTAAGTGTGGCTTCCGCCTGCTTAAACCAATGTTGGTACACTGCTTCTAGTCTTTGCATCAAGGGGGAGAGAGGCATGATCGGCTCTATTTGTTCTGGTTGCGAACTATCAGTTGTGCAGTTCGCGAGGAGAAGCATGCCACCAGCTAGTGTCAATCGTGTAGCTCGATTCATTTTTCAGTATAGGATGGACATAATTTATTCTATTATTTTTATTTGTCAATTGCCCAAAGAAAACTTTTTCTCCATAATGCACTGCGCTTCGTTTTCTCTCGATTCTTATCAATGTCAGACAGGTACTACGACCATCGCGCGATTGAACAAAAGTGGCAGGAATATTGGCTTACAAATTCATCGTTTACTGCGGATGAAACGAGCGGTAAGCCAAAATATTATGTGCTCGATATGTTTCCGTACCCGAGTGGTGCGGGGCTGCATGTAGGGCATCCTGAAGGATACACTGCAACTGATATCATTGCGCGCTACAAACGGATGAAGGGTTTTGAAGTATTGCATCCGATGGGTTGGGATGCCTTTGGTCTGCCGGCAGAAAACTATGCGATAAAGACCGGTGAGCATCCTGAAAAAACCACCACAGAAAACATCGCCACGTTTAAAAGGCAGATCCAATCTCTTGGTTTTAGCTACGATTGGAGTCGTGAATTTTCTACCACGGACCCCGAGTATTATCGCTGGAGCCAGTGGATATTTTTGCAAATGTTTAAGCGCGGCCTGCTTTACGAAAAAGAAATGCCGATGAACTGGTGCCCTAAGTGTCGCATTGTCGCCGCGAATGAAGAGGTGGAAAACGGTTGCCATGAGCGTTGTGGTACCGAGGTAGAGACGCGAAATCTCACGCAATGGATGTTCCGTATCACCGACTATGCTGACCGTTTGCTCTATGATTTAGACGAACTGACCGAGTGGCCAGAGAAGATTATTGCGATGCAAAAAAACTGGATCGGGCGTAGCGTTGGTTGTGATGTTGATTGGAAAGTAGATGGTCATGACATTGTGTTATCGACATTCACCACGACGGTAGACACAATTTGCGGAGTAACATTCGCTGTCATTTCTCCGGAGCACCCGGAGTTGGAAGCAATCGTGACAAAGGACAACCAAGAAAAGGTAAGAAAGTACTGTAATGATTCGAATAAAAAATCAGATGTCGAAAGAACCGAACTTCAAAAAAACAAAAGTGGAGTATTTACCGGTTCACACCTAATACATCCATTTACTAAGAAAAAAGTACCATTGTATGTTGCCGACTATGTGCTCATGAGTTACGGAACGGGTGTGGTGATGGGCGTGCCCGCACATGATCAGCGTGATCAGGATTTCGCGACAAGATACAATATTCCCATTGAACAGAGCGTAGAACTAGAGAATGGCGAGACCTTTGTGTATGACGATGTCGATAAGTATTCAGTTCAGGGGAAGATCATTAACTCCGGTGACTTTACCGGATTGGATATTCAGGAAGGCAGAGAGGCGATTATAGAAACGCTGGAACAAAGAAGCATCGGAAAGAAGAAAGTACAGTACAAACTGCGCGACTGGATCTTTACTCGCCAGCGCTATTGGGGCGAACCGATTCCGCTTGTAAGGCTTGCCCCTGACTCCGAGCAGGGGGGCGAAGCCGGAACAATCTATCCGCTTCACGAATCTGAGTTACCGATCACTCTTCCTGAGACTGATAGCTTCCTACCCACTGAAGACGGGCAAAGCCCACTCGCGAAAATCCGTGATTGGGTCGAAGTGCGTGGTGATATTCAACCGGATGGCACTGTAAAATTATCGGAGAATGGTGCGCAAACATTTGAGCGCGAAACCTCGACCATGCCCAACTGGGCGGGCAGCAACTGGTATTGGCTGCGCTTTATGGATGCGCAGAATGAGGATGAGGCTTGGTCTAAATCAAAGGAAGAGTTTTGGGGGCCAGTCGATCTGTATGTGGGTGGCGCGGAACATGCTGTGTTGCATCTCTTATACTCCCGCTTTTGGCACAAAGTCTTTTACGACATGGGTCTCGTAAGCACCAAAGAACCGTTCAAAAAACTGATGAATCAGGGGTTGATTCTCGCTGAAGACGGGCAAAAAATGAGTAAAAGTCTCGGCAATGTGGTAAACCCCGATGAGATCGTTGAAGCGTATGGCGCCGACACCTTACGCGTATACGAAATGTTTATGGGTCCGTTTGAACAAAGCAAAGCCTGGAGTACCGGCAGTGTTGAGGGTACTTATAAATTTCTGCAGCGCATTTGGCGGCTGTTTCAAGAAAAGGAAATAACCGACAGCTGCCCATCGGACGAATTCCGTCGCCTGGTGCACAAGACGGTGAAAAAAGTGACACACGATATCGAAGGTTTCAAATTCAATACAGGAATTTCGCAGATGATGATCCTCGTTAACGCGATACAAAAACTGGAGTTTCTTCCGAAAAACGCTGCCATTAAATTAACGCAGATTCTCTCGCCGTTTGCTCCGCATCTGGCCGAAGAGTTGTGGCAATCTGTACTCGGCAACACTGAATCCGTCACCAAAACTGAGTGGCCAGAATGGGATGAAGCGTTGACGCAAGATGACCAGAACGAGCTGGCGATACAAGTAAACGGTAAGTTGCGCGCCACGATTTCAGTTTCCGCACAAATATCTAAAGAAGATGCTTTTGCACAAGCGAAAGAGCAAGAGAACGTGAAGAAGTATCTTGAAGAGGGGAATCTGGTAAAAGAGATCTACGTGCCGGGGAAGATCGTCAACTTAGTGGTAAAAGACTAAGCAAACAATAAGCCCGACCAACCGATTGCAAAGAGCACCATGGTAATAAAACAAAACCAGCACCAGTTTCTTTTGGAGATTTTAATAGAAACAAGAATCGCCGCCAGAAGTGAAGCGTACATCAAAAGAATCAAGTTAAAGACGATTCCGACTACGGAGAGTTCCATTAGCAATCCAGGATTAAAGCGCATAAAGTGAAAGAAGTTGGCAAGATAAAAAAGCGGTACGGTCAAAAGCTCCAAAATCTGATCAAAGTCGGTATTTGCCGAGGCGCCTAGGAGCGAACCGATAATAACGATGATTTCGAGCAGCAAAAAAAGCCCGATGAGAAATAGGAGGTATTTTATCCAAAAGGCCAACAGGTGTTTGCGATTTATCATGCATTGCATATGATATCGCTTTCGAATGCGATTGTCTTTGCTTTTTTGGCGATTTGCGGCACACTGCGCAAAGATTTCATTTTTTATGCACCATGGAATTTGAGACTGAATGGATCTGGATGGATGGCAAGCTTGTCGCTTGGGAAGACGCCAAGGTGCATGTGCTGAGCCACGCTTTTCACTACGGTTCGGGCGTTTTTGAGGGTACGCGTTTTTATGACACACCAAAAGGCCCAGCAATCTTTCGCCTGAGCGAGCACACGAAACGCTTGTTTTACTCTGCTTCTACACTAAATCTTCCGATTAATTTTTCTGAAGCCGAGATCGATGAAGCGACAAAAACAACGGTGCGCGAGAACGAACTCCGGAGCGGATACATCCGTCCACTTGCCTTTTTTGGTGAAGGGAAAATGGGCCTGCGACCGGAAGGCGCGACGCCGCATATCATCATCGCTTGCTGGCCGTGGGGCAAATATCTCGCCGATCGACCGGTAAAATTAAAGATTTCAAAATACATCCGCGTGCACCCAAAAAGCCTTGTGACCGATGCGAAAGTGACCGGGCATTACGTCAATTCAATCCTTGCCGTGCAAGAAGTGGTTCCGCAGGGGTACGACGAAGCAATGCTTCTCGACTTTGAAGGCAATGTAGCCGAAGGCCCGGGTGAAAATATTTTTCTTGTCAAAGACGGCAAACTCCACACGCCAGAACTCGGTACGATTCTGGCAGGCATTACGCGTAACAGTGTTATTCAGATCGCCAAAGATATGGGCATTGAAACTATCGAACGCAAAATTCGCCCCGAAGAACTATGGGAAGCCGATGAAGCCTTTTATACAGGAACTGCTGCCGAAGTCAGCCCGATCGGTTCTATCGACGATTGTAACATCGGCGATGGCAAAGAAGGCGAAGTGACACGCGAGCTACGCGATACGTATTTAAATATTGTGCAGGGGAAGGTGTCCAAATACGAGCATTGGCTGGCGTACATGAGCTAAGTGATTAGGGTATAGTAATTTGCAATTTGGATGGAGCATTATTCCGGCTTGGCCAGAATCGTGTGGGATTTTTGCGTTATTGAATCACTACAATAAGTCAGGATTCCTCGTAACGACGTCACCGATTTATCCTAATTTTCCTGCTTTATACGCGGCTTGCAATTCGGTAAAACCACCGATAAATCCGCTATCTGCGAGAATCAAAGGAACAGTGTAGTGCTCATGTTTTTCTTTTAGCACTTCATGTTGTGCACGAAATTCATCCGATTCGGTAATATCGAGATACTCATATTCCGCACCGATGGTTTCGCACATGCGCTTGGCGGCTTCGCAAAATCCGCAAGTCGGTTTGCCATGGATGGTGATTTTTTTCATTAGCATTCGTTAATCAGGAATAGCTTAGCATAAATTTTGTTTTCTTGTTGAAATCAATCCCTTCCAACTTCCCCTAACGTAGGGGGAGAACAAGCGCATCCTGTTTGCTGGTTGGAACTGTCGAGGGGTTTGCAGCATATTCCTTCAGTGATTATCAGACCCATGTTTCCTCACCGAAAATCGCACCTTAGGCAGGGGTGACACCCAAAGAGGGATGTAATCTCGCCTACAACATCTGCTTCCGTTCTCATGCTATCACCTGCTACAATAAAGCTGCTTTTTGCCAGCGATATGAAAATCTTTCTCGACACCGCCGATATCAGTGTCATCAAAAAATATGCCGACTGGGGAATAGTAGATGGAATCACCACTAATCCCACTTTGGTTGCAAAAGAGGGGGTTGATTTTGAATCGCGCATTAAAGAGATCTGCGAAGTAATCGATGGTCCGGTGAGTGCCGAAGTGCTCTCTACCGAAAAAGACGCGATGATCGATGAAGCGCGCAAAATCACCAAATGGGCGCCAAATGTATACGTGAAGTTGCCGATGATTCCAGAAGGGCTAAAGGCTTTGAATGTAATTGCGGCTGAAGGTTTCAAAACCAATGTCACTCTCATCTTTTCGCCGGCACAAGCGGTGCTGGCTGCCAAAGCCGGAGCAACTTTAGTAAGCCCGTTTGTTGGTCGTTTAGACGACATCGGCCAAGACGGCATGGAAATCGTGAATGATATCGTGACGATTTTCGATACTTACGGCTTTGACACCGAGGTGCTCGCCGCTAGCATCCGTACCAGTCAACATGTGCTTACCGCCATGCGCATGGGTGCCGACATCGCTACTATTCCGCCAAAACTGGTCGATACGCTTGCCGCACATCCCCTTACCGATAAAGGCCTCGCTGCTTTTTTGGCCGACTGGGAAAACGCGCAAAAATAATTTTTCTTGCATCATGATATCACTCGATACTTCTGCTCTTGGTGTCATCAATCCGCAACACGGACTATCACCTGCCGAACTTTCCAGCGTGGCAGATAAAGTCTCGCCGTTTCTGGCAAAAATAAAATCTCGCAATCAGGGATTTTTTTATGACGAGATCTTGAATGACACAAAACTCGTCGATGATATCCTTACGTTCACCGACTCTGCCAAAGGCCAATACGATTCTATCGTCATCCTTGGCATCGGTGGCTCAGCGCTGGGGCCGATTGCCTTGCGTGAAGCGTTTGGAAATCTCTTCAGTGGCACCTCTCCCGAACTCGTAGTACTCGATAATATCGACCCTGATTTTCTCGCCGAGGCAACGGAATATCTCGACTTTTCGCGCACGTTATTCCTTGTTGTTTCGAAATCGGGCGGAACTCCCGAAACCGTTTCGCAATACTTTTATTTTCAAGATCAGCTTATCAAAGCAGGGCTCGACCAGAAAAAACATTTTGTCTTTATTACCGATCCTGAAAAAAGTTTTCTGCTTGAGCAATCAAAAGAACTCGGCATTCGCACGTTTCCGATTCCGCCAAATGTGGGCGGGCGCTTTTCTGTTCTCACATCTGTTGGCCTAGTGCCTGCAGCGCTGATGGGAATCGATATCAAGCAGATGCTCGAGGGTGCGCGCAACATGCGCGACCTTTTTCTCAATGAAGATGCAATGATGAATCCCGCATTTGTGCTCGCTTCTATCCAATATTTGCTGATGCAAAAAGGTAAGTCGCAGAATATCCTTTACCCGTATTCACAAAAACTTTTTCGCATTGCCGACTGGTGTCGCCAGCTGATTGCCGAATCGACGGGCAAACGCCACAGTGAAGACGGCGCCGAAATCAACACCGGTATCACGCCGATCGCTGCTTTGGGTGCGACGGATCAACACTCACAAAACCAGCTTTACTTTGAAGGGCCCAACGACAAGCTTTTCATCTTTTTCGAAGTCGAGAACTTTACCCATCATCTCGATATTCCTCTGCCAAGTGATGCCAGTGAAAAACTCGATTACTTAAAAAACACTGATTTCGGCACACTTCTCAATCTCGAGAAAGCCGGTACTGGCGGAGCATTGTCGCAAGTCGACAGGCCACACATCACTGTCAAAATTACACGCGTTGACGAAGCTGCCATTGGCGAAATCTTCCTGCTTTTTGAGGGCGCAACTGCTTTTCTGTGCGAGTTTCTCAACATCAATGCTTTCGACCAACCCGGCGTGGAACTCAGTAAGAACATTACTAAGGAACTCCTTCTAAAACGATGAACCAAATCGGGCTTATCGGCTTGGCAGTAATGGGTCAAAACTTGGCGCGTAATTTTGCGAGCCGCAACATCAAAATTGTAGTCTATAATCGCACGACTGCTAAAATGGAAGATTTTATTCAGTCATTCGGAAACGAAAGCCTGGTCGGTGAAGCAGAACTAGAGACGTTCGTACAATCTATCGAACGCCCGCGCAAAATCATCCTCATGGTGCAAGCGGGAGAGCCGGTAGATGCCGTGATCGATAGCCTCCTCCCGCTACTGGAACCTGGTGATATCATCATCGATGGTGGAAATTCGCACTACCCTGACACACGCCGCCGCAGAGAAGAATTAACAGTTGGTGAAATACATTTTGTCGGCTGCGGAATCAGCGGCGGGGAGGAGGGCGCGCTCAATGGCCCAAGTTTAATGCCAGGTGGCGACAAGCTTGCCGTCGACAACCTGCTGCCGCTGTTGCAGCAGATCGCTGCAAAAGATTTTAGTGATGGGCCGTGCGTGTCAAATATCGGTACTGATGGCAGCGGGCATTTTGTGAAAATGGTACACAACGGTATCGAATACGCGGTGATGCAATTTTTGGCGGAGGCCTACGATATGCTGCGAGCACAAGAAAAGAATCCACCAGAAATCGCAAAAGTATTTGCAAAGTGGAACGAGGGCAAGCTCGCATCCTTTCTCGTTGAACTGTCTGATATCATCCTCCGCAAAGCCGACGATCAAGGTGAAGGGAATCTTATCGACAAAGTCGTCGATGCTGCCGGGCAAAAAGGAACCGGCCGTTGGACAGTCGTCGACGCCGTAACTCGCGGTGTGGCGATGCCGACGATCACAGCGGCAGTGGATGCGCGTATCCTCTCATCCAAAACAGAACTTCGTGCCGAGCTTGAAAACGCCGTCGATGCGAAACACGAACAACCTGAAATCTCCAACAATGCCCTCGAAAAAGCACTCTACTTGGCGATGATCGTGGCGTATTCGGAAGGGTTCGACCTCATCACATCTGCCGCCAAAGAAGAAGACTGGGAGATCGACCGAGCCGAGCTTGCGCGCATTTGGCAAGGCGGCTGCATTATTCGCGCGGAGTTGCTAAAATTTCTCGAGCAGAATTTTCGCAATAATCGCTCTGACAAACCACTTATCGCCCTCCCCGAGATAATCACAGAGATCCAAGCTTCGCTGCCGCAACTGCGTAATATCGTTGCTGCTGCCAATCAAGCCGGTATTCCGGTTCCTGGCCTGTCTGCTGCACTCTCGCATCTTGAACAGATGTCGCGTGCGCGCGGTTCGGCAAATTTCATTCAGGGCTTGCGTGATGCGTTTGGCGCTCACACCTTTTTGCGCACAGACAAAGATGGCACCTTTCACGCAGAGTGGGCTGAATAATGATTCGTTATCAACTTCTCGACCCTTTAAATCGTTGGCAAGAAAAATAGCTCAATCTACGGCAAATGTTTTGTGTGTGATATGCTAGTCGGATATTTTTCGCTGGGTTCGTGCACAGTGACAATCGTCGGTTGCGGAAGTCTTTCAGGATTACTACACAAAATAGCAAAGCGCCCAGGATGCCCATGAGAACTTCTCCAATTCTTTGTATCATAATAATGAAGAGTTCGACCGTGATCGTCAAATGATATATGTTCATCATCAGCTAGATTGGCAATATTTGTCATATTTACCTGTCCTGCAGTGTTGCGATTCAAATAAATGACACCAAACATTGCTCTGACTTCAGCTAATGTAACAACTACGGTATTTTCGTCCGCCTCTCGAAATGCCCTTTCTTTTTGCTCGACTTCAGTTGGAGCTAATCTGCCAAAAATATGAACCTCGTTAATTCGATGCGCTTCAATAATCGCATTCAGGATTCCTTGAGGAGTGCTATTCTGCGGATCAAGGTCATCAGGGAGCCTGCCTTCATTAAACGTATTGTTATTAGGAAACCGTCTTTCTCGCCGCATAAATTAATATAGATTAATGATTGTATAATAAATAATTATAATTATTTGTCAACTACCATCTTCCTTTTTTCTGCTTTACACTTTCATCATGTTCGAAAAAATCGACAACCCGTTTATCCTCACTATTTTCGGCGCTTCTGGCGATTTAGCCAAGCTGAAGATATTTCCTGCCTTGTTCACCCTTGCAGTGCAAAAGCGCCTGCCAGAAGAGTTTTTTATCGTTGGTTTTGCGCGCAGTGAAAAGACCGAAGAAGAATTTCGCAAAGAGTTTTGTGAGAGTGTACAAATCGCTTGTGATAAAGAAAACATGGCATTCAAATACTGCCAGGAAACAGTCGACACACTGCTCGACCACGTGTATTACTTTTCTGGTAAATACGACGATTTGTACGATTACGAACGGTTTTTTGGGTTTTTGCGTGGGCTTGCTATTCGGCGCGGCATTCAATTGCCCGAAACGCATATCACCTATTTTTCGGTGCCGCCCGGGGTCTTTCACCCGATTATCCACAACCTCGCTTTGGCACGTGCTTCCGCTAGTGATGATATCCGTATTGTGCTCGAAAAGCCGTTTGGCGAAGACGAAGCATCTGCCACCGAGTTGTTCCACTTCTTGTCCCGTTTTTTTCACGAAGATCAGGTTTTTCTGCTCGACCATTATCTTGGAAAAAATTCCGTGCAAAGCATTCTTGCCTTGCGCCATAACAACGCCATTCTCAACTTGCTGCTGAATGGGCGCGATATCGCCAGCATCCAGATTTCTGCGCATGAGACTATCGGGGTGGAAGAGCGCACTGGCTACTTTGATTCTGCCGGCATTATTAAAGACATGTTCCAATCGCACCTCACGCAGATTCTCGCCATGATGACAATGTCGATTCCAATCACTGCCGATGCGTATAGTTTTCATCGCGAGAAACAATCCATCCTCTCCGCTCTCGATTTTTCGCCGCGCGCAGAAAACATCTACCTGGGCCAATACAAAGGCTATAAAGAGATCAAAGGTATTTCACCCCATTCTGATACCGAAACCTATTTTGCTGCCAAGCTGAAGATCGACCGGGAAGCCTGGTACGGCGTGCCCATTTTTATCCGTACCGGAAAACGGATGAGTAAAAAGACGACAATGGTCGTGGTGGAATTTAAGCGGCTACCATATCAAAAGAGTAATATCACCCCGAATCGCCTGATCTTCGAGTTGCAGCCGGATGAAATGATCCACGTAAAACTACTCAATCAGTACGGGCAATCTTCCGAGTACCACGAAATCGCCTCGAGCGAATCAATTGCCTGCCGCGGTGAAGATTGCCTACCCGAACACGCGGCTTTGCTGCTTGATGTGTTGAAAAACGAAAAACTTAATTTTCTCAGCTTTCCTGAAATCATCGCTGAATGGCGCATTACCGACAAGATTCTCCGTTTTATTGGAGAGAAGCAGATTGCAGTCAAAGAATACGAGCCGGGCATCGTTGCCCCAGAAGAGATCAAGAACATCTTCCGTCAAAAAGATGAATATTGGTTTGAACTCGAATCATGAAAAACCGCGTGTTCTTTTCGGAAGCAGAATGGGTAGATGCTGCTGTTTATGAAATTCTGCTCGATGCAAAAAAAGATTTTTCGCTCGTGCTTTCTGGCGGCAGTACGCCGGCTGCGGTCTATCGGGCTTTGGCTGAGTGGGACCGCGATTGGAGCAAGACTGAGGTCTATTTGGCGGATGAGCGCTTTGTTCCTCCTGTTCATCCTGAGGCGAATGCCAAACTCGTCCGCGATACACTCCAAGTTCCCGCACACTTTCACCTGTGGGATACCGATCTCGATACGCATCACGAAGCTGCCAAAATGTACGATCAGCTGCTCGGGCAGCGCAAAAAACCATTCGATGTGGTCGTGCTTGGCATCGGGCCAGATGGGCATTTTGCATCGCTGTTTCCGCATTCGCCCGCGTTGCACGAAGCAGAGAAATTGGCAGTGGCGACAGAAACCGAAGAATTCGCTATTCGTGAGCGCCTTTCAATGACACCGGCTGCACTACTTTCCGCCGAAAAAATTATCGTGTTGCTGAAAGGAAATGCTAAACTCCCAATTCTTAAGGAACTAGAATCGGGCAACAAATCAGTCGATGAATTTCCGGCGAATATGCTCAAGCAGCATCCGCATGTGCAGATTCTGTTTGCGAATATCTAATCGACTCCGTAATCATCAGGCTCGACTTCCTTGTTCGGTTTCGTCTTGTCAAATCAGTACACGCGAAAAATTCTAGAGCCGAATGTGAAAGAGCGCCACTCGGTAAGACGCAGCAGTAAGAAGAAACCGGAAGACTCTACAAATGTCGCGCTTTATTCGTGTTATGTTCTTCATTTGTCGTCGCGTAGTGAATTTCGCCATTCGCATCGTGCAGATAATACCAATAGTCTGTATCTGCGGGCTTTGCCGCTGCCTGAATCGCGTCTAGTCCGGGGTTGCAGATCGCCCCTGGCGGCAGGCCGACGACAGCTCGCGTATTCCACGGATTCTTATCTTGCAGGTCTGCAATTGTAAGAGCCTCGGTATCTTTTTGTACGGCGTAGCGCGTGGTGGCATCGGCGCCGATAAGCTGGTTCGCATCAAACCTATTCCACAAGATTCCCGCTACGATCGGGCGTTCTACCGGTTTACGCGATTCTTTTTCGACGATCGAAGCCATTTTTAGAATATCCCAACCATTGCGTTCTGAATCGCCAAAAATCGATTTTGTCTTTTGATCAAACGTGCTGAGCAGGCGTTTGGCAAACTCTTGCACATCAAACGTATCGGGGTTTACGTAATAACTATCCGGAAAAAAGAACCCTTCGCGTTGTTCTACTTCACCCGGTAAAAATGGGAACTCGCTAAAATCGCACGCCGCAACACATTCTAAAAATGCTCCTGGTTCAGTCAGGCGTAAGCTTGCTAACTTTTCATCAATGTCGGCGTTTGTACTACCTTCAACGATTGTTACGGTGATTTCTTCGGGGCGGGCATTGGTCAAATACTCCGCCAGAGTCTTAATCGACACATTGTTCGGTAAATAGAACCTGCCCGCCTGAAAGCGCACGTCATAGCCTTGCTTATCGGAAAAGCGCAAAAACGCCCAGCGCGATGGGATAAGTTTTTCGGCATAGAGCCGCTCTGCAATCTGCTTTGGCGTCTCGTTGGTTTTAATCACAAATGGTACAGTCTCTTCTTGTTCGGAGGCCGGCGTACTGATGAGATACTGATAGCCGATTTCAACGGAAGTGAAAGCGACAAGGGCAATCGCCAAAATGGCAATCAGGTATATCCGCTTGCGCGAAGGCTTTTTGCCGATTTTTTTGGTGTGGAAGTCCATGACTGGAATTTGCCAAAATTCCGTAAAAAATGCGAACCAGAAAATATCTTTACATCTTTGCTTTACATGGCAAAGAATTATGTCTTTACAAAATTATTATAAAATTGTAAAAAACTCTTCCATAATTACAAAGTTCTTATACAATGCGTTTAAAATATTATTTTGACACATCTTATGCGTACAGGCATCGCCCTCCTCCTCTCTCTCGTTATCGCTATTCCATCTGCGACTTTCGCCGCTTTTTCACGCGATAAAGCGGCAGCTGCAAATATCCACGAACTCGAAAGGCCACCTTATGCCGAAGGAGAGCTTATCGTTCGATACAAAGACGGTGATGTATCGCGCCGAACACGCGGAAGTGTAAGCTCGATGGCCATAAAAAGTGCTGTGGGAATCGAGATGAAAGTCAAAAGACAGTTATCCGCAGATACTGTGATTTTGCAGGCGGATACGAAATCTACAGCAGAGCTGTTGGCCGAAGCGAAAAAAGATCCAAATGTTGAGTTTGCGCAGCCAAACTATTACTTTTACGCGCACGGATACGAATGGAACGTAGGTGAAGAAGGCGGATATTCTTCTGGCCTGAATGCACTCCCTGTTTGGGATAGCTACACTGGCAGTGGCATTGTGGTTGCCGTGCTCGATAGTGGTGTCGATCTCGACCATCCGGAATTAGTTGATAACGTGTGGGTCAACCCCGGAGAAATCGGACTGGATGATAACGGTAATGATAAACGGTTTAACGGTATTGATGATGATAATAATGGTTTTCCAGATGATTGGCGTGGCTGGGATTTTATCGGCCCGAACATCAATACTCCCACCGAAGACAACGATCCGGATGATGGGGATGGCCATGGCACGCATGTTGCTGGTATTGTTGGGGCAGAGCAGGGTATCGATATTACAATCGACGGGGTGCTGACCGATATTATCGGCGTAGCCCCGGATGTGCGCATCATGCCAGTTAAGGTGCTCGACGATAACCCCAGCGGTAACGGTGCCAGCGGCGATATTTTTGCAGTTACCCAAGGCATACAGTATGCCGTTGATAACGGTGCCGATGTGATTTCGATGAGTTTCGGAACTGCCAATGAGGCCAATCTTATTGACCCAGAGCAGGGTGACATTGTATACCAAGCGCTCAAGGCGGCGTATGAAGCGGGTGTCATCCTTGTCTCTTCAGCGGGAAATTCCGGAGCATCAGGAGTATCGACTCGCAATTATCCGAGTTCGTACACAGAAGTGATTGCCGTTGGTGCCAGCGATATAAACGATGCTCGTGTGTGTTTTTCAAATATCGGTTCGTATCTGGAACTGATGGCACCGGGTGCCAAAAGCTGGGATTGCAATGACTCTCAGTCGCGTTTCGGCATTATCAGTACGCATACAGATGCCGGCTACAAATCGATCGGCGGCACTTCCATGGCTGCGCCACATGTTTCGGGCTTGATTGCCCTCTTGTTGCAACAAGATTCAAACCGTACTCCCGCACAGGTGCGCGAAATCTTACAAAAAAGTACGACTGACCTTGGTGATGTGGGGAAAGATGATTATTACGGATACGGCCTCGCCGATGCCTACGCAGCATTGTTTCCACCAAAAATCGAAATAGTTGAGCAGATTCCGGAAACAACAAATGACAACACTCCCAGCATGAAGATCACTTCTACCGAAGCTGGTACGATTGCTTACACCGGCAGTTGTTCTTCTGCAACCACAACCGCGATCGACGGCGAAACAATAATCGAATTCGATGAACTTGCCGATAACACCTATTCCGACTGTAGTCTGACCGTTACCGATGCTCTTACGAATACCAGTGATTCACTAGCGATTCCAGATTTTACGGTCGACACTTCTGGCGAAACCCCCACACCGACTCCGTCACCATCTGTCTCACCAAGCCCAAGCCCGAGCATTAGCCCAACGGTATCACCATCTGTTTCACCGACGGCCACACCTACTCCAACCTTAAGTCCGTCTCCGTCAGTCAGCCCGAGCATTAGCCCAACGGTATCACCATCTGTTTCACCGTCACCATCTGCGAGCCCGACAACAGCGCCATCAACCAGCCCTTCGGCGACGCCAAGTCCATCTGCCACAGCCACCCCCACGCCTACCCCTCCCGCACCGATCAACGGTAATATTGCCGGGAGTACCGATAATGGTGTTACACAGATTGCGATGAGTTTTGAAACTGCAGAAGCCGCCTTTTGCCGCTTTGATGAAAGAAATAAGAAGATTGAGTTTTCGGACATGGAGCATATGTTTGAAGCAACAGATGAAACGAAGAAAGTGCACAGCGCCATAGTCACGATTATTGGTGCAGTCACGACTGAAACGACATTTGCGTATTATATCCGCTGTAGTAGCGATGCAGTCGGAGAGAATGCGGAAACAGAAAGCAAGTGGCTTACTACCACGATTACTCCGTTAAGCACGACTCCTTCTCCATCACCAAGTCCTTCGCCCACACCTACTTCGATACCTTCAAGCGGCGGAGGAAACAGTGGTGGTGGCGGTGGCGGCGGTGGCGGAGGTAGCACCACTGCATGTGAAAAACCGGTTTTTAATGAGATCATTCCCGCAAAAAGTGTGACGGTGCCAAGCCTCACGCAGATTAGCTTTACCGCTTCTGAGAACGCCTTAGAAGAATCTCTGGCGATAATTCTGAACGATAAAAAAATCGCGCACAAAGCCGAACTCGTAGATGGTTTGTGGAAGGTATCGGCAAAGGTGCCGCCAGATGCCATGGTCGATGGAAAAAGTACTATCACTTTGTCTGGCTACATCAAAGAAAAGTGCCCACGTAATTTCGTTTATACCGTCACTGTCGATAAAAATTCTGAACGCAAACAGCGCACCGAGTTGGTACCACGAACCGATATACCGGCGGTACGAGCCCAGTCGGGTGATTCTGCCCCTATCGGGGGCCCTGCTGGTAATCTTTTCAGTGATGAAGATGCTGATATTTTCTCGGACATCGGCGAACACTGGAGTAAAGGATTCGTTCTGGCGCTGGTTGCCAAAGAGGTCATCGGTGGATACGGCGATGGCACTTTTGGCCCAGACAATCCGCTGACGCGTGCCGAGGCGGTTAAGATTGCTCTCGAGGCGTTTGATTATGAAATTCCCGAGACAATCGATGAGCTGCCATACACCGATGTCGAACTTATCGCCTGGTACGCACGGTATTTGCAGGTAGCCAAAGAAACCGGTATTGTAAGTGGTTTTGAAGACGGATCGTTTAAGCCCGATAATCAAGTCTCACGTGCAGAAGCACTGAAGATCATCGCTCTGGCGGCAGGCATCGATCTCAGCAAAATAAGTTTTGGCGATAGTAAATATGATGATGTCGAAAAAAACGCTTGGTATTTTAAGCACGTGATGTGGGCGAACAACAACAACATTGTCAGTGGTTTTGAAGACGGTACTTTTGCGCCGAATAATCCCGTAACTCGCGCCGAATTCTCGAAGATCACCTACTTGATGTTGCAACTCTTGGGAGAATACTGATTCTGCGTCTTGTGATTTTTCTCCCCTGAGTTAAGGGAAGGTGGGTGTGGTCGAACTCACTGAGTCATGTCTCCTGATCTGTCGTTCTGTTTACCACTTAGATTGTGAGGCAATATATGATTTCTCTGACAAAGCGAGACCGAACAGAGGCTTAAATAAGCGAGAGAAAATCAATCCTTTCCAACTCCCCCTGTCTCGAGGGAGAGAAATTACCCTCTGCGCGTCTGAGTTTTGTCGGAATGGCTCTTGCACCTCTTCTGATTTCAAGAGAAGGAAGGGTGTTGTGCACACGATTACGTTTTCTTGCGTTTAAAAATCGTTTCGGTATCGAGCCGTAAGCTTTTCACCACGCCTTCTATTTCGATGGGAATCGCTTTGATATCATTTTTCTTCTTGCGGGTGGCGGTAACGGTAATCGCTGTTTCATCAATCACTAGCTGGTAACGGATATCATGATGCCAGACACAAAACGACATGCTGCGCCAATGGTGCGGCAGATTCGGACTGACGGCAAGACGGTCGTGCTCAAAGGCGACACCGGCAAAATTGCGGATGGCGATTTCGACTGTTCCCGCCATGACGCCGGTATGAATCCCCTCAAGCGTGGTACCGCCCTGGGTGTCTTCGATATCACTCCGCAGCGCATCCATAAACCAATGCCACGATTCTCCATCAGTTGTGAGATTGTGCGCAATAGTAGCATGCACGATTTTACTGAGCGTAGACCCATGGCTAGTACGGCCGATGTAGTAGTCAAAATTCCGCCGTAGCAACTCTTCGGCATCTGGCACCTGGTAATTGAGGTCGGTCAAAATATCCACTACTTTTTGCGGCGCGAGCAAATAGTAAAGCATCAACACATCTGCCTGTTTGGCGACTTTGTAGTGATCGGGCGAATCGTTTTCACTCTTCAAGATCCGATCCAGCCGTTGAATATTTGGGTACTTTTTGCGGTACTTTTTCCAATCTAATTCCGGCAAGCTCATATAGCCCTGAAACTGTTCGAGCACGTTGTCTTTGGTAAGTAAGACATTCATCTTTTCGGTGATGTCTTGCCAGTTTTCTAGTTCTTGCTCGTTAAACCCGATTTTGGTGAACAGTTTTTCGCGCACTGCCTGCGGCAATTTTTCCGCAATCTCGAGCACTTTTTCAAGGAGCCACACGACCATGATGTTGGTGTAGGCATTATCCGTTACTCCCGGCTCTTCTGAGTCGGACATTTTTTCATGGTATTCATCTGGCCCCATTACACCGCGAATGTGATAGCGGTCATCTTCGGTGCAAGTCGAGATGCTTGCCCAAAAGCGAGCGATTTCAAACAGCATCTCGGCACCGTATTCCTCCATAAATTTTTCGTCGCGTGTGTGGTTTACATACGTCCAGACATTGTAAAAAATGGCGATCGAAACATGGCGCTGACGACTACTCAGATCAGGATCCCATTTATCTGACAAGGGATTGTAATGGATGACCTGCGTTTCTTCGTTGCCGTCATCCGCCGTTTGCCACGGATACATCGCACCGGCGTAGCCGTGTTCTTTGGCGTAGCCGCGGGCCGCATCGAGCCGATTATAGCGATACATGAGTAAAGCTTTGGTGATATCCGGAAAGTACATGTTGTAAAAGGGGAACACATACAGTTCATCCCAAAAAATATGGCCGCGGTACGCTTCGCCATGCAAACCACGTGCCGGCATGCCGGCATCCAAATTCTTATTGTGTTCCGAGGCGGTTACGAGCAGATGATAAATATGCAGGCGCAGAGCCTTTTGCGCAAAGCGGTCACGCTCGACTTTGATATCCGCCTGTTGCCACAGGCGTTGCCAGGCCTTGCTGTGTTTTTGGAGTAGGCTCGCAAAATCCGCTGTACTGGTGAGGCGTTCGCACGAATCGCCGCATGGGTCGCCTACCGAGTTGTCGAGCGAGCTCGCCATGGCGACGATTTTCTCGAGCACATATTGCTCGCCCTCGTTTGCGGCAAAAGTAAGCTCTTCACTGATGAGCCCTCGGGTTTCATTCACGCTGCGTTCGGCCGTGACCCGTGCTCCATTCGCTGTAAGTGTGTGGCGCGCTGCCTGCGAAATAGTGATATCAGAGCAGGTCGTCTTGACGGTAAGCGAAATGCCATCCTCCGTCTGTGCGGTGGTAACTGGCTCTAAATGTTGTGAACTTAGGGCTTTGTAGCGGTCGACGCCCGCATTGATCACTGTGCCATCTAAACTGCTCCGCAGGGTCACCGCCTCTGAAAAATTGAGTGGTGTTAGCTCAAAGCGGATGGCGGCAATGTGCGGATCGTCCATACTGGCAAAGCGGTATGCGATGATCTTGATCATCCGCCCGCATTCATCGCGACAGACGATATGCCGCTCCATGATTGCCTGTTTTACATCGATGCTGTGCGTATAACTGATGACTTCCATGGTAAGCGGGCTTTTGTATTCTCCATGGCCGATCTTAAATTCGATGGATAACCAGTTTGGGCAATTGACTAAATCGTTATTAAAAATCGTCATGCCATGAAGCTCTGTCGGTAATTTGTTGTAGACACCCGTCATGTAGGTGCCCGGGTAATGATGCTCTGATGCCGCCTCGCACTCAAAGGCGCCGCGCGTCCCAAAATAGCCATTTCCTACCGTCGTCAGCACTTCACGCAGTTTTTCAGCCTGTGGGTCGAATCCATGATATTCTAACTTCCAACTATCGGCTTCGATGCCCTTTTCAAACCACTCAATAATATCTGCCACAGAAAGTTCGCCCAGGTCAGAAATGATCGTATCTGCCCCAAAAGCGCGCAGCCCCTCAGCATCGTACCCGTGGCTGACGCCGACGACCAAGCCAAAATCGCCGCGTTTCCCCGCGTCTACACCAGCGAACGCATCTTCAAACAGTACGGCATCTTCAGAATACACCTCGAGTAATTTGCAGGTCTCCAAAAATATATCCGGTTGTGGCTTGCCCGGAAAACCCTCTTTTGCCGAAACGACGCCATCGACAATGGCATCGAATAAATCCGCAATACCAGCCTTTTTGATGATGAGTCTACAGTTCTTGCTCGAAGTGGCGAGCCCGACCTTAACGCCGTTTTTGCGCAGGTCTTTGATCAAATCGACGGCGTGGTCGTACAACTCAGCACCGTCTTTTTGGATGATCTCCTGAAAATGCTCGTTCTTTTTATTCCCTAAACCACACACGGTCTCTTGCTCTCCATCGTCATTTGGTTCGCCAAAGGGCAGAGCGATAGCGCGACTAGCAAGAAATGATTCCACGCCTTCGTAGCGCGGTTTGCCATCGACATAGGCAATATATTCTTCTTCGGTAAAGGGTGAAAACGGACGGTTTTCGCGGCTCGCATATTTCATTAAAAAGCTGTCGAACATTTCTTTCCAGGCTTTGCAGTGAACCCGAGCGGTTTTTGTGATCACGCCATCGAGGTCGAAAACAGCAGCGGTAAATGGGAGTTTTTTCATGCAGTTCGGGTAAGAGAAGCAAGCACGCCGATAAGGGCGTCGGGGTTGGGAACAAAAAAGGCATTATCGATTTTTTTACGAACACGCTCACGTAGTCTACTATCTACAGTGACAAAAACCACTACCGCCTCGTGGTCGATTTCGCGGGCACCGAGCGCTAAAGGTATATCGGAAGCAGTGTCGCCACAGGCAAGCAGCGGCCCTGTTACAATCCCTAATTCTTTGGCGATAAAGCGCACGCCATCGCGCTTATTGAAGCCAAATTCTCCCTCACCATTTTCAAGTGTGACGATGATTTCAATATCTTTTCCGGTGTCTTCTAGGCGCAAAAGTTCTCCATGCGAGTCGTGCTCTTGCATCAGGTCGCGAACAAGCTCCAAGAATCGCACCGAATCTTTTGCTGGAATACTGCCGGCATTATCCTGCCGGGCGACCGTTACCTGGCCGAATTTTTTTTGCAAGCCAGATCCGATTAGTGCAAAAACGGCAAATTCTGGCTTCTCCACTAGCGCTGCAATATTTTCATACACCGCTTCGATCAGGCGAGCGCGCTCATCATCGATTGGAAAATGATGAAACCTTCCTTGGGTATCGACAAACTCTCTGCCTTTCGATGCGGCAAAGGTAATCGCCTCTGGCGAGTTGACGGTAATATCCAAAATCCCAATATCTTTGAGTGGAGCCGAAGTAAGGATGACAGCACCATCTAATTTTTGTTGCGTGAAACGTTCGAGTGCAACAGCATTGTATACCGATTGAATCGAAGTATTGTAGCGTGCGCAGTAGTTGTTGACTGTACCATCGCGATCGGAAATCAGGTAATGAAAGTGCTTGCCCATAAGAGCTTTAGCAAGCGATTCACCCTCTGCGCCGGCTTGTTCGCGCAACTCAGTAAATAGCTGACTTGCCTCCCCCTGACAAAAGCGAATGTCACGCTCGAGTTCGGCTATTTCATAAGCAATCTCGGTCTCGATGGTGATGTCGGCAGTTGCCTGTAAACGGATAGTGGAATCGACTGTGTTCAGTACCGAAGCGCAGAGTCGAGCAAAACTTTTTTTTAAGTGTTCAAGCGCGGCTGGCGAAAACAGTTTTCCGGCGAGTGCTTCTTGCCTCAGTTGACGGCGGATCGGTACAGTGGTTGCCATTTGTTCCACTAAGTCGCTCAGGGTCGTGATTGAAGAAGGTGTCATAGTCTGTGGGTTTGTGCAGATTTTCTACAACTCTGAAACCAGTGTATCATGTTTTTTTTGTGCGGTTCGAACTTTACCCGGTTTTGTACAGTCTGGCTACTGGTCGAAATGCCGAATAAGGCAGAGGTGAACTGTGGTGAGCACTTGTATTTCTGTATCGAAAATGATAAAATAACATGATATCATTACCGAACTCGGGAATGCCGCAACACGACAACACAAACACTCAGATAATGAAAACGGCACTTTATAGCGGCACTCCTGAAGCAAGGTGGGGTGTAGGTAGCGGGGTATTCCGCTCGTGCGCTGCTTTAGCTACTGTTTTTAGTGCATTTTTGCTGCTGCTGCCATTCACATTGGCGTCGGCGTTTACCTTTGACGAAAGCAATTACGAAATCGTCGGTGGTTACGACTTTACGCTTACCTCCAATCAGATCACGGATTCCAGTACTCCTATCACTGGTTCGCACCAGGTGGATGTGCGTTTGATTTCTACCGGCGAGATCGACGAAATCATTTTGCGCGGCGATACCGATATCACCATCAACGCCGGAGATGCAACCACAACGTTGTTTGCGGCATACGATTTTACCGCTAATGGGTCGGTGCTGATCGTGGATATTCAAGCACGAGATGACCAATTCGGTACTGCCAGCCTAGAGTTCACCGTGAATACCGGAACCGGAACAGTAGGATCCGCGTTGATCGACACGCGTTTGCAGGGCGATGAAAACATGGCCTTTGGCTTTCGCTATGCCGAAGATCCGATGGGTGGTTTGCTCGATTTTTCACCAAGTACTGGTGGAGTAACGATTACCGAAGACCGCATGACTGGTTTGATATGGTCAGAGAATTTCGGGTGGATCGACTTGCAACCTGTAGGCGGGGGGTTGACGGTGACAGTCGTGACCGAAAGTCGAGCTGAGATCGATGGATACGCCTGGAACGACAATGTCGGCTGGCTATACTTTGGCAAGATCGATGACGAAGGCGGTGTGTATATCGACGGAGATGGTTATGTTCACGGAACTGCTTGGTCGGAGAGTTTTGGTTATTTTACCTTCGGTGATTACATGGAAATGAATCCGTATCAACAGGTCGATAATATTCAGACTTCACTGACTCGTAAAACCTATAGTTGGGCAAAGACTGAATGGCAGTTTACCGATAATAACACTCCAACTATCGACCTGGTTTCTCCAGCCGATACTGCAACGACAGTAGACCGTACACCGACTTTCACTTTTCATATTGAAGAAGAAGATGGTGAAGATGTCGGGTATTTGGTCACTGTCGAACGCGAGATCAGCGCTGATGTCTGGGCAGTGTACCAAAGTTATGAACTGCCATCCGACTCACTCATATTGCCAAATGGAGTAGGCGAGAACCATACGCATGATTTTGGGGTAGAATTTCCCCCTGGTTCATATCGTTGGCGCATGCGCGCATTCGACGAGTTTTTTGCCTGGTCAGATTACACGAGCTATTGGGAATTCAACGTCGATAATGTTGCACCCCAAACGGGGCTGCGGTGGCCGGCGCATTGTGATGGCGCAGATTTAGGATATGGCGGTGTACCTTGCGGTATCGATCACCTTAGCAATCGCCGTCCCACTTTCCGTTTTACCATTGAAGAGGCCGATGCAGACAATATCCAGTATGTGGTGCAGATCTCCCAGCAATCCGATTTTAGTACTATTCTGCCACAATCATCTGCGCTTTCACCATATGCCATGGCGAGAGGTGCAGGGGTAGAATACACTTACACTCCATCTTTTAACCTGCCTTCAGGCGACTTGTATTGGCGCGTGGTGGCAACCGATATCCATGGCTCTGGCGAAACGGTGATCCCCTACAATCATTTTGAGATCTACAACCAGCTGCCAGTGATTTCGAATGTCTATATACAAGACAATAATAACAATGTCATCCCTGATAGCTCTGCTACCTACGATACCGCACCCACTGCCGTATGGACGGGGAACGACCTCGATACCGGTGCTACTGGAATCCTGACAGCTCATATTGATGTGTATGATACAGGTGACAATCTTCTTGAGAGTATTGAAGTCGACCACAGGCCCGGGCAATACCAGCGTGGACTCAGTATTTTAAGCCCAGGGGACTACTACGTTGAAGTATGGCTCTGCGATGAAGACACCGCCTGTACTGCCAAGACAACGATTAATTTTGCCGTTGAAAACCGCGATAAATTTGGAAATGTGGGTACGGTGGTAATTGCGTCCATGCGCAATACGGCAAATGAAGGCCGCATGATCGGCACCGATGTCGACTCGGAAAACAATAAATATGCTTGGAACGCCACCAATGGTTGGATAGACATGAACCCGGTCGGTGGGGGTGTCATCGTCGAAAACAGCCGGGTGATCGGCTATGCCTGGAACGATATTCTGGGTTGGATCCGTATGAACTGTATCGCACCGACGGCAGATACTGGCATTATCGCTAGTGGCGGTGGTCAAATCGCCGACGAGTGTGGCACGAATGATTATGGTGTTTCGAATGCTGTCGATGCGGGTGGAGATTTTTCAAGTCTCACCGGTAAAGCGTTTGTAGAAGCGACCGGCGATTACATCTATTTTGATGAACAGACGTATCTCGATGATTCTGGAGACACTTCTGACGCTACGACGCAACAGATTGATGTCGATATTTCTTGCGATAACACCGAAGTCGCCGATGCCGATGATGGCCATGTGACACTGGGCCACTTTTTGGGTAATGCCTGGTCGCCCGCAATGGGCTGGATTGCTTTTGGGCGCCAAGACCTGATCGACGCTGGCATGGCTGCAGCAGATGCTGCCGAAAATTTCCCTATCACCGAATGGAGTTGTAGCGGTGACCAAGACCCAGACCTGATTGTCGAAAATCAATATGTCGTCTTCGACGCCCGTGATGAAGATTACCGATATGCCATCGCTCAACGCAGCAACAGCCCATTCTCTGAAGACATTGTCTGCGACGATAATTCTGGCGTCAATGGTACTGAAATCATAGTTGAAAAGATGAATCCAGATGGTACCCTCGACTACGCGCTGAGCGACCTTTCAGGCGACTTCAGCATTGGTTGCGAGAACCCAGATGGCGATGACGACGGAAAACTCTGGCTTACGATTCATGATGGCCCAAGCCACCAAGCCACTCGTACCCCAGGTATCTACCGCATCCGCGGTACCGTTGCCGACGAACAAGATTATAGTGTCGACTTCCCGGTTGATACCGGCTCTCCGCACCTGTTCAGTAACGAATATGTCTTTCAGGTCGTATCTGCCGAACCCGATCTTACACACGCCGACACCATACTTACTGCGGGTTCATCGAACCCATTGGTGGCTGATGGCGAAGACCAGATGGCGATCAGCATCTCTCTCTATGACCGCTTCGACAACCCAGTCGGAAAAGAATACATCTACCAAGACCCAACAGAGACCCCTGCCAATATCCTGAAGACCGTCGAGCTGCGCAGTGTCTTCTGGGATAACGTACAGCTTGACCAGGTCAATAGCAGTAGTGCTATTCGCCAGGCTGTCGACTTCTCGATACCAAAGCAAGATATTGGTGCGCCACCGTTTGATACCGGAAATCCTGCGGTACAGTACTTCGATGCTGATGTTGAAAGTGGTGATACGATGCTCGTAAACATCGGCTCGTACGCGCCAACCAATACCGACAATGACCTAAAACTAAGCCGTATCGAGACTGTCGTCCGCCAGATCTACGATACCAGTAACCGCCGCCTCGACGTTGGTCAGACCGACGGATACCCCAATCAGGTGAAGAAGACCAATGTCAATATCGATGTTGATTTCACCCCCATCATCACAGCTAAGGTGCCCGATTTTGCTGCTTTCGGTTTGGTCGATAGCGAAGAAGATGTACAACAGATCACCCTTACCAATAACAGCGACACTGTGCATGTTACCGATTATGACTGGCTCGCCATTCTCAAAACTACCATCGACGGCGGACTTAACGGCGGTACGTACTATGGCGATCTAAAGCTCTATTCAACAAGTGATACTTCGCAACCGCCCTTTGTTTCAACCAAAGAACACTATCTAGAAGTCTCGGCATCAGGTAGTACTGCCCTCTTTAATCCCGGAAAATCTAGCCAGTTTAATAAGCTTATCAAAGCAGAACTAGACGATGGCTATAATAACTTTTTGATTCCTGGAAACCCCCTAGTAATCTTTATGAAACAATTGAGCCAGGTGATTGCGGGTAGTAGTTACACTTTTCATATGACCGGTACGCCCCGGCGCAACCTGTCGTATTTGAATGTCGATGAATACCCGACTCTTGTGCAAGCGATTACTATTGGATTTGATACTAATAATGACAGCCAGGCAGACAAATTCTCAAAATTCGCCCTTGAATCACCCACGAGCCCAAACCCCCTTACATTCTTGGTGATGTCGATTGCTGGTGCGGTGCACGGCGAAGCCTATAACGAAACGATCATCGTAGGGAAAGATGCAGGCACACAAGAATTCTCAATGGTGGGTGATGTGTATGGCCGCCCCGAAATACGGCGTATCATGTACGAGAACTATGCGTCGATTACGGGTAACAAGAGCCCTTCTAATGCAGATATCGAACTTCCTGGTAATGGATACGGCATTGTAAATTTTGATGACTGGACTGATTTTACCACCACCTATAGCGATACTTCTGACAGCAATTCTACATGGCTGCAAGATGGTCAGGTGCGATGGGTAGAGCGGCCAGAAAGTGTTACCCATATGTCGGTAAACATTGGCGATATTGATGATTCGTTCAATAAAAAAACTTTCACTATTCCATCGCCACCAGCTGGCGAGGAGGGCCCGATTACACTTCTTGTACGTGGTGGCAATGTGTACATCCGCGACAATATCATCGTCGAATCAGGACGAAGCCTTGGTATTATTGTCTTGCGCAGTGGGCAACAGGCCGGGCTTGGTACCGAGGGTAATGTATTTATCGATCCGTCGGTAACACGCATTGAAGCGGCGATTTATGCCGATGGTTCGATCATGTCGGCGCTTGATGTAGGGGGGGTTGATGGTGCAGTGGAAGAAGCTGAAATATTCGACGGCTTCTCGACTAATGTCGATGCCCTTAGCAATCAGCTGCTGCTAAAGGGAAGCTTTGTCTCGCAGAATATCGCCGGCACATCTGGCGATGCCGAAATTCCAAGCAAAGACGTATGGTTGCCGGCAGAATGCTCACCGTTTACCGACTGCTTTGGAAACAACTCTAAAATCCGCAAATCTGCCAAACGCTACGACTACTCGTTTATGCGCCGCTATCGTCTGATTTCTGACCTGAACGATGCTGATCTCGATGGCATTGAAGACAGTATCGACTGTGAACGATCGCTGATACCCGGCCAAGAACTATTTGACCCAGCCACAGATGGATCCTCTTTTTGTAATGAGATTCCAGGTTCGAACCCGGCTGAATACTACAACCCACTTTGCCAAGATCCAAACGGCATTTTACTGCCCGTTTCATTGCGCCCCGACAGTTGTACTCCTCAAGTCACAACCCGAGCGGCCATGAATAATGGCCTGTGTGCATTAGGAACTCCATGGTGTACAGACCCCGATAATACGTACACTGCTACATGTGGCACAAACACCGATGTCGATCAGTGCGCGTCAGATGGGGGTGATTTGATCAACAAGAAAATCGGTGCGTCGGTAATCATCGAATACGACCCACGTGTAAAAAATCTGACTCCGGTGGGCATGGATCTGCCTGCCATCGTCGACTTTACAAGAAACTAGCAAATAACAAACAGCGAGAAGTAAGGAGGAATGAATAAATATTGAAGAAAGAACAGAAATCAATCCGGTATCAACAAACCGCAATCTGATGCAGATTGCGAGTGCCTCTCTATAGACAGGGCACGGATTATTGTTGACGAAATATTGTCAGCAACTCATAATGCATTTCCTTGACTCAAAATAAGCAAAACTCTACGCTTCTGCCAAAATGTGTTGAAACTGCCATGAATTTATTCGTCGACCCAGATTTTGTGCACTCTGTTTACACAGATTCGTACAAAAAAATATCGGCTGCCCGTGATTCTGTAAAGCACCCTCTCACGCTGACCGAAAAGATTCTCTTTGCCCATGCATACCGAGAAGATTTTGAACCCGATTCCGTCGTGCGTGGCGAAACAGATCTCGAACTCGCACCAGACCGCGTGTGCATGCAAGACGCTACAGCGCAGATGGCAATCCTCCAATTCATCAGTGTGGGCGTCGACAAAGTCGCCACGCCTACTTCGGTACACTGCGACCACTTGATTCGTGCCGACAAGGGCGCAGAAGTCGATCTCGAAAAAGCAAACTCAGTCAATAAAGAAGTATATGATTTTCTCGCTTCTTCAGCAGAAAAATACGGCATGGATTTTTGGAAACCAGGCGCAGGTATTATCCATCAGATTTTTTTAGAAAACTACGCTTTTCCGGGCGGCATGGTCATCGGTACCGATTCCCACACTCCAACGGGAGGCGGCTTGGGCATGATCGCCATCGGCGTGGGCGGAGCAGATGCCGTAGATGTGATGACCAAGCAACCCTGGCAAGTGCGCGCGCCAAAAATCGTCGGTGTGCACCTGAAGGGCAAAATGAACGGTTGGACATCACCCAAAGACGTCATCCTTTACCTGTGTGGCTTGCTAAGCGCCAAAGGCGGCACGGGCAAGATCATCGAATATTTTGGTGAGGGCACTGAATCGATCAGTTGTACCGGCAAATCGACCATCACTAATATGGGTGCCGAGTTGGGCGCGACGACTTCGCTCTTCCCGTATGACAGCCGCATGGCGACGTTCCTCAAGGTAACCGGGCGCGCCGATATCGTGCCGTTGGCTGATGAATTCGCCGCTGACCTCAGAGCCGATTCCGAGGTAGAGGCGAATCCGCAAGACTATTACGACGAAGTTATCGAGATCGACTTATCTACTTTAGAGCCGGCGCTTAACGGTCCGCACACGCCAGATGCGCGTTACGCGGTATCGGACTTGAAAGAGAAGTATCCACAACTTGACTTGCCAGAGAATATTGCCGTCTGCCTCATCGGCAGTTGCACCAACAGTAGTTACGAAGATATCAGCCGCGCCGCCGCTGTAGCCGAATACGCTCACAATCATGGCCTGAAACTCAAAACTGGATTCATGATCTCGCCCGGTTCCAATTTAATCGCAGAAACCATGGAGCGCGACGGATTTACCGCAATCTTCGAAAAAGTCGGCGGCACCGTGCTCAGTAATTCTTGCGGGCCATGTATTGGCCAGTGGGATAGAAGCGACATCAAAAAGGGTGATAAGAATGTCATCGTCAATAGTTTTAACCGCAACTTTAAAAAGCGAAATGATGGTAACGAAGAAACCTATGCCTTTGTATCGAGCCCAGAAATCGTTACTGCAATGGCCTTTGCGGGAAAGATGACGTTTAATCCGCTTACCGATACGCTTACCAATGAAAACGGTGAAGAAGTAAAACTCGAAATCCCTGCAGTCGCTGAACTACCGGCAGAAGGTTTTGCTGCGGCAGAAACCGGCTGTGTGCCACCGGCAGCAGATGGGGGCGAAATTGAAGTCGTTGTCGACCCGGCGAGCGAGCGCATCCAGCTCCTCAAAGCGTTTCCAAAATGGGATTTTACCAATGATTTCGAGCACATGCCGATCCTCGTCAAGGCACTCGGTAAATGCACTACCGACCATATTTCCCCCGCTGGCCCATGGCTCAAGTTTCGCGGCCATATCGATAACATCAGCCGCAATATGTTTAGCGGCGCGGTAAATGCCTTTCATCCCGAAAAAACCGGTGCAGGCAAAAACATTCTTACTGGCAAAGAAGGCGAATACCACGAAATTGCGCGGGAGTATAAAAAGAACGGTGTGGCGTGGGTCGCAATTGGTGATGAGAACTACGGCGAGGGCAGTAGCCGCGAACATGCCGCCATGGAACCACGCTTTCTTGGCTGCGCAGCCATCATCACTAAAAGCTTCGCCCGCATTGCCGAGACCAATCTGAAAAAACAGGGCATCTTGCCACTTACTCTCAAAAATCCGACCGACTACGAAAAATTCCACGAAGACGATCACATTTCGGTGCTCGGTGTCGAAACACTTACTCCTGGGCAAGATTTAGAAATACTCATCGAACATGCCGATGATGGCAAACAGAAGATCGCCGTTTCCCATTCCCTCAACGCCGAGCAGATTGCCTGGCTCAAAGCTGGGTCTGCTCTGAATAAGGCAGGGGAGGATTTGCGAGAGGTTAAACAGCAAGTAGCAAGAAGCAAATAGGAATGAAGGAGGTGACTCACTCAACTGGCAATCTGCAATCAGGTGGTAGCACTCTGTGTTTTTCGATTTGGAACAGGAAACCGTACTATCAAGATTTAAAGGTCTCGCAAAAAGGGATGGAGCTGACAACGTTTGTTTATCGTATTGCCATGTTATTTCCCAAGGAGGAGATGTTTGGTCTATCATCGCAGATGAGAAGATGTGCCGTATCTATACCAAGTAATATTGCTGAAGGAAGAGGCCGGAAATCTAAGAAAGAATTTATACACTTCTTGTATATTGCACTCGGTTTTTGCAATGAGGCCGAGACCCAGGCAATCGTCGCAAAAGAACTAAGCTGTATTTCAAAAGGTGAATTTACTGGAATCATGAAGCTCTGCCAGGACTTACGAAAGGTACTGAATGGCCTTATTAATCACTGTCAAAAAACTTTAGCACCCCCAAAATCTGCCAGCAACTTTCCCCCAGGTTGCTGATTGCGGACTGCTTCTCAAACTTGTCTTCAATCCTTTTTCTTTCTTATACACCCATGGATAAAATCAAAGTCCAAAACCCAGTCGTCGAACTCGACGGCGACGAGATGACTCGCGTCATCTGGAAGATGATCAAAGACGAACTCATCCTTCCGTATCTTGATCTCGATATCAAATATTTCGACCTGCACGTTAAAAGCCGTGATGATACCGATGACCAGATTACCATCGAGGCGGCTGAAGCAATCAAGCAGCACAATGTCGGTATTAAATGCGCGACCATCACGCCTACTGCGAAACGCGTCGAAGAATACGGCCTAAAGCGTGAATACAAATCCCCTAATGGGCAGATCCGTAATCACTTGGGCGGCACCGTGTTCCGCGCACCGATCATCTGTAAAAACGTGCCGCGTTTGGTACGCAACTGGCAAAAGCCGATCGTCGTCGGCCGTCATGCCCATGCCGACCAGTACAAAGCGACAGATTTACAAATTCCCGGGCCCGGTAAACTCACCCTCACCTACACGCCCGAAGGCGGCTCGCCCGAAGAGCATACTGTCTACGAATATAAAGATGGCGGCGGTGTCGCACTTGCGATGTACAACACCGATAAATCAATCACCGATTTCGCCCGCGCTTGTTTTGAGTATGGCTTACTCCTCAATTATCCAGTCTGGTTTAGCGCAAAAGAGACGATCCTAAAAAAATACGACACACGTTTCCGCGATATCTTTCAAGACATTTTCGACAAGGAGTATAAAGAAAAGTACGAAGCCGCCGGCCTCTACTACTTTTACACTCTTATCGACGATACTGTTGCGCGCATCCTCAAGACCGAAGGCGGCGTATTATGGGCACTGAAGAACTACGATGGCGATGTCGAAAGCGACATGGTTGCCCAGGGTTTCGGCTCACTCGGTTTGATGACCTCGGTGCTCATGTGCCCAGATGGCAAGACCATCGAAGCCGAAGCGGCACACGGAACAGTGACACGCCATTACTACCAGCACGAAAAAGGGGAGGAAACAAGTACTAACCCGATTGCGAGTATTTTCGCCTGGACGCGTGGCCTCGCGCATCGCGGCAAGCTCGACGGTAACCAAGAGCTGATCGATTTTGCAGAGACACTGGAGAAAGTCTGTGTCGATACGGTGGAAAGCGGGAAGATGACAAAAGACCTCGCACGCGCTGCCATGAATGTGGATAATCCACCGCGCGACAGCTGGCTGAATACAAAAGAGTTTTTTGCCGCGCTTTCAGATAACTTTAAAAAAGCACTCGGCAAGTAAACCCCTAAAAAACTTTCCCCTAAGTTAGGGGGGTAGGAGGGGGTTGATTGGTTAACAAAGAGTCTCCAAATCGGAGACTCTTTTGTTAATCAGTTGCATCAGGCCGTCAGACCTTCGCTCCAGCGAAATATTTCATAACGAAGACCTACTTTTGAGCCTCTGCAATCTATCGTAACCTCATTACGCCTTTCCGTCGTCACCCACAGTGTTATCACCGATAATCCCACACGGAGATTTTGGCCCGACAAGCAGTAATCCTACAAGTACCATCAGCAGCATCAAGTGCCAAAGAAACTGCATAATGTCGAATCCGCTTTCGTTTTTCAGCCAATTTGCCGACATAAAGCCCACGATATTGATAGTGACAAAACCCCATATTGCCAGCTGATAAATGATGCGCGGCACTAATTTTCCCAGAATCACTGCCAGGCCTCCACCTAATTCCGTAATGATCACTATCCATGCCAAAAGTTGAGCAATGGCTCCGGAAACGCCAAAAAGACCAGCCATCATACCAGTAACGCCTTCTGGGCCAGAAACGAACAGCTTAATCAAACCGAAGCCAAGGAAAAAGATTCCCACGCCCATACGCACCATAAAGAGCGCCATGACCGGGCCAGGACACTTGGAAGAATTCATCATTTTTTAGGAGAAAAAGAAAGAAAAATCCAATGAATTATAAGCAAATATTGATGAAATAAGCAAAAACATACAGTCGCATATGCTACAAAAAGGGTTGTGATGCTTATTTTAAAGTATGCTCAGTACCCTTTGAACGGATCAGTGATAATCCGCTTACGGTCGATACCTTTTTCTTTCAAGGAGTCGATCGCACTCTCGATCATAGGCGGCGCACCGGAAATGTAATAAAAGGCATTGTTCTCATATTTTTGAGCGCGATCATCAATCTTATCACGAGTCTCTTCACGGCTCGAAACGTACTCGATGTTGATGTTGCCATCGGCGGCGGCAATAGAATCAAGCTCGTCTTGGAATAAATAGCCATCATTGCTCGAATAGATAAGAGTCGCCTCGCGCTTGTTCCCTTTTGCCAATTTTTTAAACAGTGCCCGATACGGGGTGATGCCGATACCACCCGCAATCATGACGATGGGCGAAGTTTCGTCTTGCAGTAAGAACCAGCCAAACGGGCCGCGTATCTTGATCTCGTCTCCTGTTTTCATATCGCGCATTTTGGTCTTAAAGCTGCTTGGCTTATTACCGATTTTTGTGCCGATGCGCATAAAACCTTCCGTGGGATGCGACGCCACACTGAAGGCACGCCATTTTTTCCCTTGCACTTCAAAATCTGGCAAGGTGTAGATGCCGTGTTCACCGGGGCGCCAATCGATATCTTTGGCGGCAAAATCGAATACCCAATAATCGCCAAAGGGGTTTTCACTACAGATAAGCTTGTGCTTTGATGAGCGGAATAATCCTTTTAGGTCTCGTAATTTCATGGGAATGCGAAACATTTTTCATCTGCCATGCTACAAGATTTCAGCGTACAATCAAAACTGGCTCCCCGAAGATTAAACCCTCAAGAATGTGCTACATGATCTAATGTATTGTATCACGCTAAGTTCGCGTCTGAAATCAATCGGATAAACGTTTGCTATAATAGTATTTTTATGTAAAGTTATACTCAAATTTTTACACCCATGGGTATTGCGATTAAAAGTTTAACTGTCGATTGCGTAAAACCTGAGACAGATATTTCGCGAACGGTTCATAAGCCCTCACGCCTGTCTATGCTTTATTCAAGCGTAAGCACATTACCATTAATGGATATTAGCAGCAGAACAAAATACGAAGCCATTAGAATTGCCTTTTCAGTTGAGCCAGATAGCGAAGCAAAAACAAAGGGTCTAGAGGCAGACTCAATTGACTCTGGCAAAAAGGTAGCTCAGACTTCGGAAGAAAAATTAAGACGGATGAAATCTGTTCCTGTCTACAAAAACAAAAAATTACGCTGTGTCATTGCTGGAACAAGCCCTATTGACCATGAAAGACTGGCAAAGACAATCCTTACTAGTCCGAGTACAGAGAAACAGAAAACTATCGGTGATATCATTGAAGCACAGCGTAAACAAGGAAATACCGATCTGCTTGATTCAATAATCCAACAAATTCTTGACGTAAGAAAATCCGCCATTGAGGCAAATGACCTAAGATGGCTCAGGCAGGTAGTATATGCATTACAGTATTTTCCTAGCGTTACTCAGCAAGAAGCAGTACTTCAAGATTATACACGCTTCCCCACGCTTGATAGCTCAGAATTCCAATTCCTAAAGAGCAAGGGGAAAGAGGCTTACGCTATTGTCGCCGCATTTTTAAGCAGTGTAAATAAGCCAGAAGTAGACAATGGGACGCGAATCGCGATTTTTATATATCTCATTAATAGCGATTTCAAGAATACTAAACCGATTATCGAGGCAAACATGGATATTCGCCGAGATGTTACGGCTGCTCATTTGGCACAAATGGCGTATACCATTGTGACCGCAGAATATGAAGATTGGCTTGTGTTATTGTCTGCATCAGACGATGAGGCGACAAGAAAGCACGCTACCGCGCAGCTATTAAAGCATGATTATCAACGACATGCCCATCTTATGAAAAACTTGAGTGTTGATGATAAGGAATTACATCTTGATCTTTTGGAGCTCGTAGCAATGCATGAAAAAGATGCGCAAAAACAGGTTTCTTATGTACGCGGCATCCTAGCAGCCTCAAATCAGGCGAATGTTTTATTGCAAGTCGTTTTGCAGAAGAAAAACTATTCGCTAGTACATGAATTGTTGAAAGACGATGCCTATATTGCTGGTATCTGTTCACACTTTGACAAGTTGCTTGCCAATGTTAGTTTCACTTTTGATGAAGCAAAAGACCTACTATCAGAACCGCTAGCAAGACCCCCTCTGCAGACAAAGATTGTTATGTTTTTTTTGAGTTCATTTCCCAAGCAGCAAGCACTTGAGTTTCTTAGGGAAGTGTTATCAGCGGATACCATTACAGATAAAACAATTGATGCATTAGCCATGGCTTATCCGAGCGGTGTCGTAGAAACGCTTGTATATTTAGGTTTAACAGCATCAGATATAAATGTTCAGCAGAAGGCATGGGAATTTCGTTACAGAAATGCACCGTTCGACATCGAAGTAGCCAAACATGCTTTAACCTATCTTCCGGCTGCACAAGCGAGTATAGCCGAGGAGATATTGGCCACCATTGAAGCGCGCTTCAGTGAGTTCCCCATCGAAAAAGTCAAGAGTATACTCGTACTTGCTATGAATGTTTCAGAGGCAGTTGCCACGAAAGCGATTGCAATAGCAAATCGGTGCGGGAGCAATTTGAATCAGATAATCTTTGATTCGATAGACGACAAGCATATTAATCTGGGAATTCTTAAAGCGTACAGTCCGCCAGATGCTTCTATGCAGGTAAAGATGATGGAGAGGGCGCTCAGAAGCCGCAATGCAGAAGCAAGAGAATATGCCATCTTTTGGCTTTTGGATCGAGGGTATCACACACTCCTTAGAATGCATTTTGCTACAGCAGGCCCGACATCGAAACAGCTCATTAGTGAACCAGCCGCCACCGTTTTAGCTTTACAATTGGGACTTGCGTCTGCGGATAATGTCCAAAACCAATACCCTGCTATTGTCGATGCCACCGATCATCCATCTACTCGTATTAGAGCACAAGCTCTAAGGGTAATGGCTATGGCTCAACATCAGTTGGGCATTGGTTTAATTGAGTTTCTAAGGATTTCAAAAGCCGATATCGAAGCATACCTGTTACCAAGAATCGGAAGGCACGAAACAACTTATCGTAAAAAAATACTAAATAAATACGCTGGTTCAGTTTTGTCACCCGAAGAGATGCTCTGCCTTATGTTAGGTTTTCACGAAGATGTTAAAGATTTTGTCCCACAAGTAAGACAGGCACTGCAGAATGGCGTCGTTAATGATGGCGATTTTCCTTTTGCAGCAATGCAAAGCATTCTGAATTACTATGCTACTCAAACGCCAATTATTCATCAATTGGAGACAAGGGGAAAAACTGCTTCACAGTTACGAATCGCGAATGCTCAAGCGGTAAACCACGAACAGGATAAATATCTACAACTTAACAATGTAGAGCATAATACTGATCAAAATCACAGAACATTGGTGCTATATTTTCGAAACGAGAGCGGGCCACAGATGGATTACGGTGCGTTTTCCGCCAGTGCTTATGCTCTGCACTGGTATATTGCACATGGGTACTCCCCTCTTTTCGATAAAATTAAGATTGTTTCGCGCACAACAAATCAGTATCCACAATATCTTCATTTGGTAGCTCCAGAAATCGAGTATGACCCATGCCGCGGTGGTGACTTTTTCAAAGCATGCAGCATTTATGCAAATACGATTCATTACACGCACGGTACGCCAATTGAACATAAATATGGATCTGTTCCTATTCTCTCGAAATCAATAAGGATTGATGGGAACAAAGTGCCCACTGGATATGATTGTATTCCGTTATGCTTGCATCATTTTCAAAAAAACGGAGAAATGGGTCGGAGCATGCAGAGCAAACTGGCTCACGAACCTGAACATCAGCTCAGTTTTACCGGTATTATGGATGCATCCCTGCGAGCAGTCACAACACTAGAAAAAAGACTGCTTGCAGAAGTGAACATGCAACATACGGCATAAATTATTATAAAATAATAAGCGTTTATATAAAGTGTGGCTCCCCCGACTGGATTCGAACCAGTGACCCTTCGGTTAACAGCCGAATGCTCTACCGCTGAGCTACAGGGGAACGTCGGTATCGGTGATTACTGCCTGCGGAAGACGAATATTTCGCGGCCTACGCTTTGATCACTACGCCGAAACAGTAAGGAACCTCGTGATGATATGCCATCACATGCCAAGGTATTTTTCCAGAATTTTTGCGCCGCAGCAAGGGCATTTTCGCAGAAAGCTAGAGAGTTAGCGGTGGTTTTCCAAAACGGCATACAAATGACAATCGTCTCGATTGCAGGCAGTTTTAGCGCCTGCGTAAAAAATGCTTCATAAATCGGTTCGACGTCCTTCCGCGCCACTTCTAAATCGTGTTCTGAAACCGGGCGTTTGTAAATGGGCCCCAAATATCCTTCCGTCACAATCGCTTGTGCCAACACACCATGTGTTAGTTTTTTTGTTACATCGTGTTGAAAGACCTGCGGTTTTTGCTGCGGAAAGAAATGCGCCAGATTTTGACTTGTCGCTTGCACCATTTCGGCAGAGATATCCGAACTCGTGCACACTAGCCCCATGCGTAGTGCTTCTACGGCAATCGTGCCCGTGCCGCAAAACGAATCCCAGATCTGCTGAGGCAGTTCTTTTTCTTTTGCCGCGAAGTTGATAAGCATAAGTGCGAGCTTGGGTGGTAGCATACCCACTTGCATGTCGCGCACTGATTTGCCGTAGTCGCGTTCGGCAAAAGCATCCACATTTTGTGCGGCGATTGTTTTTGCCAAAACCAGTTTTTTATTGTCATCGAGTATTGCCAGTATTTCACAGCTTTTTGGTAAAAATAGCTGCTCTTTGTGTAGCGTGCCGGCATCCAGATTCCGAAAGTCGCGATTGGCGAAACGCACTGGTCGTTCGCGCTTACGGATCGCCTTTTTAATGCCGATGAGCAAGGTTTTTGCATCACGATTGTCTTCCGGAAAATGCGAGAGCCCAAAGGTGATCTTCCCTTCTGGTAGACTCGAAATCAATTCTTCTGCCACTGTTTCTGCTGCTTTTGGAAATGCCACTGTGGAAAATACTTCGGCGATTCGCATCGTGCCACCGAGTGTGTCGAGCAATGCCTGCGGATCTGCAATCGGTTCGCCCGTTGTCTGATAAAAATCTGGACATTTATTACAAAGCATTGCAAAATGACTATAACGAGCTTCCGCTTCTGCCCGGCTTAACTCCGGATTGCGGCCGAATTGGAAGAGATAGGTTTTCAACTCTGCTATGGAAAAACAAGGAAAGGTCTGGCTTTATGTACAGTTGTATGCACTGCTAATCGCTGCCGGTATCACCGGTATTTTGGCGGGCATCATGCTCGAGCAACGGCATACGCACGCCAATCGGCCACCTATCGAGATCGGTGATTTTTCTGATGAGATCAGCCTCATCCATCTTGACACCATCGAGAACGGCGTGCTGAAGGGGAGGCTTGAAGGTGAGGAAGCACGTATCATCGTACAGGATGCAGAAGAAGTATACTCGATTTTTCCGGGAGCATTCGAATTTTCTGTGACCGAAATCCTCCCAAATCTCAAAACCATCCCTGCACCGGCAGGCAAAAAATTTGTCGCCAGTAAAAACGGCAAGTACTTTTATCCGCTAGATGACCCGCAAGCGGCGCTTATTACCGTAAAAAATCGCGTCTTTTTCGAAACTGCCGATATAGCCCGCAGCGCAGGATTTGTCCGTAAAACAAAATAGTGGCAGACTGTTCCTGATTTTTAACTGCTGCCATGAACCAACCAAACGGAAATTTTAGTGAAGACAGCATGATTGTCGTATCAAGTTTTTGGGAAGGGGTTTCTACTTCAATGGATCAGACTTTTACAGAATGGGGGTTGATGCTTCCGAAATATATAGAAGCGCTCGCAGTTTTCTTCATTGGGGTATTGATCGGTTATTTTGTCGAATACCTCTTTCGTAAGGCGGGAGAAAAATTCCATCTTGCAAGGTTGTGGAGTAAAATCGGGCTCGATACGTTTCTGAAAAAATCAAAAATCAAGCTCACCCCCACTCATCTTGCGGGCAAAACACTCAAAGGAATAATCATCGCTTACTTTTTGCGTTTGGCTGCATTTGCTGCAGAATTCGATGAAGTCGGACAATTCTTAGAGAGCGTGATCCTCTTTATCCCCAAGGCAATCATCGCTTTTCTCATTATGTTCTTCGCCGTGTCGTATGCCGGAACGGCGGCGGGCATTGCGCAAAATCTGCTTTTTACCGAAGACAAACATGTACAGAAAGTCACGGGGATTTTAGTAAAAAACCTGATCATTGCTTTTGGCGCAATGGAAGCATTTCGCCAAGTCGGCGTGCTGGAAGAACTTGCCCGTAATCTTTCTTTGGCTTTGCTGGCCATGTTTGCCCTGGCGGGTGGCTTGGCTTTAGGGTTGGGTGCCAAAGATTTCGTCCGCAAGAAACTCGAACAATTAGAAGAAGAGCACCCTAAGAAAGGGAAAAGTAAAGCCGCTGATGCCTGACACCCAATCTTCGCTAATCGGAAAAGTCGTTGCGCTCTCGCCAGATGGCAGTGGCGTGGTCAAGACAGATGGAAAGGTCGTCTTTGTGCCGCTTACTATTGTTGGAGATGAGATCGAGTTCCGCATTTGCGGGAAAAAGAAAAAGGCCTTTTTTGGCGAAGTCGTTGAAATCAAAAGTCCTTCGCCGCATCGTGTTGACCCGCCCGACCCAGAGTTTCCGCAGCATGGTGGAGCGCCGTGGCAGATAATCGATTACTCCGAGCAGCTGAAATGGAAAGAGCAGTTTGTGCGTGATGGATTTGAACGCATCGGCAAAATCGCTAACCCGCCCGTAGAACCGATTGTTCCGAGCCCGATTACAACACGCTACCGCAATAAAATGGAGTTTTCGTTTGGCTACGAAGCGGTGCGAGTGCAAACGGCAGAAGACGGATCCAAAACCTTTTTTGATGAGAACCCTGGTTTGGGTTTGCATCGCCGCGGTAATTGGAAAGAGATCGTGCGCATTAGCGATACGATTCTTGCGCCCCCAGAAATGCTGCATGCAAAAGAAATCATCGAAGATTTTGCGCTCAAGAGCAGATTGCCGGTGTGGAACCCGCTCCCTAGCAAAGGCTTTTGGCGCGAGGCGATGGTGCGCCAGTCGCACGCTACCGGTGAAATGTTCATCCGCCTGACGGTAGGAATGCAAACCGATGCGGAATTTTTTCTGCCACTTTTCGAACAGTTGCAAAGCAATCTCCCTCATCTCGTGGGGTTTGTGGTAATGCCTTTTGCCGGAGTTTCGGTTGCGCCGCCCAATACACCCAGCGAATTGATCAGCGGTAAGCCAGAATATACAGAGCGCTTTTGCGGGCTCGATTTTGCCGTAGCGGCCGATGCGTTTTTTCAGGTCAACACGCCAGCGGCAGAAACACTCATCAATACGATCGGCGAATTCGCCGAGTTGAGTGGTAACGAAGATGTGCTCGATTTGTTTTGCGGCACGGGCGCCATTGGTCTCGCACTTGCGAAACAGTCTCAATCTGTTACCGGCGTAGATATCGTTGAATCGGCGATTGAAGCAGCAACAGCAAATGCAGAACGCAATGGCATCGCCAATGCCACATTTCACTGTGGCCCAGCGGAAAACTTGCTTCCTCAAATCTCTGAATCACAACATTTTCATACCGCCATTGTCGACCCCCCCCGCGCTGGTCTGCCCAAAAAATCACGCCAGACCTTGGCAGAATTACCGGCAGATAAACTGGTGATGGTGTCGTGCAACCCTGCTACGCTCGCGCGTGATGTGCTCGAGCTACTGCCACTCGGGTGGAGATTGCGGCGTATCCGCCCGCACGACCTTTTTCCGCATACGCCACATACTGAAACCGTAGCACTGCTGACTCGCTGAATATTTTTGTGTGTAATGGTTATGTAGTGAGTTGATTTGATAATTTAGGTAAATATGTGCCGATTATATTTTGATCAATAAGCATTTAATTGTCAAAAATTTTCTTTTGAGAATGACATTGGTTGAGTTTTTATTCTTTCCCCGGTAGCCCCATTTGCCCCATAAGCGGGCGCATTTTTTCGGCGGCGACTTCTTGGGCTTTTTTATTAGCACGTTGCAGGGCAGTGAGGATGTTTTTTTCTATGCGCTTTTTGTTACCTGCTTCGAGCAGTGACTCAGAAATATCGATAGAAACAATATCTTGCGCGGCACTTACCACCACAACCACGCCGTCTTCTTCGGCTTCGACTTCGATAGTCTTAAGCGCTTTTTTCATCTCTTTGGCTTGCTTCTGCATCTTGTACATGTCTTTCATCTGATTGAACATTTTTTGGGGGAAATATCGCAAATTATCATGCCAAAAAAGATGGTAAAAGAAAATCAAGTCAAGTGACCAAATTTGCAATCCACGGTAGCCCCCTTTAAACCTATCCTCGATCCGATCGGGGATTCCCCTGACTTAGGGGGAGAGATAGGGCAAAATAGAAATCGGTATTTTCAAATACAATCATAAAAAGCCCACCAAAACGGAATAAGATGAATACATTTTTCA
>CAZLFD010000001.1:36914-88563 GCA_964558715.1 uncultured Candidatus Peribacteria bacterium | reverse complement strand
GACGGGGGCGAAGTATGCTGATGCAAATCATCCGGCGGTGCGGGATTGGAATAAGGCAAAACGATTTGCAGTCAATGTTGGTGCTCCAGTAGGGGTAACCACAATGAAAGTAACATCAAATGATCCAACAAAAAATGTTGGGGTGACTCAGGCATGTGGTGGTGGCCGAGACTTGCCAAAAGTTCTTCACTTCCCGGTAGGCGGTGTTCAAATTAAAGAAAATACAGGTTGCGGTGACGCTATGGTAACACTCTCCAATATGACCACTGGTATTGGTCATCAGCTACGGGCTTATAAAAATACTGGTCCAACTGCAGGAAGTCACCATGAATGGAGTTTACGTGGTCTTGGTCACGGAGATAGACACACTACCTCAGCCGGAGTGACTCGTGGGCCTCGTGTAGGCTCAAGCGCATCAGGTATTGCAGCAAAATTTGGACTTCTTCGTGGTGTAGAGATAAATACCCCAGGGCAACCAATTCGACACGCTATGCAAATTGCGTTACCACGACTTGATAATGGTTGTCTCAATCTCATATCTCGTGATGTTCTACTGCCAGCAGTGGGAGGAGATGGGTCTATGTACGACGATAAAAACAATACGGGAAATATACCATACGGCTCCTTATGGGCTATCCCACCGAGTGTAAATATTGATGCACTTGGATTGTCCGAAGCAGGAAAACGATTTGCAGAGGCAGTTCGTGATTACGGTATATATCTTGTTGATGGTGGTGGTTGTGGTAACGGTGCTATACGTGCAGATCATGAAGTGAGTCAACAAATCCGTCGGCAACTTGTAGACAGTGACATCCCCAAAATCTATCCATTAATGCGCATGGTCACCAACTCTGCATGGACCCCCAGCCAATCCGCTGTCGGCGGAGGTTCTCCTATCGCCCCCAACTGCGCGTTTGATGCGTAACCTTTTTTCTCCATACCTCGATAATCTGCATCGGGGTGATTTATTGCCAATATTAGTGCAATTCTAGCGTTATACGGGACATGGACTCTGAGCCCCTTTATACTAGTGCCGATAGGTGCTGTTTGAAATGACGAAACAAGATAAAGGCAGTACACCTTTTAGTATATGCACATGCAATATCGGTATAAAGCATTTTTCGTAGAGGGGAGTGTGGCTTGCGCTCAATATTTTTAGCGTCTATAATAAATATATGGAAGAAAATATAACCCTTTCAGAAGTCAAGACCAACCGCCGACTCGAGTATGATCTCTTGTTACTTATAAAACAACGGAGTTCAAATTTCGATTCGGACGCCGAAGTTTTGAAAAGGATAGGACAATACAGCTCTCATGCACTCCATTTACTCATGGTGGCGTCATCAAATGGCACTCCTTCTGGATATATCTGGATACAAAATTACGGTCCAAATTTACGGGATGGTAAATGTCTTGCTCGCCTCCATGACATCTTTGTTTCTTCCGAGAGCCGTGGGAAAAAGATGCAAAAATACTTTTTAACGCTGGAAAGAGTTGGTGCGAGGAAAATAAAATATCGTATCTGCAATGGCAAGCAAATCAAGATGCGGCCGAATTTTATAAAAAACTTGGACTCAAGGGTGACACAAAGTCCGACTTGGAAGAACATCCATTTTACGAGATTGAATTCTAATGCATCCAAAACGGACTCAAACCACATTCTCACTCTTATCGCGCAAAATCACCGCTTCTTAACGCTTCGGTAAATATTCCCAATTCTTCAAACCGCTTTTTCCACGATTCTACCAGACCGACAAGCGATAAATCATCGAGCGACTCGTGATAGGTGGCATTGATTCGAATTCGATTACGAGTTTAGTGCTAATGACGACCTCCAATGCCCAAGAGCTGAAGCTAAGCAGATCGGTGATACAATTCAACTGATTTTAAGCTTGAGACTCATCAAACACATGCATTTGCTACAAATGGTAACTTGAAACTATCTCACTACGGAATCTCGATGAATGTGAGCTACTTTGGAAAATCAATCATGCTAGAATTTCTGGTCTTATTTAGCTTAAGCTTGTGTTGTTGTCGCCCACGCGACAGACTCGACTTGTGTCTCATTTGCAATAAGCGCATAATGAAGATGATTTCTTTTTGCAGTTTGTATGGCACATATCTTTACCGATGATAATTTTCAGGCAGAAGTACTCGATTCCGATACGCCCGTTGTCGTTGACTTTTGGGCGACCTGGTGCGGGCCGTGCCAGATGATGGGCCCAGTTATCGAAGCGATTGGCGAAGAACTGATCGACATCAAAGTCGGAAAATTGAATGTCGATGAAAATCCTGACACTGCGCAAAAATTCGGTATCATGAGTATTCCGGCATTTAAAGTCTTTAAAAACGGCGAGGTTGTCGGCGATATTGTTGGCGCAATGTCGAAAGAAGGGTTTCTTGCCAAGCTGCAGCCACTGCTGAGCTAGAATATGGGTCATTCTGGCATGACCAGAATCGAGAACTTTGTGTTTGTGTGGAATTGTGAAACTTCCCCTTCTTGCACCAAGAGAAAATTAAGGGGGGAGCTATGAATAACATATGGGCACAAAGCAAAAAATCACAACCCCACCTACGCCCCCCCTAAAATAAGGGGAGGATGCAAGATGCTACGCACACGCTGATTATCATTTCGCTGGTATCACTAATTTGCGCTCGGGAAATTTGCCGTTTTTTTCATCACTCGTAATCACCCCGTTTTTAATCTGGATGACGCGAGGCTTGAGTATTTCTACAAGTTCGCGGTCGTGCGTTCCAACAATAATAGTGATGCCGTCTTTTTCGTTAAGGTCTTTAAGTATTTTGCCGATTTCATACGTATTATCTGGATCGAGATTACCGGTCGGCTCATCCGCCACCAGTAATTTTGGCTGATGCACCAACGCCCTGGCAATTGCTACTCGCTGCTTTTCGCCACCTGAAAGCTGGTGGGGGAACTTGTTTTCAAGTGGCAGCAAAAACATCCGGTCGAGCACTTCGGGTACGCGGTCTTCAATATCTTCACCGGTTTCGCCGCAGACTTCCATGGCAAAAGCGACATTTTCAAAAACAGTTTTATTTTTCAGGAGTTTAAAATCCTGAAAGATCACGCCCATACTCCTGCGTAAAAGTTGCTGTTGTGCCGAGTTGAGAGTGCTTAAGTTGTAGCCGTCGATCTCGACACTGCCAAAGCTCGGTTTTTCTGCTCCGAGTAGCATATGGATCAGCGTTGATTTACCGACGCCAGAACTGCCGACCAGTGCGACGAGCTCGCCTTTGCGTACGATGAAGTCAACATGTTCGAGTACGCGCATGTGGCCGAAATGTTTTTCGATGTTGCGAAAGCGGATCATAGACTTTGTTTTATCGCTTTATTGTACCGAAACAAGCGGTAAGTTTCAAGGTGTAAGCGGCATGAAAGTTTGTCCGTCACTAGTAATTCGCAATCTGATAAGCCTCATTTTTGATTACTCCTGATTTGCAATCGACCCCTCCCAGCCTCCCCCAACTCAGGGAGGGCCTCCCGAGATTACAGCTGTACTCTGCACAGGCGATTCATGACTTGATACAAATTTTGCCGTGGGGTGGGTAGAAGGCGCGCAGCTTTCCCCCTGAGTTAGGGGGAACAGAAGGGGGGCGTCTCAGCACTGGTGAACATCAGTCTTGAAACAAAAACCGCTCGCTTTTCGTTGTACTTTGCGTTAGTCTGCATCACTCACACTTTTTTCTGCTGTGAACAAGATCATCAAGTATTGCTGGCCGACGATAAAAGAGCATTTCGGAATGTTTATGCTCTCAAACCTGACCATCGTTATTGCGGCGAGTATCAGTTCGGTGCAACCATTCGTGTTAAGCGCATTTGCCGAAACAATCACAATGGAGGCGAGTGAAGAAACACTGCAACGCATGGGGGTGATTATTATCTTGTTTGCTCTGGTTTACAGCTCTCTTTGGATAAGTTTTCGTATTTTCGATGTCGCTATTGTCTTGTTTGAAACGCGCTGCATGCGTGATCTTGATAGACGCTGTTTTCTGGCGATTCAGAATCAACCGCTACAATTCTTTGAAAACACTTTTACCGGATCACTCGTAAAAAAAGTCGGCCGTTTTGTGAATGCTTTTGAAACGATCTATGACTGGTTTGCTTTTACATTACTCAACCAGGGACTGCGTATTTTTATTACCTTCGGAATTTTTTTGTATTTCGAGCCAAAATTCGCCCTGCTCTTCTTGATATGGATCTTTGTTTTTCTTGGTGGCAATATCTGGTTTTCGCAGTGGAAACTAAAGTTTGATCGAAGCACTGCCGCAGCTGACTCAAAAGTAGGCGCCGTTTATGCCGATGCATTTGCCAATCAGGCAGCAGTGAAAACTTTTGCCCGTGAGGCCAATGAATATAACAGGGCTGAAGATGTTACTTATGAAGTCTACTGCAAGCGTATTGTCTCTTGGGGGCTGGCGATTTTGGGGGATGCCGTTCAAGGGCTTTCCATTTTTATCCTCGAGTTTGCATTGCTCTTTCTTATGGCGCAGCGTTGGCAGGCAGGCACCTTTGCGGTCGAAGAATTCGTCTTTTTTCAGGCATATCTGCTTATTCTTTTTCATGGATTATGGGATTTCGGCAAAAAGATGCGCACATTCTTTCGCGCGCTTGCCGATGGGCAGGAAATGGTGGAAATATTTGAACTCACACCATCGGTGCAAGATCATCCCGATGCCACCGAACTCTCTGTGAAAAAAGGTGATATCGATTTCAAAAATGTCCATTTTGCGTATTCTGACGAAGACTCACAGTTTTCAGATTTTTCTCTCAATATTCCCGCCGGGCAAAGCGTGGCTTTGGTCGGGCATACCGGGGCGGGAAAATCTACCATCGTCAAACTGCTCTTTCGTTTTTTTAATATCCAATCTGGCCAAATTCTCATCGACAAACAAAATATCGCTCGGGTGACGCAAGAATCGCTGCGCCAGAATATCTCGCTTGTACCGCAGCAACCAGAACTTTTTCATCGCAGTATTGCCGAGAATATTGGTTTTGCCAAACCCCAAGCGAGTCTTGCAGAAATCCGCGCTGCCGCTGAAAAAGCGCAGGCATCGGAGTTTATCGAAAACTTCTCTTCGAGCTTTGATACACTCGTGGGTGAGCGCGGAGTCAAGCTTTCTGGCGGAGAAAAACAGCGCGTTGCTATCGCACGCGCATTTCTTGAAGACGCGCCGATCGTCATTCTCGACGAAGCCACCAGTGCCCTCGATTCCATCACAGAGCTCAAGGTGCAGCAGGCAATCTTCGCTTTGCTGGAAGGGCGCACCAGTATCGTCATCGCCCACCGTTTGTCGACCATTCTCAAAATGGACCGCATCATCGTACTCGAGAACGGCCGCATCATTGAAGACGGTACGCACCAGAAACTGCTCGAGAAAAAAGGTGTCTACGCTGACATGTGGCAGCATCAGGCAGGTGGTTTTTTGGAGCTATAGGCTAATTGTTCAGTAATCCACGCTTGGGTTTTTCTAAAATATCCAATCCGCTTACGCCGCGAATGCCGGTTATAGGATAAAAAACCGCGCGGACTTTTCCTGCTATTTGATCGTTTGAAACAAACGGCGCCGGTACACCGGCGATTTTCCAGGCGCGTGAATCAGAACTGCCGGTGCGATTGTCGCCTAATACGTACACGGTATCCTCTTGCACATCCACAATCGAGCCGCGGATATCAAGTTCGCTGTTACAATTTTGGGCAAAACAAGTGGTGTCACGATTATCTTCGGTCAGAAAATCGGTGCGCACCCGTAATTCTTCTCCATCTTGCGGAGTAATATACACCTTACCATTTTGAATGCGGACTTTGTCGCCAGGAATACCAATGACTCGTTTGACATAATACTGCTGAGAACGACAAACATCGCCAAAGTCAAACGGCAAGGGGTTCGTCATGGCTTTCTTGAGAGTACATAACCAACCGTTCTCAACGGTATGACTATCGACCGGAGGGTGAAAAACAACTACATCACCGCGTTGTGGGCCACTCAATCGATAGCTTAATTTATCCACCAAAATCAATTCGCCGTCAGTAAAATTCTCATCCATAGAATGCCCCACAACGGCGAAGGGTGAGACGACAAATGTTCTGATCAAAACAACGACAGCAGCAATAACGAGCAGATTTAAAAGCAGCAGTAAGAAAGAGACGAGTTTGCTGTGGTGCTTTTTATCGGTCACCCATTCTAATTCTTCCTCTTCTTTCTCTTTGGGTGGCTCTGGCTTGGGCGCTACCGGAGGTGTAGTTTCTGGTCGAGGCTCTGGTTCTAACCTCTCGTCTTCTTCTTCAGAATCGTCTTTAGCTGCTGTTTCTGTTTGCTCTTCATTCTCGGATGAAGAAGACAAAGCACCAGAAAAAAATTGCTTTTGCATGCGCTCGCGGCGCAACTCTTCTTCTGATTTTCCTTCGTCATCTGTACTCACAGTGCTAAAAACAGCTTGGTGTATTCTGCTATTTTTTCTAGCAAGAAGCAAGATACATCTGCACGGAAAAGTTGAGTTTTTCTGCTGACTTTGAAACAATTTCACCAACATGATGTTGGACAGATTCCTCTTTCGGCAATATCTTGAAGCGGACGAAGAAATCCTCTTTATCGCGCATAAACATTGGATTGAACTGGTACGCGTTTGTGTGAAGACCGCCGTCTTTGGTTTTCTCATCCCCTGGGTTGTGTGGTTTGTGTTCCCTGATTTCTTTTGGGGCGCGGTCGCCTGGTCTACAGTCTTTTGGTTTTGGTTCCTCTATCATTTTATCGATTGGTATTTTGATGTCTGGATTGCCACCACTACCTCAGTTATCGATATTGAATGGCGCGGGCTCTTTAATCGTTTAACGGCGCGTATTCCTTATTCTGAAGTGCGCGAGGTCGCTTACGAAATCAAAGGTTTTGTCGGTCTGGTTTTACGCTACGGAGATGCCTCGATCAGTATGGCGACCAGCGGTCAGGTAACACTTCGGAATATTGCCCGCCCACGACTTGTCTCTATGCGTATTACAGAATTGCGTAATCAATTTCTCTCTGAGCAAAAGATTATGCAGTCAGATGCTTTGCAGACGCTACTTTCAGACATGGTTTCACGCCATGTCGATGATCACGGAATCCGTATCAAACAATCATGATTTTGGGTATTTCGGGAAAGATCGCCGCAGGAAAGACCGAGTTTGCAAAGCAAATCGTGGCAACAGAGAAGTACGAATCCGACGGAAAAGTGTTTGAACTTTCAGAAGCCAAACTCATCGAAGTAGATGAACTGGCGCATAGTCTCTATGAAGATTCAGAAATCTGCTCTGCAATCCACCGTCATTTCGGAGACACGGTCTTCGAGAGAAACAGGCTCTCCAGAAAAAAATTGAGTGAATTCGTTTTTTACGATCTTGCGCATCTTTATGTCTTAGAGCAGATAGTACACCCACGCATGCGCAGCGCTCTTAGCCTTGCTGTAAAAGATGCCCGCGCACTTGATCAAAACCTGCTTGTGGTCGCAGCGTTGCCAATTACCTTTCATTTTGATGAATTGTGCGATGTTGTCATTCCACTCGATATTGACCGGCGAACCGCCTGGGAGCGGGTGCAGAAGCGAAATCCGCACCTTTCAGAGTTAGCATTTGCTACCATCTGGCAACGACAGGCAAGTGAATACCCTTGCTCTCCTTCGTAAAAAGCGTGAGAATTGTACTGAACTTTTCTGTTTTTATCTTCGCATGGCCGCTTTATATATGCTCCCCTTCGATCATCGTGGATCGTTTCAAAAAATGATTCTTGGGCACCGTAACCCACTCAGTAACGCCGAGCGTGAAGTTTTGATTCATTATAAGGGTGTGATTTTTGACGGCTTTAAAACCGTAGCCGATAAGCGCGGAGTCGAGAATCTGGGTATCCTTGTCGATGAAGAATTCGGCGAAGAGATCCATCGTGAAGCCAGCCGCATGGAGGTGCGTAATGCGCTCTCGATCGAGCGCTCTGGGCAGAGCGAATTCGATTTTGAATATGAAGACTGGAAGGATCACATCCGCAACATTCAGCCATATTACGCCAAAGCACTCGTCCGCGTGACGGGCGAAAATGACAACAGTGTGCAAAATCAGCGCCTAGCCGAGTTGGCCCGTTTTTGCGCCGACGAGGGATATCACTTCCTTCTGGAGCCGCTCGTGTTTCCATCTGATGCCGATTTGGCTTCTGTCGATGGTGATAAAAAACGTTTTGATGTGGAATTGCGACCAAAGCGGTTTGCCGAGGCAGTTGAAGAATTCCATAATGCTGGTGTGCATCCCGATGTCTGGAAAATCGAGGGCACCGAAACAAAAGAAGCAATGGATATCTGCTCGCAAGCAGTGTTTAATGGCGGAAAGCCGAACACCGAAATCATCATCTTGGGGCGTGGAGAAAGCGCCGAAAAAGTCGCTGATTGGCTGCGAGCAGGAGCACAATCTCATGGCGTGACTGGTTTTGCGGTAGGGAGAACAATTTTTGCCGAGGCACTCAAGAAGCTCTATGCCGAAGAAATCACCGAAGCCGAAGCCATCCAAGAGATCGCCGATTGGTACGAGCACTTTATCGATGTCTTCGAAGCTGCCTAAAGCCTAATCGACCGAAATCGTATCGGAAAAAGCTTTCCCCGAAATGTTCTCTGGTGCACGCGGTCGCATAGGTGGTGGTTGCTGTTTTTCGGTTTGCAAGAGTGTATAGATCAAATAGGTCATGCCGATGATGACAAGCAGAGCAAAAGTGATCACGCGCGGAAGCGGTATGTTTTGCATTGTTCCGGAAACAAAGCCCCCTTCATATTTTCGGAATTCTTGTGGAACCGTACTGGCTAAGCTACCTGTTCTTAATTGTGTATCGAGCAACTTTTTCTCTACTTCATTCAGCGTGAGTTGCACGATTTCTCGGTCAATATTTAATTGCACCAGTAAGCGGCCGATATCGCGTAATTGTTCGTAGAGTATCGATTGCGTTATCGCAAGCTGGTATTGACTCACTTTTTCCATAGTCGGATCATGCGAATGTGAGTACAGCGGGCCCTCGGCAAATACCAAAGGAATAATAAACGGAGTAACCGTAGCACTCTTTTTGGCGAAACCGACTGCTTCGTTTACAGCATCTTTCGTTTCGTCGAGTGCAATCTGATAAAGAGAAAGCCATTTTGCCAAGCTATCATCTTCGATATATGCTGCACTGATCTCTGCCAAGGTTTTTTCTGTAGCGGTGACCAAAGAGTTATAGGCAAGCCCTGCACCCGCTGCTTTGGTATGTAAAAAGTGCCGCTCCAGTTGTTCTGCTTCGATCAGTTGCTCGATTTCAAGCCTCCCCTCCGCAAGTATTCGATCGGTGTTTGTCTGAAAGCGCTCTTGCTGCAATGCAAGTGCTTCGGTGTCGAATTCTTTGCTAAACGACTGTTGATTGATCATTTCTGCGACAATGCTGTAAATGTCTGCGACAAAATCTCGATTCTGTTCACGAAAATAGTTGACCACATCCTTTTCAAACCAACTCGCTCCCCACGCTTTACCACTTATATCTTTGGTAGAAACAAGCTCGATAATCTTATGGAAAAGCCCATTGATAATGCCCTCATTCAGCTCGGGGGTATGGAGCCCAATGGTAATACCAGAAACACTGCTGGCAAGTTCGACAAAATGCGCCGGATAGGCTTCGAGCAAACGATTCAGTTCTTGATGGTTATACTCTTGCGTTTCATTTTGATCACTCGTTTTGGCGCTGAGATCATCGCGTATATTCTCGGTAAGCAGAGTAATATTATCATGCAGGTCGAGGGTTGACCAGAGCTGATTGCGGGTAGCCTTGCCAATATTACGCGCTGTAAACCAAGCCGTGTTTGAACCACGATTGATGAGATACGTTACGTTGTGCAGCCGATATAAGCCGGCAATCAGTCGTTCACCGGCATCTGTGCTTTTTGCGTGCGCAAGATGACGAGATAGGTTTTGTAAGAAATCCTCGATGGTGACATTACTCACTCCAAACTCCTTACCTGCGGCGACTTGAAAGCTGCGCAGTGTTTTACGCTGCACGTTCGTAAGATCATCTTCGAGGGTGAGGAGTATCGAAAACTCTTGTACCTTGTTGTCTAAGACCTCCGAAGGGGAGACTATTTCGGCGATACCATTCTCATTGGTCGAGAGAGCATCGGGGATGATGTTTCCTGCGATTTCTGCACCTCTGACCGGTAATATCTCTCCATCTGGTGTTACGGTATTTACTTTCACATGCACGAAGGGCCCGGTAAAATGAATGGGTAATTTTTCTTCCCGAAATCCAGGTTTGTGCACAGTGACAATACTGTTGTTTTCAAGCGGAATCGGGATTTCTTTGTAGCGACGTTGGTCTTTATCGTCGCGATAATAGGCGATGAGATTATTGACAGTCTCTTCTGTGTCGGTGGCTGTTATATCGGGTGTGGTGTAGGTCACTAAATATTCGGTGCGTAATTTCTCTACGCTAATCGTTCCCGTAGTCTCGGTGTTTGCACCGCGTACGATAAATTCTAACTGCTTGATGAGTTTCTCTTGGGTATCGATGATCTTTACGCGAAAGGTCAGTTGTTGTTTTCCATCAGCCAGAAGCGGAAGCATACTTTCATCATAGCGAGCCGTCATTTGATAGCGCGCTTCCGTTGGTATTCTTCTTGTATCTTCGGAAACTTGCTGAGCTGCGGCAGTATGTGCAAATGCTAGCATTGCCAATCCGGCGAGCATTGCTCTAAATACAAATGGCCGCAAAATATTCAGAAAAACCGTGATGTTTTGATGTATATATTATCTCCTGATTATACAGTTTTTTTGTAAGAAACGGAACCTGTTTTCGGAGCGGTGGTTTTCGTATCTCTCAACTAAAAAACCCCTCCCGAAATCGGGAGGGGTTTTTGTAAAGGGAATACTCAACTTAGTGGCTTATTCAAGGCCAAAGAAGCGGATGATAAGCTCAGCGAACTCGCCTTGCGTAATCACCTTATGCGGGCCACAAATGATTTCGGTACCACCGATGATCACATCATCTTGGAATGCCGCCTGCATGTATGGCAGGTACCAGGCACCGGTCTCGAGATCGACACAGCTTGCGGAACCAGAGCTGAGCGGTTTATCAGATGCCAGGTAGAGGATCTTGTACGCTTCGGCACGAGTTATCGTGTTCATCGGGCGGAAAAGACCGTCACCATAACCGCTTAAGATACCGGCTTCTTTTAGCACAGCGATGAATGGAGCATGCCAAGCGCTAACCTGAACATCCGGAAACGGATTCCCGGTGACTTCTTCAGCAACAAGGCCTAACACGCCAACAATAATCTGCGCAGCAGTGGCACGATTCAGTTCGGTCTCAGAATCGCCATCGCTGTTTAAAATACCGCGGTCAGCCAAGGCACCAAGATAGTCTTCTTCATCTGAAAAGAGGCTTCCTTCTGGGCCGCTTTCAAAGTCAGATTCTTCGTAGCTGCTTCCGTCGTCGGTATTGCTTGCATCAGCATCGATCGTAATCGAGTAGCTAGCATGCTTCCAACAGAGTGGGCGATCGGCATCGGCTTTGATGCTAACCGTTATCGTACCGTTTTCGACATCGACAGTCGAAGTATCGGCGGTGACTTCGTAGATACCGTCACCTTCAGTAACCGTTGCTTCAACAGCCTGGCCATCGACTTTGACACTGATTCCTTCCATGTCGGCATCATCCGTTACGTTGAAAGAAATGTTTGGCAGGGTGTTATAGGTTCCGTTCTTAATCGGTGTAATGGCCGACAAGACAGGTGGGTTTTCACAGAAAGCACGGCTTCCACCGCCTCCTCCACCCCCACCTCCGGATGAGGCGGTAGCAGCAGCGTCAGTTGGAGTAGGGGTAGGAGGCTCTGACTCGGTCGGAGTCGGAGTTGGTGATTCAGATGTAGTTGGAGTAGGGGTAGGAGACTCCGAAGTGGTTGGCGTGGGAGTGGGGGAGTCGGTTGGAGTCGGTTCTGGGCAATCACCAGGGGTGGTAACAGTCGTCTGTACCTGTACATCCGCACCTGTATACGATCCGCTGATATCTAAAGTTACAGACTGGGTTTCAATAGTCGGGTTGGCAAGGCCAGGGCCGAAGTCGTTTGGTGTAGTGCCGATAGCGAACGTTACAATACCCTCATTGAATGGGTCATCATAACAAGCCTCAAAGGCAAACGTCTCGTCTCCTGTAAGAGCAACATATTCACAAACGACAGGTGTTTCACCGTTTTTGCTGTACTTGATAAGAGCTGATCCGTCTGAAGGAAGAGGCCCTGAGAGAACATCTACTTCCGTTGGGATCTCGACTTCGACAGCAGGATCTTGAACCGTAGTGAACACTACTGTGTCGCCATTACCTTCGGCAAGGAGAGTATCGATAGTCGTCGAGGCATCACAGCTGCCACCGTCGCCTCCATCACCACCACCGTTACCGCCTCCACCATTGTTATCACCACCATCATCGGACTCACAAACCGGAAGTGGTGCATATTCGTGCCAAACAGCGTCTTTCCCTCCTGTTACGGTTAGGTCCATTTCAGACTTGTTGAACGAGAGACTAAGAATGTCATTTGGCTCGAGCAGGTAGTAGTAGTCACTATAGTTGCTGGTCGGCAAGGTCGTGACACCAGTAGTGTACGAATTGTTCCAGAATTCCAATGCTCCGTCGAAGTTGCGGGTGCCATTGTCACTCGAAAGAACTGTGCGTACTGCTCCTTCATTACGTTCAACAGCAATACCAGGAACGTCATCGTAACCGGCGAGAATCGCATCTGGGTCAGTTACGTAGTTCCCCTGCCAATAGAGGGCAAACCAAGAGCCAAACGGAATTGCCTGGCCGGCTTCACCGACATATGCAGAGGTGTCGCTAAAGTCATCCGTATTAGAGCGCACGGTTGCCAAGACGAGATCGTTACAGGCGTAGTCGTCTGTGTATTGGCAGTATTCGTTACAAGCACCATAGTAGTCTTGCGATCCGAAGATACTTTCACCACCTGGCTCACATTGTTCCCAGGCTTGGTTGAGTTCTCCATCACCACAGTAGCCAGCTTGGCGTTCGATGTAGACAATGTAGTCTTCGACCTCACCTTCGTAAGCGTGGTCGTACGGTGAGAGGCCACCGGTATAACTGATACGGAAACGGGCAAAGCTTTCACCCGGTTCGGCATACCAAGGGGTATCGAACTCAAACCAGTTGCTACCAGGAACGACAGGCTCGCTTCCGAGAATCTGCTCACCGTAGTCATCCCAGTCGCCGTCGCGGTTGAAGTCGACCCAGCCGTCGACATAAGCGAAGTCGGTAGAAGTGATATCGATTTTCTTAGTAGCGACATCTTCATTCCAACCGTTGTAAGCAACAAGCGTTAGGTTATCGTCTTTAAAGTAGACACCGTCTTCGTCATCCGGATGACCGTTATCGTCGTCACCAGCGGCGAACTTATTAGGTTGGCCGTCGAATTCGCCATCAATGTTATACCCCATTGTCAGCGGGCTGACGATATGGCTGGCACCACCGTTGGCGATAGTCGTAGGGTAACCACTAGGGCCAGTGCCTTGGAAGACATAAGGGGTGCCTTCACTTGAGACAGCGTTTACATGGTGACCATACTTTTCTTCAGGTGCATCACCGAAGTCTTTGCAGATCGGAAAGATGCTCTCGTCATACTCTGTCCAAACACCATCGTCATCATACTTGACGGTCAGGTAGAACTCGGATTCAGTACCACCAATAGTCAGTTCATCGTCGTACGGATCGTATTGGCCGAAGCCGCTGCCGTCGTTGTAGTCACCTTCGAGCTCGTTGTTGTACGAGTAATCATCACTGTAGGTTGCGGTCGGGACAGTTCCCCAGAATTCGAGGTGACCGTGAGCATGCTCTTTGTAGTCACTGTACCAACCGGCATCTTCGGCAGCTGCAGCGCTTGTGTGGTCGCCATAGCCTTTGCCGGCTAGCAGTACGCGCACGCGGCCTTGGTCACGCTCGACGGCGAGACCGGGAACATCTTCGTAACCTGCAGACGTCATATCTGGGTCGGTGATGAGATGACCAAGATAGGAGATTGCAAACCATTTTCCGCGGGGCATGACATTCTGGTCTGAGCCGAGGAAGATGTTTTGGCTCATATCACCACCACCCCAGTTGCGGCCGTTTTCGATGTTAACACGTGCCAAGACGAGGTCTTTACACTGGTTATCATCTTCGTACTGACATTTTTCGTTACAGTAGGGCTGGTAGCCGAGTGCGCTCATGTCTACCTGATTGCCTGGTTCACATTCTTCCCAGATCTGGTTGACCTCGCCGTCACCACAGTATCCGAATGGGCGATCAGCGATCAGCTGATAGTCTTCGACTTCACCATCATAGGCAGGGCCGTATGGGAAGAGGCCACCTTCGGTGCTGATGCGGAAACGAGCATAGGTTTCACCTGGTTGTACATACCATGGAACATGAAAGCTGAGCTCTGTTGTTCCTGGTTCGAGAAGATAGCTGTGGAAGATCTTCTCACCGACATCATCGGTTCCGTCTGGATTGCTCCAGTCGCCGTCGCCGTTAAAGTCGACCCAGGCATCGAGACGGCCGTGATAGCCTTCGATATTCACCTTGATCTCTTTCGACGTGTTGGCAGAGATGGTGTTGCCTCCGACAAACTCGACACCATCTTCATCCTGTACCGGATTTCCTTCAAACTCAAGCAAGCCGTTTAGGTCGTCACCGGCTCCCGCAGGAACAGGCTGACCATCGTATTCACCATCACGGAAGTCTCCGAGGGTAAGCGAGCCGATCGGGTGGCGGGCACCATCTTTGATCGGATCCGCATTCAGGAGAGTCGGATAGCTTGCGGGAGCATCACCAAAGTCTTCACAAGAGATTGTCTCTTCAAAGTCGACGTAGAATCCATCGTCGTATTTATTGGCAGTAATGTGAAAGATCACTTCGTCGAGAATATCATCGATAAACACTTCATCATTATTGGCACGGTATTCATCGAAACCGGTGCCGTCGTAGTAGTTTTCGATCTGGTTATCGTATGTGTCACTTTCGAGATAGGTTGGATATGAATTCCAGAAAGAAATCACACCATTGGCATGTTCTTTCGGAAGTCCTTGTTTACGAACCTCTGCAGTGATGCTGTCATCGACATCATCGATATCTTTTGCAGACTCGTCATCAACAGCAGAATTGTATTGCAGAGCAGGGTCATGACTAGCGTGCATCACAACACGTACATCGCCGACGCCACGTTGCACAGCTAAGCCAGGAACATCTTCGTAGTCTGCGGTTTCAACGTCAGGGTCGCTGAAGTAGTAACCGTTCCAGTAGATCGGAAACCAAACGTTGTGTGGAATTTTGGCAGTAGCGTCACCGAGATAGATGTCGTTATCCATGTTACCACCTCTCCAGTTTTTGACTTCGTCAATGGTAATCTTGGCAAGTGCCAAGTCTTTACATTGCAGAGTGTCTACAAACTGACATTGGTTGTTACAGACAGGTTCATTGTAATCTGCAGCAATAATATTTGCAGCAGGGTCACAATCTTCCCATTCTTGGTTAACAAGACCGTCACCACAGTACGGAGCGTAGCTATATGGTGTACCTTCGTCGATCTGTACGAGATAGTCTTCGACCTCACCGTCTTCGGCGCGGCCATACGGGCTATCACTTCCTTCCGTACTAAAGCGGAAGCGTGCGTAAGGCGCTTCACCTGCGGCAACATCTTCTGGCACAAAGAAAGTCAATTCGTTGATGCCATATTCGATGTATTCGTAGACGAAGATCTGTTCACCGGCATCTTCCCAATCACCATCGTCGTTAAAGTCGATCCAGGCGTCAAGAAGACCGCTACCAGAAGCCGTAACTTCGACCGTAGCGAACTCATTCGGAATAATCGGGCTGGTGAAGATAACACCGTCTTCATCGTCGCTATATTCATTGTCATCACCGTCAGCGAGTACAGTTGGTTGACCGTCGTTTTCCATGTCGATGGTGCTGCCAAGGTGGAAGCCCCAGTCGATAACATGGTATGCGCCATAGTTGTGTTCGGTGGTCGGATATCCGCCCCAGTCGAATTCTGGTGCGTCACCGTAGTCACGTGGTTCTTGGTAGTTTCCAAAGCTGCATTCGGTGTTGTACAGATTGTACTGATCTTCAAGAGTCATAACTGCATCTGCCTGTATACGGACATCTTGATCACCAGTAGTCAGGTGGCAGTAGCTGGGGTTGACCGGAGTGGTGGTCTCCCAGCGGCCATACAGCTCTTCGACGACCTGGTACTCACCGGCTTCGACAGGGATTTCGTAGTAACCATTTGCATCGGTGCGGGTGGAAGTCTCGGTAACATCATAGATGCGTACATCGAGTGAACCAAAGTTGTCTTGATACCACTCGTACTGCTCTTCGTAAATACTCAGGTTGATACTCTTGCCTTCACCCTCGTACACATATTTGTAGAGGTGGGCGTCGTTGTATGAACCCCAGTTTACATCTTGATCGTCGATCTGCAGTTCGAGATCGGTAGGGTTGTCGTAGGTATTCCAGTCATCATTCGAGAGGTATTCGGCATCGGCGACGACATCAAGGTAAGGACCATAATAATCCTGCGCACTTAGCGTTGTAGGTCCGGTGTAGCCGCTATAGAACGTACCTTCGGCTTCGATCAGGTAGATCTTACCGTCTTCCAGGATTGGTGAATCTTCACCGTCGTCAAGGCCACCGTCGTTGGCTTCGACCTCAGCTTCCCAAATAGGTGCATCGGCTTCGTTCTTGGCAACGATAAGCCAGTTGTCGATCGGCCATTCTTCGTCATTATCATAATAGTTGTCGTAGTCATAATCCCAGTTTCCAGTGTTGTCTTTATCCCAGAAACCATCCTGATCAGCATCAAACCATTTGTAGCCAAAGATGATCGGCTGAGTGACTTCTACTTTATAGTCTTCGACTTCACCGTCTGCGGCAGGGCCAAAGCTATCGAGTGTTTCGGTCGTGCTCAGGCGGATACGCATGTAGGTATCACCCAATACGGCATCGGCCGGAACCTGCAGGTAGAACGTTTCAGGACCAGTAGCGACTGCTTCGCCGACAACCACATGCTCGAGATTGTCATCAAAGTCACCATCTTTGTTGTAGTCGATCCAGACATTAAGAAAGCCACCATCACCATTTACACCGACTACAAGCTTAGCGATATCGCCTTGCTGGAGGGGGTCGATAGAGATAAGACCGTCTTCGTCGTCTTTCTCGACTGGGTTAACATCGTCACCATCGGCATCAACTGTCGGTTGACCGTCGGATTCGACATCACGGTTGCGTCCCAATTTTAAATCAATCGGTAAGTGGCGAGCACCGTCATTAACCTTGAGCGTTTGATAGTTGGTAATGATTGCTGCCTCCCGAATTGCCATCACTGGTTCATCCGGCGCATCGCCATAGTCCCAGTCACAGTTATCAACGTCTTTACCAGCAGTCGCAGTCTTACGTGTACCGTTTGGCGCTTCAAGCGTCCAAACGAGATTACTACTGTTATCGAATTCTACGCTAAAGGCATTGTTCGGGTAGAAGCCAGTTCGACCCATGCGTGTTTGGCTTGGGAAGTTAGGAGCAGGGTACTCAAAGAAACTTGGTTGCCCTTGGCCTTGTCCGGTCAAACCACCACCGGTCATCTTGTTGTTTGGACCAACAGGGATGTTTACACCAAATTCGTTCTTATTTTCGTAGCCCCAGAAAGCAACGGCCTTGCCGTCGCCGACTTGAGCGACACATTCTAAGATAGGACTGATGTTTTCCGTTGGATTACTCATTTTTTCACTATTGTCGATTGCCAGTTCATCAAAATCATTGGTCACAATCCAACCGTAGCGGTTACCACCAACGTTCGTACCGATGGTGTCGGATGGGTCAGTGCGTGTCCATGTACCGAGTACATTACCACTGGTATCGAGTACTTCCATTACTACCTCCAATATACCCGAGCCATTATCTAAGAAGGAGTGACGGAAGGTGTACCAACCAGTAGCGTCGATTACTGCGGAACCAGTATAGTTTGGATCATTGGGTGCATTATTACTGGCGTTTACCGCCCACTCGTTGGCTTGGCTAGTACTGGTGCCGATATGGAAGATGAAATCGCGACGATGATTTCCAGCTGGGGTACTAATGGCAGAAGAATAGTCAATATTCTTTGCTGTAGCGCCATCGGATTCTGACATATCGAGATAGATGTCGAGCTCCGTGATATAGCCACCTGTTGGCCAAGTGTCTTCATATCCACCCCAACGCGTAAAGGGGCCGATACGTTGTCCGGCATAAGTACCAGAGTCGATCAGGTCACCAAGGCCAAGAACGGCATGGTAATCTCCATCGGCGCTGGTTACGCCATTGTATCCTGACGCTACACGCGTAATGGTGCTGCCAAGATAGTCGTTCCAATCGGTAGTGTCCGTTTCGAATCCATTAAAGTAAGGATTCGCTACGGCGTCTGCACTTACACCACCTGGTGCGGCAGGCGGTCGAATGTCGGATGTTTCTTCCGTTTCCACGGCGTCAGAAGAAATACCACCACCGGATGATTCAGATGCTTCTGATTCAGAAGAATCTTCCTCTTCGGAAAGGGTCGACTCTTCCGCCTCCGGAGTCGGAGTCGGATCGGTCTCGGTAGGAGAAACTTCTGTCTCGGTCACCGGCTCTGCGGTGATCTCGACATCTGTAACTATCTGGTCGCTGGTAATGCCTTGTGCAACAGCCGAAATCGGCAGGACAAGTGCATTGAGTACCAGCGCGAATGTAGCGACTAAGCTGACGCTACTGCGGCACCAATGTTTCATGGTATGAATAAAAAGAGAAAATTGACGTATACAGCGGGTCTTGTGAAAAACCCAGTACATTTTATATTTAAAAGTTGGTTTGTTAAGTCTTTTCTTTTGCTAATAATAATATCTATGATGTATAAAAAATAGCTCTAAAATGTAATTTATGAAAAATAATAAAAATTTTATTCAATTTAAAAACACAATTAAATTGTAGTTTCTATAAAACTATTTTGTAGAGAGGCAACTTTAGTTCCATAATTATAATATTATAAGTCAAGTCAAATTGTATAAAACACTTATTTTGTTCAGTGCAAGTGGGTGATTTTGCATGAATACAAAAATAGTTCTTTTACAAGTTATGTATATTAGGTGATTCGCGCAATGAATAATCTTCTAAGTCATGATTCAGTGATAATATAAATGCATTTCAAGTTATTGATATAAATATTTAAATAATGTATAATAAGGCATTCACCAATTGAATAAAAATGAAATATACATCCAAACGTGCCATTGTAGTCGTCTTTGCAACTGCTCTTTGCTTTATTGCGCTGGGGGTGTTGATCGGCGGTGCATCGCCAGGGTTTCACTGGAAGAAATCAAGCGCAGAATTCTCGCTGACTTCACAAGAGAAAAAGGGGATGGAGCTCTTAAATAAGCGCTTTAGTGTGGTGCGCATCTCGTCGGTCGTAGATGGCAAGTTGATCGGCCTGGCTTCACCAAACCGCTTGATGGCGGATGTCTTGACAGAAGAATCAATGGCGACCGATGTCAAGTCTGAGATATTGCTGCAAACAAAAAGTGGTGAAGTGATGTTACTACAAAGTGCACAAGCAGATGCCGAAAATGCCATGATCAACGCGTATGCCGATTTATGGCACGTAGAAGCAGCTGAAAAAAACCAGGTCGGAGAATTATTCTCTGGTTCAGGTGGAGCACCTTCGATTGTTTTAGAGTTGGATGATTCACCGAAAGCGGCGAGGAGTCCTGTAAGACAACTGCGTGTGGCCGTAATTGATAGTGGAATCGATGATAAGCACCCGGCGCTTGCTGATGGTGTATGGAATAATCTGCAAGAAGCCAACGGCACTGATGGTGTTGATGATGATAACAACGGGCGTATCGACGATATTGAGGGTTGGGATTTTGTGAATGATTCGGCCGATGTGAGTGATAGTGTGGGGCACGGCACACATGTAACCGGAGTTATTTCAGCAAAGCCGACCTACCTATCGGATATGTCTGGCGTGAATCCGCAAGGGGCCGAAGTGATGATCCTTAAAGTGGCAGATGATAAACATGGGCTGCGGCTGGCAAATGTAATCGCTGCCTTGCATTATGCTAAAAACAACGGGGCGGATGTAATCAATATGAGTTTTGGTTTTTCGGAAGATTCGCGGATTTTTCGCAATGCGATCCGTGATATCAAAGAGAACGGAACTTATCTGGTAGCTGCGGCCGGCAATAATGCCGATAGCTCCAAACAATACCCCGCCGCATACGACGAAGTGCTTTCGGTCGGTTCTGCCAACATCGATGGCGGTCGTTGGAGAACATCGAATTTTGGTGAGTGGGTCGACATCAACGTGCCGGGCAAGCTGCTTAGTACTTTGCCGGGCAGCCGCTATGGCACGAAAAGCGGCACTTCGCAGGCAGCAGCCTTGATCACCGGTTTGTATTCATACCTTAAATATACCGACCCCGATTTAGATGATGAGACGATCATATCGATCATCACTGAATTTGCGCACTCTTTTGAAACCGATGCTTTTACGAGCGAACTGACCGCAATGCATGCAGCAGCTGATTGGACAAACATCGTTGCGGCGATCTTGCGTGAGGGGCGTTTTCCTGACTTGGCTGAGGCCGAGCGATATGATCTGCAAAAAGTGATTACCCGAAGAGAGGCTTATACTTTTCTCCTGCACTATTTTGGGATGCAGCTCGAGGTGGTAGATGCGATACGCAGTACAAGTACCAACACCGTTGCGCTGACCGCTTCGCCAAATCAGTTGCTTGAGCGATACTTGCAGCCAGAGACGCAAGGGTCAAAGAGCTCGACCAAAGAATATCTCTCTGAGCAAGATGCCACTGAACTTCTGCTACTTATTGAGCAAAATATTTATACAGAAATCCGAAAAGATTCCCCATTGCTCCTCTATTTAAGTGGAAATTCTCCGTATATCTCACGAGAGACATTTATAGACTTTGTCTTTCAGGCGTTTTCGCAGCAATAGTTAACTGTCATGGAAAAGGACATTCAATCACCGGCTGTTGAGCAGCTTGAATTAGAGCAGACAGATATGCAGCAAGAACACGCTCGAATACTTGCTTTACACGAACGCGTCGGAGGTAGCCCCGAGGAAATGCTGCCTAAGATGAATACAGACCAGTTTTTATCATCTGTGCACCGGCTCTATTTATTGACTGGTCACCAGAATGTTTCTGAAGGAAAAGAAATAAGTATTGATTTTCGCGGCAATAAGGAACTTGAGTTACAAGTTACAGCCGGTCATCTCCTTCCGCCCGAAGTACGCCAGATTACCATCGACGGATTGAGAGGTGAACGCAGCGGGCTGCAGGGCGAATTCTATGCCGAAAACGGCGAGCGCTTGCTGATATTTACCGACACAACAATCACGATCGATGAAGTTGCAGATGAAGCGGCGATAGCTAAGATGCAAGCCGAAGTGGAAGAAAACCTTGTTGTATTGAATATTCCTGAAGACCAAGAGGCCGATATCGCTATCGCGCGTGCGGCACTTGAGCGTGGTATCGAACCGAGCTTTGCCCTGAAAGCGCAGCAAGAACTGGTTGATGGTTACGAGGGAATGGACGAAGCACAAAGAGCTGAAATGATCAGCACCGTTGTTGGTCGTGCTCGTGGTAAATTTCAGCTCCAGTTTCCAGATACTACTATCGATGAGAATTCCGGACGATACTCTCCTGAGTTTTTGGCTTACCTATTAATGATTCATGGTGTGGAAAAATATGATGAGATCACTGGCTCGCTTGGCTACTCCGAAGAAGAGCAATCTCGCGGACACTATTTTTATCGTGAGGAAGTAGCATCCATTCAATCAGGCATTACCGCTAATATTTCACGAGAACCACTACCGGATGTTCCTGCTGACCTAAGTAGAGCCACCTATATGCCTGGCTCTGTAGAAGCAAGAATGCTATTTCGTCAAGCTGCTCGAGAATATGATTTACCTGAAGATTGGGCTAATTCGACTGCTTTGCATGAAATTCTTAACCGTGAGTCTGCTGGTATAGTCGGTCTACCGAACTATACTTTTAGTGAGGCCTATGAGCCCGGTAATCAAAATTATGTAAGAAGACACCCCGAGGTTTGGGCAGACATACATAATGCAATCAAGAATCATGAAGGTCGTTCAGGAGAAGTAGTGATAAATGATACTCCTGTTGTTTCTTCGGCAACTGGTCTGGGTCAACTCTTGCAGGCTAATGTAGATCGATATTATCCGGGTGGCAGAAATGGTATTGGAAATCCGATAGCTGAAGCTGTAGGCATGATGCGATATATCAAGGATAGATATGGTACGCCTGAGATCGCACTAGCAAACTATGGTGTAAACCATGAAGGTTATTAACTAATATGTGCGATTCATCCGACATCACCAAAAATTCCCATTGGCGCGAGAAAAGCACCGGGCACGATCGAGTAAAAGTCGAATATATCAGTGGCAGCGAAATCATCTTTCGTGATGCCGATGGTGGCGACTATGGCACGAAAGGGCGCATGAAAAAGTCAGACTTTTTGGAAAAATTCGTATGCGTAGAAGGCGACCCAGAAAACATCCAAAAATATTCAGAGTGGAAAGAAAAAGATGCCTACCGCGATAAAGTAGAAGTGTTGCGCACAAGCAGTAGTGAAGTTGTGTTTATCGATCGCAACGACAGCGATTACGGAGTCGAGACCAAAATGAGTACTGCCGACTTTCTGGATAAATTCAAACTGGTCGACTAACCGCTTCGAGCATCCACTGATTCTCAAAAAACCTGCCGAAGTTTGTCAGCAAACAAGCGATGAGTATTACAACTATTCATGTCGATCAGCTTTGAAAAATCGCCCCCAGACTGGCAAGAAACATCAAAGTGCCGATGATCAAAATCCAGCCTTTGCATTGGCGACAGAAGTCAAAGCCGAACGTCTTATACAAAAAATCTTCGCCGGCGGGTATTACCAAAATCGTCATGCCGATCAATATCAATGCCGGAATCACCGCATTGAATATCAAGATAATCCCCATCAGTAACAAGATGCTGCCGATGATCCAGGTGTAAAACGTTTTTACCGGGTGCGGCCTTTTGCCAGGTTTTTTAGGACGACGTTTTGCTTTCGCTTCTGCGTTAAGCGTTGTATCATCCGCCTCTACAACTGCTTGCTCGGGCACGTTTTCTTGTTGCGCTTTTTTCAGCGTCTCCGGAAAAAATACATCGAGCAACATCTCTTTCAGCGTCATGTGTTTGCGTTTGATTTCTCATTACTATACCTGATTTCCCCGCTTTTCTCAAAGCATCCATGGCTAGTGATCCTCCGTTCTAGCAACGAGACGAAATCGTCAATCAGTGTCAGGTAGTAGAAGCGAAGCCGCGCAGCCTCGTTGCGAGGCTTTACTCATAGAAGCTGATTTTCAGGTTGATCATTCTACATAGTGATTAGAATGATGATCACCGTGGCTAAAATATTGACAACGCGAGGAAAAAACACGTATTATATATGTGATTTCGTAAGCCGATGAATATGAATCTTGTCTTCCGCCAGCCTTGCACCTGTTCTGCTTGTTGTTGCTGCGCATCCGGAGGGCGTTGATTCCGTATTTCTGATAATTTCTACGGACGCCTTCCTTGCGTGAAAATGGGGAGGGTTTTTCTTTTTTGAACCATGTCATCTATATCATCTTCTACCGGCAACACTCTGAACAAGGCACAGGTGCTGATCGTCAGTAACTATATTCCCGATGACGTGTACGCCGAATGCGGCAGTACACATGAAGAATGGGAAGAAACAACGGTCGCGCGCATCAAGGTGATGGTAAACCTCATCGCCCCAGAGTTGCTCGGAGGCGAAGGAATCGACTACCGCATCTATAATATTGCAGAAACAACTGAAGAAGAGTTACTCGCCGAGTTACAAAATACGCGCCTAGCGGTTTTTACCGGAGGGCCGCAAAACATACGCAATACGAAAGATGAACATCTGGTCGAAACAGAACGTTTACAGGCGATACTCAAGGCAGCGCTTGCACAGATCGAAAGCGGTGAACTGCCCGATTTGCGGCTGATAACACTGTGTCTTTCGCATCAGGCCTTAGGCCATATTTTGCAGATGGAAGTCGTACAAAACGAAAACAGCGAGTTTAAACGCGGATTCCGCAACGTGCAGCTGCAACTTCAAAAGTCTGATACGCAACCGCCTGCTTCGGCGGATAAAAGCGATTTTGTGCAGGGGATGGCGTTCCACAAATATCACGTGAAATTTCGTAATACTACTCCTGAAGAAAAATTGCAGGCGGTCGAATTCGCGACACTAAAAGAAGAATCATGGTGTAAAGAGGGGATTTGCTACGGCATGCTTGTACTCGGCCCCCAAGGAGATGTACGTATTGTCAGCACCCAGTTTCACCCAGAAGCCAGCTTTTGTGCGACAGTTGATGCCGAGGCGAGAGAGCGGATGGCACATATTTTAGTGGATGCGTTTCAGTCCAGAGTTTCGGCGTGATTATGGGTTTCACTCGTACAAGTCTTGTTCCGAAGCCGTCAGACGACGTTATCTCATGAGAAATAGTATTTTTAAATCGAGAAGAGAGACTGGTAGGTGGTTAAGCCGTGAAAGCGTTTACGTCTCCCTTGTGTGCTTCTCGTGCGATGATTTGTTCTGTTGTGCTTCACACATCCATTGTGACAAGACTCGAGCGTGCAGAGACAGGAGAAGCCTCGACCCCCTTTAACTCTCCCGAGCTCAGTGGTAAGAGCTCCGCGTATTAACTCTCTCCTGACGTGCTTTTTCTTAAAATTTTCTGTAATTTTCTGATTGCTGATTGCAAATTGCTGATTGCTTCGTAAAAATCTTCTTGACAGCGGATAGCCAAATAAAGATAATGTCTTGGCGTTTTTGATCTTCCCCGCGATTTGTCCGCAGCATGTAGGACACCATTCGCACCGTGGAAGCTCTCAATTTTTTCACTCTCATGCCCGGACTCATCGGTAAAAAACTCGGTATGGCACAGATTTTCCAGGAAGGCGGAAGCTTCATCCCGGTCACTTATATTGTCTGTGAGCCGAACACGGTCCATCATATTAAAACGACCGAGAAAGATGGCTTTAACGCTGTGGTCTTAGGCGGAGAAAAACTAAGCAAGCTACGCAAAACGAAAAAATATCGCACACTACGCCAATTTCACGGAGAAGGAGAATTTAAGGCCGGAGACGAAGTCAAAGCAGATATTTTTGAAGACGGTGAAAAAGTGAATATCACGGCAGTCGCAAAAGGACGCGGCTTTCAGGGGCAGGTTCGCCGCCACAACTTCCACGTCGCCCGCAAAACGCATGGTACGAAAGACCCCCGCCATGGCTCTACAGGAGCTTGCGCAATGCCGGGTCGTACCAAGCCGGGTTTGAAGATGGCCGGCCGCATGGGCAACAATCAAGTCACGCTGCGCGACCGCGAAATCATCAAGGTTGATGTTGCTCGTAATCTTATCGCTATTAAAGGCCCGATTCCGGGCGCAAAAGACGGCGTGGTTTATCTCACGAAACAATCATGAATGTAGATCTCTACGCATCCGACGGCAGCAAAAAAGGAACGGTGACACTCCCTAAAGAGCTCTTTGAAGTCGAGGTCAATATGGGTTTGATGCACGATGCGCTTGTACGTCAATGGGGCAATGCTCGCGCAAATGTCGTTGCGACAAAAACCAAGACCCAAGTCGCCGGAGGGGGGCGTAAGCCATGGCGCCAAAAAGGAACAGGTCGTGCTCGGCAAGGTTCTATCCGTTCGGCACAATGGCGCGGCGGCGGAGTGATCTTCGGCCCAACGAACGAACGCAACCTCAGTAAAAACATGCCAAAGAAGATGCGCCGCAAGGCTTTATTTTCGGCATTGACCACCAAGGCAAACGACAAGGCGATTATCGCGCTTGAGGCATTTGGTTCAACCGATCCCAAAACGAAACTGTTTGCCGAACTGCTTGGAAAAATGGGCTGTGATCGCCGCACGATCATCGTTGTACCAAGTACCGATCATGTCATCCAAAAGTCTACTCGCAATCTGCCGTACGTAAAAACAATCACCGCTCAATATTTGAATGTTGTCGATATAATGAGTGCCGACAGAATCGTCTTCTTGCAAGATGCGATTACTAGGGCACAAGAGATCTTTGCTGCTGAATCATGAATCTTACACAAGTCATTACCGGCCCAGTCGTTACTGAAAAGGCGATGCGCCACTCAGAGAATAATCAGGTGGTCTTACACATCCACTCGGATGCGACAAAAACTGATGTCAAATCTGCACTAAAAAAGTATTTTAGTGTCGAGGCAGATGGGGTCCGTATTGTCTACATGCCAGTGAAAATCCGTGTGCGTGGTAAGCATGGCCCGCAGGCGAAACGCAAGCCTAAGAAAAAAGCCATCATCTCGCTTAAGAAAGGCCAAAGTTTTGATATCCTTAAAATGGCAGGCACAGCAACAAAAAAACCTGCTAAGAAACCGGCTGATAAAGCCGCAGAAAAACCCACTGCTTCTTCTACAAGCTAATGGCAATCCGTAAACTTAACTCTTCAACGGCAGGACAAAAATCGACCGTAGTCGACTATTCCGTACTCACAAAAAAGAAGCCGGAGAAATCATTGTTGATGAAGCGAAAAAGTAACGCTGGGCGTAATGCTCACGGGCACATTACTGTGCGCCATCGTGGTGGAGGAGTAAAACGCAAGATCCGTATTATCGATAGCGACCGCACAAATAAGCTGGGTATTCCGGCGAAAGTCTCTGCTCTCGAGTACGATCCAGGCCGCACGGCGTTTCTTGCCTTGCTCGTCTATGCCGATGGTGAAAAGCGATATATTATTGCTCCTGATGGAGTAAAAGAAGGTGATGAGATCGTGTGCGATAAGAAAGCTAAAATCCAAACCGGAAACCGCATGGAAATCCAGAATATCCCTCCGGGATACCCTGTTTTTGATGTCGAATTGACACGCGGAAAAGGCGCTCAGATGGTGCGCTCTGCAGGTGCTTCTGCAAAAATCGCCTCGCTCGACGGGCCGATGGCGCAAATCGAATTGCCAAGTGGAGAAGTACGCTACATTCCGAAAAACTGCTATGCCACCATCGGTATTGTCTCGAACGGCGACCACGCGAATGTGCGTATCGGAAAAGCCGGACGAAGACGCAAAATGGGCTTTCGCCCTCAGGTACTTGGAAAATCGATGAATGCAGTCGACCATCCTCACGGAGGTGGTGAGGGGCACAGCCCAATCGGACTGAAGAACCCAAAAACGCCCTGGGGTGCTCCGGCACTTGGCAAAAAAACTCGTGATGCAAAAAAACCTTCCGGACGGTTTATTATCCGCCGTCGCAAGAAGAAGAAATAATTTTCTCTGATCTCTTATGACTCGAAGTTCAAAAAAAGGCTACTTTGTAGACCCACGTGTGATGAAAAAGGTAAAGCGAGCGAAAAGCTCTGACAAGCAGACTGTCATCAAAACCTGGGCACGGTCTTGTGATATCCATCCGGAGTTCGTTGGGCTTACCTTTGGCGTGCATAATGGCAAACAGCATACTCCCGTTTATATTTCTGAAAATATGGTCGGGCATAAGCTCGGCGAATTTGCCCCAACACGTAAATGGAAGGGACATGGTGGTAAGATGGCGAAAGGGCAGAAATAAGCCTGTAATTTTTAAGTAGTAAGAAATAGAAGAAGACAGCACCGAGCTGTCTTTTTTGTTACACAAGTGATTATTGTGTTAGCGAAGACCACTCCCAAATTCTTTGCCTGTCATGGCACGCTTTCCTTCTGGTTGGATTTCGGTGATCTCTAGTGCTCCATTGGCAAAGCCGAGATAAAGGCCGCTTTTGTCGGCGGTGAATAGTGCCGGAGAAATATCCACCCCCTCCAACTCCCCCTCTTGAGGAGGTGGGAAAATAGCATTCAAGAGTTTCACCCGCTTGCCGCTCCACTCGAACCAGGCAGATGGCCACGGGTAATAGGCACGGATTTTGCGCAGAGCAAGTTCTGCCAAGTCTGTTTGTGGGTCGATTTTGCCATCGTCTTTGCTGACTTTTTGGCAATAGGTTGCCCGGCTATCATCTTGCGGTATTTCTGCAATCGTCTCGCCCGTTACCTTTTTGTGCAGAAGGTCGATGAGCAGTGTGGAGCCATGAGCAATGATCTTCTCTGTTACCTGATCTGCACGGTCATCTGCAATCGAAAACGCCTTTTGCCCGACGATCGGGCCATCATCCATACCTGGGCAGATGCGAAATACAGTGACCCCCGAATCCGCGTCTCCATTCAAAATCGCCGCTTGTACCGGCGACGTACCCCGATATTTTGGGAGCATTGAAAGATGCAGGTTCCAGGCCGATGGTGCGGCATTTAAAAACTTTTCCGAAAAAATTCGCCCGTACGCAATCACGATCATCAACTCGATTCCAGAGTTTTTCAATTGTTGCGCAAACTCCTCATCCGCTTTCTCAGGGTGCCAGACAGGAATCCCGTTCACTTCTGCCCATTGTTTTACTGGCGAAGCAGTCAGTTTTTTTCCTCTACCTGCCGGGGCATCAGGCATGGTCACTGCCGCTACAACCTCCACTTTTTCAGATGCGCGAATCGCTTCAAACACGTGTGCCGCTAAATCGGGAGTACCACAGACTGCAATCTTCATTTGTAATTTACAGACAAATCACGTAAAACAAGCGTCGTTATTGTAACAGACTCTTGAGCGAAAGAACGGAAAAAATCGGTAGTATTATTCAGCGGGCACTTGCGCCGCATATGATTCCACTCGAGCCGCACTTTGGCCTGATTACTATCGCTGAAGTCAGGGTCGCCCCCGATCTGCATGAGGCACGTATATTTACGCACTCGCAGAAAAATCCCAGTAAACTGATTCCAAAACTCAACGCCATGGCCGGAGTATTGCAACGCGAAATCACACCCGCGCTTACGCAAAAACGCACGCCAAAGCTGATTTTTGTGCTTGATACGGCGGCAGAGTCGATAATGCGAATCGAAAAACTGCTCTCAGACGACAGCGAGCAGCCATCTTAGGTAACCCCGAAAAAAACAGCTTGAAGACTATTGATTTTCGGAGTCTTTTTTGAGATAATAAATTGATAATATAATACCAACAGACATCAAAAAAACAGTGAAATCTTTGGTTTTTACTTGGGCATTTGCCCTTGTCGGTTCGTTCGGCTTTGCACAAGCGGCTGTAGCCGCCTTGGTCGACGCGACCGATACGATCGCCGGTTACTCGGCAGGGCTCACAACAACCGCAGGAAGCCCCGGTGAAACCGTTGTTTTTCGCGTGCAAAAACCGCAAGGAATCATCGAAATCTCTGAAACAGCTGACGAACATGGTATCGCGACGACGGATTTTGATGGATTTCACACAACCCGGGCGGGTGACTACAGTGTGCGTGCATACCCGCAAGATAAATCTTGGAAAGCTGCTCCAGAAGCGGCTTTTACTGTGTACCCGGATGCTACTTCGCCGGTACATTCTTCGCTCACCGCCATTCGTGATGCAGCAGCAGCAAACGGCCGCGAGGCAGCACAAGTTCGCGCACGCCTCGTCGATCGTCATGGCAACGAGATTCCTAATCACCTCATTACCCTCATTTCATCGCGTACAGAAGACAAAGTCGAGGCGATCGGGAGTGGCTTTACAAATCAAAATGGTGAAGTCGTTTTCGAAGTCCGTTCGCAGAGTGACGGGGTTTCGACACTGAGTGCCTACGATAAAAACACTGGCGTCACGCTTGACGCCCGCGCAAAGGTGGTTTTTTTCAAGCAGAACGGGCCGCCATTTGCTGGTGGCAATCTGAATATTTATCAGGCAAATTCGTTTTTTCCAGGAGATGATGCCGGCGACAACACCTACGACAAGATCGATCATTTTAATATCGAGATCGCGGACGAGGCGCAATTTGGCGTACCGACGGATATCACGATCACAGCTGCTGATAAAAACGATAAAACGGTACGCGATTATAATCGCACCATCATCATCCAGGCGACCGATGATCTCGCCACCTTGCCCAATGGCGGCACCTATCAGTTCAGTGATTTTGATGAAGGGAAAAAAGTCTTTACTAAAGGATTAACATTCAGTGAAACCGGTACCCATACGATCACCGTGTTTGATTTCGATGGCACTGCTGTTTCCCCCAATATTAAAGGCGAGGCGACCGTAAAGGTAGTCGAAGAGTGTGTGGGCGAGGGGTGTGGAGAACCAATCGAGACGACTCCTCCGCCGACCTCTACACCTTCAAACGCCGATCTCGAAATCAAAATTCCCGCAACTGGTTCAAAACTAGGAGACAGCTCGATCACTATTTTTGGGAGCGGGTCGCCAAATTCTGACATCAATCTCTATCTGGATGACGTCGTCATTCAAGATGGCAATGAACAACCGGTCATCGTGCCAATCAATGGAAAAGGGGATTTCGATTATCAACTTAAGAATATTTCGGACGGCAGCCATTCGATATATGTGCAAGAGGTAGAGGGAGATCAAGCGGTGTCGCAAACGGTGACATTTGAAGTCGATGCCACGCCACCAGATCCGGCAGATGTCTCGATCTACCCTGAGGGTGAGGTGGAAAAAGGCGCTACCGTACGAGTTACTGCCTTTGCTGAGCCAAACCTAAAATCCGTCACTATCCGCTTTGGCTCTGCCGGTGAGGCAACGGAGCTTTTTCCTTCACGTGACGAGCCGAATAAATACAGTATGTCGGTCAAGGCGCCAGAGACACCTGGTGAATATATTTTGAATGTTGAACTGCTCGATGAACTCGAGAACATGACTCAGCACCCGGCGCAAGCTTCGCTCGTCGTAAAGGCAGACTCGATATTGGCTGCACCAAGTAACGTGACAGCAACAGCCGGAACGAACACCGTTACACTTTCGTGGTTGCCACCGCCAGGGCAGGGAATCACTGCCTATCGCGTTTACTCTGGAACCAATCAACTTATTGTCGATACGGTTGCAGCCGAAGTCGTGGCTCCTGCTAATAGCGCTATTATCTCTGGCCTACAAAACGGCCAACTCTATTATTTCACCGTATCGGCGGTTGGTCAGGGAAATATCGAAAGTGCACGTTCACTTCCAGTTTCGGCCACGCCGATTGAGCAGACCCCGCTTGCGACTCCTACCATCTTTACACCAACCCCGACTCCTTTTATTGCTCCCTTAGAAGCAAAAAGTGTGGTTGCGATTCCGCGCGATGGCTCCGTCGAGCTACAGTGGGATGCGCCCACACAACCGGCTTCGTATTTTGATATTCAGTTCGGCATCTCATCCGGAGTCTATTCGGAACGTTTTAGTGTTTCTGGTCGTCAGAGAAGCGCGATTATCCCAGATCTGATCAACAATATTCCGTACTATTTTACGGTTGTTCCGCTCGACCAATACGGTGTGCCGACCGGTGAAGAATATACCGAAGTGCGCAAAACACCGCAGTTTTCCGGAATCCATAGCGCTGCGGAATATCCGCCGATCTACGGAAATTTCGATAGTGTCAGTGGTACTCCCGATAGCGGGATCGAAGCTTTTTTCCTCTTCTTCCTCTCGGTTTCCTTTGCTGCTTCGATGTTCTTTTTCCATCGGGCGATCCGCTACGCCCTCGCATGAAAGCCCCTGCCGCACAGACAGCACCGGCGCGCGAGTCGGGTTTTTCGCCTGAAGTAAAGCTCGTGATCGCCGCTTTTTCGTTGGATTTTTTGGCGTGGGGATTTATCGATCCCTTCTTTTCGGTGTTTGTTAATGATATTTTTCAGAATGTACTGCTTGTCGGTCTTGTATTCGCTCTGCGCGGGCTTGTCGCACTGCTCTCGTTGGGGCCGATGTCTGAGATTATTTCACGCCATGGCGGTGTAGGCATCTCGCTCTTTGCCCGCATTTTTACTGTTGTCGCTTTGGTGCTCTATTTGATTGGAGGACTGATGATGAGCCCGTTAGTATTATTTTTGGGCGCGATCATCCAAGGAATCGGCAATGCCGGCCGCGATGTTTCGACGCGTGAAGCACTGATGACTTCAAGTAATCAAGAAAATGCCTCCACCATTTTTGGTGCCAACTTTTCTTTTCGCAATGCAGCCTGGATGTCTTCTGCGGCTCTTTCTGGTTTTGTGCTTATGGGGCTTGCCGGTTTTGCTGGCGTCGCTTTTGTCGATATCGTTCCCATCGCTTTTTTGATTGGAATCTGCTGCATTACCGCATCCGGATTTCTGATCCACCAAAGAAAGAAAACGAACCAGACTCCATTCTCGTGGTCGGTGCTGCGCCCCGACATCATCCTGCAAGAAGAAAAAGGACTCTTTCAGTTGTTTTGGTCGTTGGCGGCGCCACTTAAATTTTCACTGATACTGATCTGTTTTCTGCAATTGATCCGTAACGCTTTGCTCCTCTTTCTGCCTTTGCTTGCTTTTCAACTTGAACTGTCGCCGGCGCGCGTCGGCTTGCTGATGGCAACGATGCAGATTCCTCTGCTTTTTTCGGGCATGATCTCGATTTTTGAAGACCGTACCGACCGGATGGTCTTTATTATTGGCGGACTTCTCTTTTCCGTAATTCCGTTTTTTATGCTTTCGCAGGTCGATGCGCCGCTCATGGTAGCTCTGCTCTCGGTGTGTATTTCACTCTCGCTCGCCATCATCCACCCGGCGAACCTGGGGATTATCGCCGCGCATACACCCCATGCCAAAGCGCCGCGCGTAGCGGCATTGCAGATCGTGTTCCAATGGTTAGGAGTTTTGCTCGGTGCCCTTGCACTCGGTGTGATTTCAGAGTATTTTGGTATTCGCGTTGCGTTTCTGATTCTTGCTGCCCTTGCCATCGTCTTTGCAATAACAGCAGTGGCTATCAAGTGGCGCTTCCGCGAACGACCGGCTCCGACCAAACATCCCTTTTTTATTCACCCTTTGCATCCGCAAGTCGCACCTATCCAACATTCCGCCTGACACATGGACACAAAACATTTTCTGACATTTGGCTCGCTCACGAGCGATCTCTTCCTCAAGCCTGCTCGCCAAAAACTCTTTACAGAGCCAGAGGGCGAATATATTGGTTTTTGCCTGGGCGATAAAGTCCGCATTAAAGAACGCCACGAAACTTTTGGCGGCGGCGGCGCAAATGTCGCTGTCGGATTATCGCGCTTTGGCATCAATGCATCGGTGCTCGGAAAGATCGGTGATGATTTTATTGCCGAACGTATTAAGCAAAACCTAAAAAGCGAAGGCGTCGATTTTACCTACGTGCAAGTCGCAGAAGGCGAGAAGAGTGGCTTTTCGGTGGTACTTTCTTCCGATTCCGGTGAACGCACAGTGCTCTTTACTCCTGGAGCCAACGACTGTCTCGACGATTTCGAAGGCTTGATTCTCGATAAGTTTGATGGTGTCTGCTTGCAGCATCTTTCGGGTTGTTCACAAAAAGTGTTTACCAGGATTTCGGAGTATTTTATCCGTAATTCAGAAAAGTTTCTCAGTTGGAATCCCGGGCGCGAATCGCTGGTGCAAGGTGTCGAAGAATATCATCACTTGTTGCCGGCGGTTGATATTTTGCTCGTCAATCTCGAAGAAGCGCGTTTATTTACCAAGGCCGAAGAACTCGATGATATTTTTAAGGCTTTTTATCGGGCCGGCTCAACTGGCCGCGTTATTGTCAGTGATGGGCGCAATGGTTCGATCGGCTGCGATGGCAAAAACCTCTACTTTTGCGAGGTCTGCCCAGATTCGCATCGGGTCGATACGCTTGGTGCAGGCGACAGTTACATGACGGGCGTCGTCGGATCCACTTTGTGGGGAAATGATTTGCCCCAGGCGATGAAAATTGGTACCATGAATGCTGCTGCTGTGGTTTCGCACTACGGAGCACAAACGGGACTGCAACCGCGTGAAGCTCTTGAAAAAGTCGCCGATAAGATCCAGATTGAAACGAAACCTTTCTCTTTTTAACTAACACAAATGTCCGATACGAATAAATTAGCGCTCATCCGCGAGATGCTTGATAATGCCGAAAAACAGATCCGCTCTGCTCGCCGCCTGGTTTCTGACCTGGCAGGTGATGTTGCCGATGGCGATATTGATTTTGTGCAAACTCGTGCTCGCTCACTTGCCGCTCCAGAAATCAGTGAGAATTCCCGCATTATCGAGGGCGTATTTGATGGCCAGAACATGGTTGATGCTACCGAGCGCAGTTATCCGGTTCCTGCCAACTATGCCAGTAAATCTAAACTCGTCGTGGGCGACCAGATGAAACTCACTATTACCGAAGACGGAAAATTCATCTATAAACAGATCGGCCCGGTCGATCGTAATTCTGTTGTTGGCCCGCTCACGTACGAAAACGGTCAGTACAAGGTGCTTGCCAACGGAAAGTCATACAAGATACTACTGGCATCGGTCACCTTTTTTCGCGCCGATGTGGGCGACGAGGTCACCATACTCGTTCCTTCAGAAGGTGACGCTGAGTGGGGTGCGCTCGACGCGGTTATCCCAAAAGGCGAAGCGTAAGTCATGAAAAAGTATCTGATTCTCGAAAACATTCGTTCCGTTCACAATGTGGGAGCATGTTTTCGCAGTGCTGATGGCGCCGGTTTCGACGAAATCATCTGCAGCGGATACACCCCCGACCCTTCCGATTTGCGAATCGCTAAAGTCTCTTTGGGAGCGGAAAAGTCTGTACGCTGGAGCCGTTCCGCCTCTGCCATAGAAGCCATTACGCAACTCAGGGCTGATGGCTTTAAGATTTATGCTCTTGAGTCTATTTCACACGCCAAATCTCTTTTTGATGCTGAACTGCCGCAAACTGATTTTGCATTTGTGGTGGGGCATGAGGTCGATGGTATTTCGGCGCAAGCGTTACTAGCCGCCGATGTCGTTTATTCCTTGCCGATGCTCGGCATCAAAGAATCACTCAATGTTTCTGTGGCAGCGGGAATCGCGATGTATGAATGTGTACGGCAGGCGGGTAGGTTCTAGAGCAAGCACAAGGCGTCGCCCCCTAAATGTAACCGAAAGTGCAGGGATTCTTCGCTCTCTGACTTGTTTTTCTGATAAAAAACCCTTTTTTTCCTCGATTTAATCTGCCAGAATTGCAAATGCTCTTTTTCTTATCTTAAATTATGCTTGCAATTTCCTATCTCAAAAAACCCGATACGAAGACCCCACTGCTAACTCCGATTTTTGCAGATGACGTAAGCGCCCAACGTCGCAAGATTTTTCGTGGCCTCAGTCGTGCTCAAAAACGCGCCGTGCGTTCGGTGATCACCAATCATCCGGTGGCAAAATCAGGCATTGTTCCTGTTTATTCTGGCGATGCGGTCGTTTTTCTCTACATTCTCGATAAAAACGCTAAGGTCACTACACGCGAAGCTCGCGAAGCTGGTGAAAAAGTATTTGGCATCGCCAATTCACACAAGATCACTTCGCTGATCATTGCTCCCGGCAGCCTCGAAAAAGACCGTTTTGCCGCCTTCGAAGAAGGTATTACTTTGGGGTCTTACGAATTTTTGGAATACAAGGGCAAGAAATCTGATGAAGATACAAAAGCAAATCGGCTGAGCGAGCTAAAAGTAATCGCCGATGGCAGTAAACGTGATATCGACCTCCTCCAAAATATCAGTGGCGGTGTTGCGTTGGCGAAAGATATCATCAATACGCCACCAAGTGACGCGACTCCTGAATATGTCATGCGGAAGGCCGAAGAAATCGCGAAAGAGATCAAGGGTGTTTCTGTCAAAACGTTCCTTAAAAAAGATCTCGAAAAACTGGGGATGGGCGGCATTCTCGGTGTGGGGCGGGGCAGTAAATATGAACCGCGCTTGATCATCCTTGAATACAATGGTGGTAAAAAGAACGAAGCACCACTTGCTCTTGTGGGAAAAGGCGTTACCTTTGACACCGGGGGAAACAACATCAAAACCGGTGGGCACATGCGATGGATGAAGCAAGACCTCGGGGGAGCCGCGACTATGCTCGGAGCCTTTTATATCGCTGCGAAATCGGGTGCACCAAAAAATATTATCGCTTTGGTTCCCTCTGTCGAAAACATGGTCAGTCGCGATGCCTATTTTCCAGACGATATTCTGCGGATGTACAATGGCGTTACCGTCGAAGTGCATAATACCGATGCCGAAGGGCGCTTGATTCTCGCAGATGCGCTGGCATATGCCGAAGAAAAATATCAGCCGCGTGCCATGATCGATGCGGCTACACTCACCGGTGCATGCGCGTACGCAGTTGGAAACGATTTTGTCGCGGGGCTTACCAATAACCAGCGTTTGTTTAATTCTTTAAAGCGCAATGCCGAAACCGTTGATGAGCCGATGTGGCAACTTCCGTTGCATCAGCGCTACAACGAAATGCTTAAATCGAAGACGGCAGATATCGTCAATTGCAGCAGTGGCCTTAAGCCAGGCACGATTGAAGGCGCCCTCTTCCTCCAGAACTTTGTTACCGAGAAAACGCCTTGGGTCCACCTCGATATCGCTTCGGTCACCTTCGACGAGAAAGTCGGCCTTGCGACCGGGCGTACAGTGCGCACCCTTGCGCAATTCGCGCAAACATACTGATCCGCCACTTTCGCTCTTGTGACTTTTCCGGCATAATCGGGGCACATTGCTCCCGTTTATGGAAAATGCCCTTTCTCCGCTTGATGGCCGTTACGCAAATAAAATCGCGGCATTAAAACCGTATTTTAGTGAAGAAGCCCTCAATAAATATCGTTGCCTCGTCGAAATCAAATGGCTGATAACCCTCGCACAGCGTGCCGACGTACCTTGCCGCAATCTTGCCGCGAGCGAAATCGAAGAGATCGAAATCATCGCAAAAGATTTTTCTGCCGACGATGCCAACAAAATCCGAGAAATCGAAGTGGTTACTAACCATGATGTAAAAGCGGTCGAATATTTTTTAAAAGAGAAAATCGCCAAATCTTCTCTCGCGGATATTTCCGAATGGATCCACTTCGGGCTCACAAGTGAAGATGTCAACAATCTCGCTTACGCGCTTATGCTGAAAGATTCTGTGGAGCAGATTATATTGCCAGCAGTCAAACAGCTCGAATGTGTTCTATTCGCGCTCGCTAGCGAGTGGAAGGCAATTCCTATGCTGGCACGCACGCACGGCCAGCCCGCCAGCCCGACGACAATGGGAAAAGAAATCCTTATCTTCGCTGCACGTATCCGTCGCCAATGCGAGTTTTTAGAGGCGCAACAGTTTCTCGGTAAATTCGCCGGTGCATCTGGTAACTTTAACGCCCATGTTATTGCCTTGCCAGATGCTGATTGGCTGAGTATTTCACAGGAATTCGTCGAATCATTCGGGCTTACCTGGAACCCAGTGGTGGCGCAAATAGAGCCGCACGATTTTATCGCTGAACTCTCGCATACTCTATCTCGCATCAACACGATCGGCATTGATTTTGCGCGCGACGTGTGGAGCTATATCTCAATCGGGTTTTTCCGCCAAAAGACAAAAGCCGGCGAAGTCGGCAGCAGTGCGATGCCGCACAAAGTGAACCCCATCGACTTCGAAAATGCGGAAGGCAACTTTGGTCTCGCTAATGCACTATTTGGTCATTTTGCCGAGAAGCTCCCCATCTCTCGCTGGCAACGTGATTTAACAGATTCCACTGTCCTCCGTAACCTTGGCGTCGCATTCGGTCATCTCTTTCTGGCGCTTGGCAGTTTGCAAAAGGGGATTAGCAAGTTAGAAATCGCTCCTGAAGCAATGGCGGCAGATTTAGAGAAAAATCCGGAAATCCTTGCTGAAGCGGTACAATCGATACTCCGCGCTGAGGGTGTCGAGAAGCCGTACGAAAAGTTGAAAGCGCTCACCCGCGGCAAGCAGGTGTTGCTCGATGATTTTCGGGCCTTTGTGCAAGACCTCACCATAACCGAGACAAGCCGGAGACGACTCTTGGAACTGACACCGGCAGTGTATGTGGGCTTGTCTGCAGAAATCGTAGACCGCTATTGCTGTTTCTTTTCAAAATGAACGTCGAGATCATCGGTCATGTCGGCGGTGCACTCATTGCTATCTCACTCTTACCGCAGATTTTGAAATCGTGGCGGACAAAATCGACACAGGACATTTCGCTTTTATGGACCTCCACTTTGCTTATTGGTCTGTTGATCATGGTTTTCTATGCAACCGCCATTAACAGCTTGCCGATCATGATCTTCGGAACGATCGAAGCATTGTTCACCCTTTCACTGCTGGTCCTGAAGCTCAGGTATAGATGACATCGTCTCCAATCTCGAAAAAATCCCCATTAATAAGCCGTTCACGAGAAGCGTGTCAATTACATTTGACAACTACCCATCGATTCATTTATCATATATGTGGTTTGACCGATGTGCATACCTAGCGAGCTAGACCTTACCATACGCATTCGCTCGTTTGACCGAAGTATGCACCTAGCCAAAGAAGCCTCGGAGCAGAAATGTTCCGGGATGTTTTTTTATTCGGAGCAATACGTATTGACAGCAACGAAAAGTTTTTGACAGAATGCCTCTACGTTCTTTTGACAGATGATCAGCAAAACCAAGAATCGCCGCCGAAAAAGAGTACATGGCTTTCTGTCGCGCATGCGCACCCCAGGTGGGCGCCGCGTACTTACTGCTCGCCGCCGCCGCGGACGTGCAAAACTCTCTGTTTAATATGCTATGCTGCCCAAGCAGCAACGCCTAACGCGCAGTTTTTCTACGGTATTTCAAAAAGGGGCAAAACTACATACCCCTTTTTTTGTTGTCCGCGCCGTTCCTGCCTACGATGAGATACCGCGCCTGGCAGTGGTCGTCTCGAAAAAAACGGCGAAGACCGCTGTAAAGCGTAATCGCATTCGGCGCAGGTTGATTGCCGCTGCTGAAGCGGCGAGGTTTCCCATTAACCCACTTGTGCCGCTGCGCATTGTGCTTATCGGTTTTGCCGATGCCCACGATGCCGATTTCAATGCGCTGACAGAAGAAATGCAAAAAGCTTTTGCTCGGCTAGAGCAATGGCGGTTTCCTCCGAAACCGCTGTCCCCCTAAGAAAGGGAGAGATGGAGGGGGGTTGATCACTGTGTCGACCCCTTCCAACCTCCCCTGACTTAGAGGAGTACATCGCATCAACTCAGCACCGTCAATTCGATGATATGTTCATCGCCGTCTTGCACATACTCCGCTTTTGCGCCAGCAATGCACGAGAGCTGTACATCATCATCGGTATCGATGTATTTTGGCCCGTCTAATTCCGGATCGATCTTATCCATTCCTTCTTCCACTTTACAGGCACAGCTCATGCAGGCGCCGGCGTGGCACGAAAAGGGGATTTCAATTCCATTATCCGCCGCTTCATCGAGCAGGTTTTTTTCGCCTTTCGGCTGAAAGCGACCCATTTCGCTTCCCGAAGAGTCTTTTACTACGCAGGTGATCATCGTCCGTGAAAAAATAATTCCCGACCATTCTTCGGGAAAATTCTAATTGATGCAATAAAAATTGATTGCAAAAACTTAAGGAAATTCCTACAATCCTCTAGCGTTTCAATTTTGAAACGGGCGCGTAGCTCAGTTGGTTAGAGCATCTGGTTTACACCCAGGAGGTCATAGGTTCGAATCCTATCGCGCCCACCATGCTTCGTTTTGCGATGATGTACGAATCGGAAATGGAAGCATGCCCTGTCTTTGACTCCGAGGTCGATCAGACTCGAGGAGAGCGAAACGAAGTGAAGTCGAAGGGCTGATCTAAATCATAACGTAATCGTCGATTCATCATGTCTCTCGGAAAAACTGTCGGCAAAGCCTTTGTCCACGTGCAACACACCGTCGATAATGTCGCGACGTGGGGTTTTGCAAAGCTAGAGAAAGCAAGCAAAGAGCAGTCGAAAGAAGCTGAGGTAAAAACGGGCAAAGCTGCGGTGGTCAAAAAATACCTGCGTAAGGGTGCGGGTTTTTTGGGTGAAACGGGGTCGGAATATTATCAGGAATATGAAAAGTTGAAACAAAAGCAGAAAAAAAAAGCCTCCAAATGAATTATGAAGAAACTATTCGTTTTTCGTGGACCACCGGCGAGCGGGAAGGGAACTCTCGTTACTCAGTTTATAAAAGGCCTTGCTGGCAAAGTTGCTCATTTAGAGCTCGATACCTTCCGCTGGCATTTTCACCTCGTGAGTCGCGAGGTAACCGATGTTTCTGAAGAAGAGCATATGTTGGCGTATCAGAATTATCTTTCTGTGCTGCGCAACCATCTTACAGATGGGAGCTACACTGTTGTCACGAAGGGCTTTTTTCATGGTCGTTTACTGGTCCACATGGCAGCTTTCAAGACATTAAGCGCTTAGCACTCGAGCATGATTTCTCGGTAACAACGGTTTTGTTATGGTCGGAAAGAGATACTTTATGGCAGCGCAATTTACAGCGAGAATATTCCTGCCCACGTGATGAATTTGATATGCTTTACGACTATGTACTTGCTGATCCGAGAAATGATGATGTCATCATCAATGTCGGGGCAACTGATATTCCGCAAACACTTGAACAACTGAACTCCCTTTTCTAGACTCCATTCATGATCACTTGTCGACAAAAAACAATCGGTTTCTTATTTTTATTCTGTGGCTTGATGGGAATCTCCCAGGCGCAAGCCGCTTTCTCAGATACCGGCGATTCTTGGTACGTGGGCAGCATTCACGCGCTGCAAGAAATGGGGATTGTACGCGGAATCGGTGACGGCTCGTTTCATCCGCGTGAAAAAGTCACCCGGGCCGAGATGCTCAAAATCTCTATGGAAGCGGCGAAAATCTATCCGCAGCCAAATATTTCGTACCAATGCTTCCCGGATGTTTCGGCTGCAGCGTGGTACGCACCATACATTTGCACCGCCAAGGAGCAGGGGATCACTACCGGACATATCGACGGGCTGTTTCGCCCTAACGGCTATGTGACTGTGCATGAGGCACTGGCATTTTTGGCGCGCACGCTCGATGTAGTACTAAAAGGCGATTCGAGCCAACACTGGTACGAGCCGTATGAGTCTTTCGCAGCGGAAAACGAGATCATCGATATCAGCGATTATAATGTCACGCAGCATGTTTTGCGTGGGCAAGTCGCCGAAATCGCGCACCATTTCATCCTCCACTCAGCTGACAAAGAAATCAGCTTTGCCTCTAACGGCTGCGGAAAAACCCCATCCACCTCACTTTCACCGCTTGAGGTGTCGGGAAAGAATCGGGCATTTCTGCAATACGTGCCGAGCTCATACAACAAAAATACGCCACACGGATTGATCGTTGCCCTGCACGGCAGAACGAATAGTAATGCGATGGTGCAAGATTACATGGGGCTCGAAGGAAAGAAGCAATGGCGTAATAATAGTTGGCAGAAAAATTCCCAATCTGAGTTTATTGTCGTGTATCCGGCAGGGCTCTCTAAGTCTGGCAGTTCGTATTCGTGGAGCCAGGCAGAGAACGTTGTTTTCTTCGACCAACTCATTCAAGCCATGGCAGAGAATTATTGCATCGACCGGAGAAATATTTTCGTGGTCGGGCATTCGTTGGGCGGCTATTTCGCGAACAAGCTCGCGTGCTTACGCGGAGACATCATCCGCGCCAAAGGTGTGGTCGGCAGCACGCCTTATAGGAATGATTGTACCGGTCCAGTGGCGAGCCTGGTTTTCCATCATCCGAACGATCGGCTGGTGGTCGCGTCAAATGGCGATACCGTGAAAAGGAATGTGGTCGAAAGAAATTTTTGTGCGTGGCAAACGGAGCTCACCGATGTGCGCAATTATACGTGTAAAGAAAATATCGAGTGTCGTGAGGGAAATCCAGTTATCTTTTGTAGTACCTTTGAAACCTACGGTGGCGACCCGCATAGTTGGCCTAAGGATGCGGGAAACAGTTTTATCGAGTTTTTTAAAGAGTTGAGTCTTTCTTAAGCAAGTGGGTGGCGCCATCATAAATATTTGACAAAAATTTTGTTAAGTATATTATAGTAGTAAATGTTTAATGACTTATGAGTAAAAAAACCTTGATAGATGTGACAATCCGCCGACTGCTGATGAAAAGGATTCCGTACGGATAGTGCCAGCGACATGTGATGATAAGTATGCACATTGTGAAGGTAGGCTGGCGCTTAGACTTCCTGAAGATGTGACGCAGGAGATAATATTTGAAATACAAAAAGGTGTTAAAAGGTTAGTAGGAGAGTTTAACGGCGAAGGGCCGCCCAGAGTACGATCGATATCAGGTGAGGAATTTACAGCTCTTTTTCCTGAATATGGTGTCGAAAAATCACGTCTGAATTCGGATGGCAAGGGTCAACCAGACAAAAGCAGCAAGAAAAAGCGAAGATAAAATAGCAGATAGCATGACCATAGGAGCGCACACAAAAATGTGCCCCAAGTGCGTATTTTACTCAGTCTGTACCTTCCACTGTTTTTTCGACAGGTAATAACGTTGCCTCGACCTGCTCCCCGGTATCAGCTGCAATCTGTTGTCTTATCGAAGCAGGCTTCTCCTGCTGATGAACGACCATTTGCAAGAAATCGACCAATGGCTCTAACTAGCTCATCAGTATGCTGTGTTCGTTCGGGTTGCTGAGGTGCTTTGTTTATAAGAAATGATGAATTATATACGTGTAATCTTTTTCATCCCGCCGCTAAACGGCCACAGCACTTCGGGAATATCTACGCTACCATCGGCGTTTTGAAAGTTTTCGAGAATTGCAATCAATGGGCGGCTGCTGACGGCCGTTCCATTTAATGTGTGGGCGATCACGATTTCTCCATCCTCTTTACGTACACGAATACCAAGGCGGCGCGCCTGAAAATCGGTACAGTTTGAAGTACTCGTCATTTCGCGGTACTTGCCCTGCCCTGGTAGCCACGCTTCGAGATCATATTTCTTCACAGCACTGCCACCCAAGTCTCCAGCGGCGATGAGTACCACGCGGTAAGGGATTTTGAGCATCTGCAAAAGTTTCTCTTCTACCTCGCGCATTTGTTGGTGAATTCGCGGAGAATCTTCTGGAGCACACACGGCGACCATCTCGATCTTTTCGAATTGATGCACGCGCAGGATGCCTTTCATATCCTTACCGTAGGTACCAGCCTCGCGGCGAAAACAAGGGGAATAGCCGGCAAAACGCTTGGGCAGTTCGGCTTCTTCCAAAATCTCATTGGCATGATATCCAGTAAGTGGCACCTCGCTCGTACCGATCAAATACAGATCGTCTTCACCCGGGTTTACGGTATAGATCTCATTCTTATCTGCAGGAAAAAACCCCGTTCCGTACATCGCTTCTTCGCGCACCATAAACGGCGGAATAGTGGGCGAGAAGCTAAGTTTCTGGATTTCTAAAAAAGCCCAGTTCATCAGGGCCATCTGCAGAATCGCCAGTTCGTCTTTCAGAAAAAAGAAGCGAGCGCCAGATATTTTCGCGCTGCGTTCGACATCCAAAATACCCAGTGCTTCGGCGAGTTCCCAGTGCTCCTTCGGCTCAAAGTCAAATTGCGGTTTTTCACCGACTTCTTCAAGCACTTCAAAATCATCTTCGCCGCCGTCTGGCACTTCATCGAGCGGAGGATTCGGTAGTTCGTTCATCTTTTCTTCGAACTCATCTTTTATCCTAGCCAATTCTGCTTCTGCACGCTTCAAATCTGCCGATACGGTTTTCATCCGGTCAAGTAGTGTTGCTTTTTCATCCGCAGTCGCAGTTGGAATCTTTTTGCTCGCCTCGTTTTGTTCGGCACGGAGCGATTCAGATTTTTGCATCAATTCCCGGCGCTTCTGATCAATTGCCAGAATATGCTGCACACTTCCGGCGGGCACACCCTTGCGTTGTAAGCGGCGGTCAAAGTCATCAGGATTTTCTCGGAGGAGCTTGATATCCAGCATCTGCTTGAAAAAGAATTGTCCTTAGCTTAGCAAAATATATCTCGTCTTGTAAATTTCTACCTCCATCAACCCCCCCCTAATCAAGAGGGAGGGGAATCGTAGCGTGCAAAATAACAGAAAATGTATTGACAAGCCCCACTCTTATTCGGCATGATGGCTCGGCGTTTTTGCGAAAAGGCGCATATTTTCGAGGCTTTTCTCACTTTCATGCTTACTCCTAAAAAGCTCAAATATCGCAAAGTCCATCGCGGACGCGGCACCCTGCGGGGTCTCGCGCAGTCGGGGCACACGATTGCTTTCGGGAGTTTTGGCCTTAAGGCCATTAGCCGTGGTGAGATTACCAGTCGCCAAATCGAAGCGGCACGCCGCGCCATCAACCGTTACCTTAAGCGCCAAGGCAAACTTTGGATTCGCGTATTTCCGCATAAGCCGGTAACGCAAAAAGCTGCCGAGGTACCGATGGGATCGGGTAAAGGTACCGTCGAGTTCTATGTATTCCCGACAGTTCCTGGTAAAGTCCTTTTCGAACTTGAAGGTGTTGGTGAAACGGTCGCTCGCGAAGCTTTTCGCCTTGCTGCTCACAAGCTTCCGTTGAAGACGAAATTTGTTATGAAAGAATTCTAATCCTATGAAGACATTTCAAGACATGGTGGCAATGGGCAAAAACGAACTCCGTTTAGAGTACGAAAAAGCTACGCGCGAAGTGCTTTCCATCAAATTACATATTGCTGCAGGGCAAGAGCGTGACACTGCTAAACTAAAGAAAGCCAAGCGCTATGTCGCGCAAATCCTTACCGCAATGAACCAACAACAGTTATCCGCATCTTTCACATCTGCCTAATATGAGAGCAAAAAAAGGAACCGTCGTCAGCAAGTCTGGAGAGAAATCTATTGTGGTCGAAGTTCACACGTATGTGATGCACTCCAAGTATCAAAAGCGTTTCCGCCGCTCGAAGAAATTTCATGCGCACGATGCAGAAAATAAAAAACAAGTAGGAGACGATGTGATTATCGTAGAAACCCGTCCGCTTTCAAAACTGAAACGATGGCGCCTTGCTACGACTGAAGAAATTTCTGAACTCAGCTAACCATGATCCAAGTTCAATCCACACTGGCCGTTGCCGATAATACCGGCGCCAAAGAAGTGATGTGTATTAAAGTACTCGGCGGAAGTAAGCGCCGTTACGCGCAAATCGGAGATACCATTGTCGTAGCAGTAAAAAACGCGACTCCTAAGGGAATCGTCAAAAAGAAATCCGTGCAGAAAGCTGTTGTCGTCCGCCAAAAGCGTGATCTCCGCCGTCGCGACGGGTCAGTCATTCGCTTTGATGAAAATGCAGTAGTAATAGTCAATAATGATGGTATTCCCCGTGGAACACGTGTGTTTGGGCCAGTGGCGAGGGAGCTCCGTATCAAAGGCTTTCAAAAAATCGTCTCACAAGCTCCTGACGTACTTTAGACAAGATTGTAAGTATCCAAGCGTACAGAGTACAGAAGCCAAACTTTTACTGCTTTTCTCTGTTTCCTGTCTCCTTGTCGACGTGAGTACTTTGGCGGTTCAGAAGCGAGAATCCGCCTGAATATCTTCTTTCGAAAATGCGGGTTCTCTTTCAAAGAAGGTGGTACTCATGAGAAAATGAGGAAGAATTATTTTTCATTTTATTATAAAGATTGTTTTGTACAATACCTTCCAAATCCCGCAGATTGAAAGCTTTGTACGAAAGCCTTGATCTGCTAGAATTAAAACGAATGATTGACCGAAAGGTATTACAAATCGTTTCTCTCTCCAAAAAGTAAGATTTTTAAATGAGCTATCGCAGCTGTAATAGGCGTAATCGACCATATTCATGCACATCTGATATCCCTCTCGTTTTGTTCTTAATTTTGCACTGCTCGTTCTCGTCTTAAGACAATGTCACGCTCGTGCGGAAACAGTAGCTTTTTGAGGTAGAACTCGTGTAGTTGCATTTGCGTGATTCGCCGCAATCTTGCAAGAGCATTCTCTGACAGACAAGGTTCGATCGAATCTACAAGCAATGATAGGCCTTCTAGTGGGTGCATATTCGCAAATACTTCGTGATACATTGCGTGCACACGAGACGGCAACTTCATAACGTTAGAACCTTTCAGGCGGAACCCCTTATCTTGATTAGCACAATAAAACTCCCCGTTCGGATATTTAAAGCAGCGCCTTCTGCTGCGAGGGACCAAGTGGTGCTCACTGGGTACCCAATCTTTTTGTCGTCTTGAGGTTGGCATCAAGTGAAAAGGGCCCTGTTCAAGAATGTGCAAAATACTCTGCTGATATGCCGTTGGGTCATCAATCTCTTCACGAATCCCATGCTGCCACGGTAGTGGATTAGGAGAATAACCACCAAGATGATCCTGCATCGAAGTTTCAAAACGATCGCTCAGTGGCTGTAAAGCTGGATTATAAAAGTGATCTGGAGGCAGCAATGCGATTCTCAGTAATTCGAAGCGAGTCTCATTTACCACCTGGCCAGAGAGGTGTAAGAAACCTGCAAAACGCTCCGCCGGCAACATACTGCCCCACAAGACCGATAGTTTTTTCTCCAGGCGAGCATCGATACTCACATATGCCTGGGGAGATACTGGGTTGCCAAAGCACGCGTGCAAACGTGGCAGCAGGTGCTGCGAAGTCATTTCGAAGCCGTTAGTGGTGTTTTTCTCAAGCGTTGTGGGTGCTGGCATGGTTACAATATATGTTGGGAGATTCCTGCGAGATCTTTGCGCTGCCGCCAGGCAACTTGCAGCAGCGTCTCTACTCCCTTTAGTTTTAGCATTTTGCTATCGATATTCTCAAAAAGCAAGGTCAGTTTCCGGCCGGCTTCCACCTCTAGGTTGCGCAGCAGGGTAAGGCAATCGTCGCAGGGTAAGCGGATTTTGCTTGGAGTTGTGCACACAACCACTCCCGTCAGCAGGACGAAGTAGTCGCCCTCGCATAGAGGCCCTCGGCCAATACCTGTTCAGCGTACACCACCTCGGTACGGCCATCGACGTACTTGAGATATTTGCTCGTAAAGGGAAAGTAATCGCTGGCGCCCGCGCGCAGGTGAGCTGCCGCCCCGGCAGAGGGGATATCTTGCAGGATGATGGGGGCAGCTTGCGCAGGGCGTTATAGGCGCGTGTCAGCAAGATGCGGTCGTTGGTGGTGGCAGCCCGCAGATTCGGATAGAAGGTATGCACAAAGGGCTGGGTGTGTGCTTGCGGTGGCATGATCTGCCGTTCTGGCCGCGCCTGCCCCCATGTGGTATGAAGGTCGGTCGCATTCAGGCCGAAGTGGAGTTTGCGGGGCATAGGAAGAAGGCAAAACACGAACAGTGCATCAGCGCTGAGCAGATAGTACCTGGCCGTTAATGCGATCGATTTGATTCCAGAGCCATTTTTGCGCCCCACTTTGCGGCCACTGGCGCAACTCTACGCCGTTGCGTGGCATAAACATCTTGCCAAAGCCGTGCTGCCACGGATCGAAATCCAGGTCATCCGTGTAGCCTTCTTCCGCCAAGTGCTCCCGTGAGAACTGCCCTTGTGGCGTGTAATTGACATGCGCTTTGTGCGACCACACTTCAAGTGCCGGTGCCCTGCCACCGCCAAGGTGCAGAATGGATGGGCCGATAAGGGGGCGATAGGCACGCATGACCTCGTAATGTGACTGACCGGCTTCGGCTCCGTTGATGATCCCGACCTTGCTCCCGTACATCAGCCAGCTTGGGTGGTGGAAGTGACCGTTGATAAGGAAGTTCGTGTCATCGACCAATTCCGCCGCTCCGCGGATGCGGTCGCGGGCAGCATAGACTGCCAAACCGCCACTGCCTTTGCCGAATCTTTCCACCATGTAATGGTCGAAGAGGATCTTGTAGTTCGCGGTTTCCTCTGTGGTCGCCCAACCCGGATACCACTCACCGCGGCGGGTGACTTCGGGCTTATAGTTGTGCGTGCGGACTTCTGTATCAGTATCGCGCAACTGCCCTTCCAAAAAGTATTTGAGCGGCAAGATGTGTGAAGCTCCGGTGTCGGCGAATTTCCCCCGGCCGGTATTCCATTCGTGGTTACCGGCACTGATGCCAACACGGATCAGGTTTTGCAGGGCTTCTGGGGTGGCATCCGCCATCGCTTTACGGATCAGTTCGATGAGAAACTCGGTCTGGCTGTCGACGGTGATCAGCCCGATGCCCTGGCTTTCGTTCGGCATACCCGGGTAATTACGGCCTTGGATCTGGTCACCCAGCAAGTTAAGGATAACCTTGCGGCGCTTGAGGAGGTCGTGAAAGACGTAGTCAAGCATCTTTGCCTGCAGATCAGGTCGCGCCGTGACGGACCCGGTCTGAAAGTCGGAAAGGATCACCACGGCGATGCGCTCCGCCGTCTGGTGCGCGATGTCGAGGAGTTTATCGTTATAGAACTCGGTGATCCACCTGCCGTCGGTAAATTTTTGCGTCGTGACCATGCCCGGCACCTCAAGCATTCGCCGCTGTGTGCGGATACGGCGTCCCTGGTGCAGAGGGGATGTTGCAAAACTTCCCAGATTTAAATCGGTACGCATCATCGACGGGGTCTGCAAAATGCACACATCGTCTACGCCACTACCCGTCTTCCATTCCGCCACCCCCATGCGTTGTCCGGCATCGACATTGAAGTCGGCGACCTCTTCCCCTTCCGCTTTTTGGTGATCAACGAGAAGGCGCTGTTCTGCGGTAGGGTCTTGAACCATCGCGGTATTGGTTAGCCGCGTGTTGTAGTAGACATCGGCGGTCACTTCTTCGCCATCCGAACCGACGAATTTGGCATTGAAGTCGTCGGTGATGTGGAAATCTGGCCAGTCATTGCCATCCACCGGTAAGGCGTCTTTTTCGATCATGTCAACCACGCGAATCGGCACCTTTGTAGAGATGACGCGTTGCTCACCATCAACATTGACGACCGAAGTCACCACGCGCATCATCTCGATATCATTATTGCTAAGGCCATGTTTCTTTTGCTTCATGTAGTAGTAGAGCATTAGGTACTCGTCGAGATTCACGCCGTAGCTTTTGAACATTTCTTTTTCGCCCCGCAAAGCACGTCCGGTACGCATCATATATGGGTAGGCGATATCCCATGAAAAACGCAGATGACGCATATACAACGGATGGCGCCGAGCCTGATCGATTTGGGTAACATCCGGTCCCACATCGCCTACTTTTCCGTAAATAGTGGAACTGCCATCAAGTTGCCATCCATCGTCTTTAGCCCAGCCGGGGATATGCTTGCGGCCCTTGCGCGCCACGCCTTCGATGTCGAATACCATGCCGATCGCCAAATGGTCGATTTCGAGCATGTCGTTCTTACTAAAGGTGTAGAGCACCTTGATTCCCATATTTCGAAAGCGGTCGACAAGCTGTTTGGCATAGTACATTTGCTTACCCAACGGCATTACTACACGCCTGCGTTGTGTTTTTTCGAGCGCATTGAACTCTCCGTATGTAAGGCCTGCCATCACCACTGCGTCGGGTCGCTCGTCTTCGGGCAGAGCTTCCATTTCTTTTACTGAGCGTTCCAAAAATTTCAGATCGAGTTCTGGGTCACCGTGCAGCGCCTGGGTAAGATAAAGAATCTTGGGGGTGTCTTTGGTCTTGATCTCCGGCTTAGCAGTGGCATGCTCCTTTTTGAACTTGGCATAGATGGCTTCTAGGCTCGGATTCGCTTTCTCAAATCCCTCTTCGGTGACGATGTCTTCACCATCCATAGCGTGCACTTCTGTTGCGATGGCGACCTGTTGAACATGATGGAACCCAGGAGCCTGATTGCCGCATTTTTTACTAAGCACATACGCGCCACGTTCTTTACGAAGCACTCCCAGAGCCAAATATGTATCGAGGATCATGGTCGCCACTTGCGCCGGAAGGCCAAGCTCTACGTCTGTACGCTCGAGGAACTTTTTGTCGATCTTTTCTCCCAGGCATATCTTCTCGTATACAAAGCGTCCAACTTGGTCAAAATAGCGGCGATCGATGATACTCAGCAGTTCGGAAGGCTCGTATTGGAGAGTGCCGTCGGTCAAGAGATAGATTGTTTCGCCACTGCGGTCATCGAGGGCAGCGATATTCTTGTTGTCGATTAACTCACTCAGCAATACGGTAGCGCGTGCCCTAGGGAGTCCAGTTGCTTCAACCATGGCTTCCTTCGTCCAAATCACGCCTTTTTCCCGGCTGTACAATCGCTGGATACGCTGCCAGTCTTGCTTTTCTTTTTCTTTCGCGTCATTCCGTTTTTTATCAGAAATGCGGTCTTTGATCAACGCAAGGGCTGCCGGAATCTCTTTCTCGTATTGCGGCGATCTTGGCTTTTGTGCCAGCTTTTCCAGCACTTTCGCCCAATCGACGCGGTGGTCTTGGTCTGGGGGTTTAGTGACAAACTCGGTCGATAGTTTGTGTTTGTCACCCTGCGTATATTCATCCAACACCTGGCGCAAGAGCTTGCCGACCTGGGACTTGTACTTCTTGCGCATCTGGTCGAGCAGCAGGGTAGAGATCAATACAAACGCCTTTTCGATCTCATCGGATGAAAGCTGGGGTGAGCCTGTGCCGATGCCATCTAAATCCGCCTGCAGGGCTTCGGTGAATACGCGAGCATAGTCGCCCGGCTTGGTTGCTGCCGACCCGGCGCGCAGCGCCACCATCGCATGCATCAAATCGTTAAGCCGAGCATCATCCGTTTCCAGGTGGAATGCCTGTGTCAATCCTGCTTTCGCATCCGGGATGGTCGTGCCCTCGGGGTACTCCTTTTGTATCTCATTCTCCAGATCGGCATAGAGGATCTCGAGCTCGGTCACCAGCAATACTCGTATGCGGTCGCGCAGTGCATTGTGGGTACGGATCAGCTCATCCGCCGAAATGCCCAGAAAATTCATGCTGCGTTGGGGGTCGACACCGATCGCCGGCTCTTGCTCCAGTGAAGCGTCGTGATGCTCGAGCATCCAGCGCAGAATCTTGTCCTGATCTTGCAGTGGACGTTCTCGCTGCTTGTGCCGTTCACGTTGCGCGCGTATCTTTTTCTGGGCATGCGCCTCTACATGTGCACGCTGAAGAAGCTCTTCTTGCTGTTCTCGTGTCAGGCCTTCGGCGCCGGAGACAATCATAGTGTCAGATACTGATACTACTTGATGTTTCGGCTGATTCGGTTTATACATTTCGCCCATGTGCGAAGAAAAAAGAAAACTGGTTGTTTGAGAAGGGGTGATTTTTTACGCTGGTGGATACCTACATGTCGTCAAATAGAGAAAACGATGCCGGCCGGCGGAGAGGCGACTGCTTGCGAGAGCGGGCGCGGCAATGAGCAGAATGGTGCAGCAGCAAGCGCTTTTTGCGAGTGACAATGGCGGTTGTCGTCTGAAATATGGTATGCCAAAGATTTTGCCTTGCTTTTCCCAAAGACTTTGATAATACTAAAGTAACACTTGAGGGGGTCGGTTTTGGCACCAATGTGCGAAGAAAAAAGAAAACTGGTTGTTTGAGAAGGGAACATATCAGCCTTTATTCTTTCGTCATCACCGTTCCCCCCCTGGTGTACAACGGCGCCAACTATACAAAAAAAACAATTTGTGTAGTGTTCCATCATCTGCCAGACTCCTCGCGGGGTGGCGCGACATTCCTTGTGCGAAGAAAAAAGAAAACTGGTTGTTTGAGAAGGGAACATATCAGCCTTTAT
>CAZLFD010000001.1:31485-36814 GCA_964558715.1 uncultured Candidatus Peribacteria bacterium | reverse complement strand
TCTTCCGTCGTTGCCACCCCACCGACTACCGGCACATATCCCTAATGCCGATGCTGTAAAACAGAAAGCTTTCATTCGTACCAGAGAAGATGCTCTGGGGTATTATCTCCACCTACGTGCTGCGCTACCCAGCACTCCAATGCAGAGCGTAGGTGCGCCTCATCGATCCGCTCTGCTTCCCCAAAATACACTTGCGCGCTTTTTTGGGCAGGCATGCAAACGGGTCGAGGTGGCCGTTGGCGCAGCTGTATCGCTCGTTGCAAGTGATCCCGCAAAACTTGGTCATAAAAAAGGCCGGCATCAAGCGACGGCATCTGTAAGCGATGATCAAACAGGTACTTGTAATATGCATCGAATGCATCCTGTGGTGATGGCGCGAGCTTGCGTTTGGGAGCAGGTTGTGGCATCTCGATGCACGTGGTGATCAAGCCATACTGCCTGGCCTCACTGGCACGCACCAGCATCGCTAGAGCGAGCGGCTCTCTTGGCCTGCAATTGACAAAGACCGCCGTCTGGCACGCCCACATGATCCGCCCCAGGTCATCAGCCAAGATCAAGTCGCGCATTGCTGCAGCACTGGCTTCTGCGTCCAGGCCACTTGTTGTGATCATCTGCCGTAGCTCGTCTCTGTGCGCCCACACGGTGTCGGGGGCATCCGGCCTGCGTATGTCGAAATCTTTGACGACTTGCCTGCGGAGCGACTTGCCTGCGAGATTGGTGGGATAAAAGTCCTCACCTAGGCTTGCGTCACCTGGCCTCCGCTGCGTGCAAAAGTACACCGGTACCTGCGCTGGCTCGTCCGTTCGCTCCGGTGTAGGGCGATGAGATGTGAATCTGAAGAGGGATTTGAAGGGCATGAGTATCAGAAAATATCAGTGCAGCGTGCGGCTAGATGTCGGCTTTGGCGCTGGTGGGTTGGGGCTATCAAAGTAATTCGCCACGATCCTACTGATTGCGCATAGTGTATGCGCGGGTAATCGATCACACAGGGCAGCCACCCCTCTTGCCGCTGCGACGGAGACATCATGCCCGCTTTGATTTTTTCCCATTGCAACGCCGGTCCCGCCAGATACACTGCCAGACCAGCATCCGACCCGCCAAATCCGGTTAGCAGCAGTCGGTATCCGGTTCGTTCCGATAAAGCTTCGGCGTGGACCATACGGGGTGAGAAGGGAAAAGAAAAAGCAGAGTCGTTAATGTTGCCGCGGTGGAAAAAAACGACGACTGGCATAGTCACGCGTCAGTCTTTGTACGAGTGCGGGGTCGGAAAAATTGGGCAGCTTCCGGCTAAAATCCATCCTTGGAAATAACTCCGCCGTTACCAGCTGCGCCGGCTTTTTCGGTAGTCTACGGCCATTGACCCGCTGCCAGCGATTAGCCTGAGTGCCGGCGATATCCTGCCTGAACTGCCGATGGATATGCTCCGCGACCACATGTGCCACCTGCTCGATCAATCCTGCCTGGGCAAAGCAGAGCGTCTCGTCAAAACTGTTGTGAAAATAGCGACTCTCGCCATCCACCCCCTCGTGCAGGCCAGCCTCGATGGCGATCGCCGGCAGCCCGTACGATTGCGCCTCTGCAGCCAGTTCATGAACCTCCAGGCTGGGCGGGCTTTCGCGCACAGCGACAAGGCCATCACTGGCCGGGATCAGAATGCCGTGATCGACAAGATGGATCAGGTTGCGGATGATCTCGGTCTGTTCATGGAGATTGAGCCCTCCATCTGCTCCGTCCAGCGCCTGCCGCATCCATCGCACCTGTAGCGGCGCGGCGAGGCCGTGTCTATCGTTGCGGAGCACCTCGTATCCCTGAGCTTCGAGTGCCGCGTAGACTCGTGCGCGCGCGTCAGCGAGGCCATAATATGGCGAAGAGCGATCCGGCAGGGTGGGGTTGGCAAAAAACAGCCGCGGGCGTGCCGGATTGTGCGGGCGCGCTTGCTCTTTTACTTTGGGTTGATACCCGGGCTCACTTCGAAATTTGTCGAATTCAGTTAATGGCATCTGAGAAGGGAAAATGCCTCGCCGATCAAGGGCAGCACTTATGGCTGATTCATCGGTAAAAAGATCAAAATCACCTTGCCGAGCGGTGCAAATGACCGACCAAGCAAGACAGAGGTCAAGGAAAGGAAGGGGGTAGCAAGCATACGGAAGAAGAAAAAGGTGTGGGCATTACATCAAGATCACCCGCGCTTGAGCGGAAGTTGTTGGTACGCAGCCATGGGCGTGAGATCACACCAAGAAATCGAGCATAGCTTTCGATGTAACTGGTAAGCGCTTCGAATGCTTCGGCGCTGATCCGGTAAAGATACTGCGAGATAAGCCACGACAGACTTGTTTGCGCCCAGGGCACCAAGTATTTGCTTACGCACATCAGTGTCGTCAGCGTCGTGACGCCAGTGCTCGATCATGATCTTCACAGCGAGCAGCTGTGTCTCTTGACCTGCTTTCAGGGCCACCTGCACCAATGGATGCATCGCGTCCCATGTGCGAAGAACAAAGAAAACCGGTTGAATGAGAAAGGAGTAGGCAGAAAACAAGTGTTTGTGTGTGTCTTTGTTTGCAAAGTCTTCAGGTTTGTTTGGCAAAGCAAAGCCCCCACCAGGTACAAAAAAACCGGCAAAGCCGGCATGCAAGAGACCAACCGCAAGCTGCACCCAAAAACCGCACCACATGACCCAGCATGAGAGCTTGTTACGAGAGAAGCGCGGCGGATACAGGTCGCACGAGGCAGACAGGCGTGAAAGTAGCATGAGAACCGAATTGTTGAGAAGGGAAACAATTGTTCTGTTGACCCTCGCCCTTTCCCGAAATAAGTCCCCTTGTCTGCCAGCCTTAAGATTCCACAAGTAAAGCTATCGGTCAAGCCAAGTCGCATTGATATTATTTGCGAATATGGTACGATAAAAACAGCTGATGGTATAAATGACCGTGCTTGCGAAAATATTCAAGAATACAACCGAACAAGAAATAAGCTCTGAAGGAACTACATCTTCTTTCATCTATCTCTTGCTCATGAAGCACTTTACCCTCTCTGACAGGAAAATGCTTGCCGAACTGTTGCGACAGGGAGAAACATGCCGGGAGGTCGCTAAAGTGATCGGTATCGACATCAGTTCGATCTCCGATGAGATCAAACGCAACTCGGCACACGGAAAGTATGACCCCCACCTTGCTCAGCAAAAAGCCATGCACAGACAGGCGAAGAAAACAAAGCGGACAAAGCTGGAAATATCTGGCGGGCTGAGACAATTTGTCATCGCCAAGCTCCGGGATGACTGGTCACCGGAGCAGGTCGCCGGAGAACTTAACACCCTGGCAAACGGCAAGACTATTATCTCTCATGAGACGATCTATCAGTTTATCTATTCGGAAAAAGGCAAGGAGGAGAAGTTGTGGCAACACCTCCGGCATCGCAAGCGACCGGAACGGGTACCATGGGGAACACGGAAAAAGCGCAGAACTGCCATTCCCGCACGGGTCTTGATCCACGAGCGCCCAGAACACGTGAACACCCGACAGGAGTTCGGTCACTGGGAAGGCGACCTGATGGTCTTCTCCGAAACCGTAGCGGTATTGGCGGTATTCGTGGAGCGTACGACTAGGAAGACAGTCGCCATCGTTAATGACAACAAGACGGCTTCCGAAATGGAAATGGCACTCCACGAGCTGATTGCTGCCGCCGGACAGACAAACATCCTTTCCGTGACGTTCGATAACGGTACCGAGAATGTCTGCCACCAAGAAAGTGAGGGAGGATTACGAATATTGTTTCCGGACGTACTTCTGTGACCCGTACTGCTCCTGGCAAAAAGGTGGTGTGGAAAATACCAACAAACTGCTCCGGCAATACTTCCCGCGAGACATATCCCCGCAGGAACTGACACAAGACCGTGTAGACGAGGCAGTGGAAAAGCTCAACAACAGGCCAAGAAAATGCCTTGGCTACCGGAGACCTTCCGATCGGTTTAGATATTGTTCGGTTCATTGCTTGAATTTACCCTCGTACCGAAAATGTGTTGACAACCTCTCTGCCAATTCGGCAAAATGCCCTGGCGATTTTGCACCCATGAAAATTAAGAAAGGCGATAATGTCGCCATTACCACCGGCAAGGATAAGGGAAAAAAGGGAACTGTGATCCGGGCTATTCCAAGCGAGGGCAAGATTGTTGTCGAAAAGGTAAATCTTATCACTAAGCACCAAAAAGAGCGCGGTAAACAGCCTGGTGGCCGCATTCAGACCGAAGCGCCAATCGACGCATCGAATGTAAAAGTGATCTGCCCTGAAACGAACAAGAGTTCACGCGTGGGGTATCAGGTTGCAAAAGACGGAAAAAAATATCGCATCGCTAAAAAATCCGGCGTCAACGTCGAAAAATCATTTGTTAAAACTCCCTAATCATGTCACTTAAGATTGAGTATCGGCAAACGCTTCAACCGAATCTGCGCAAGAAGATTGGTGACCGCAATTTGCACGCTTTACCAAAGCTCGAGAAAATCACCGTTAATGCCGGAATTGGTACCTATTTGAAAGGCGAAAAAGATGCATCTACCGTAATTGATGGCATCTCACGTATCACCAGTCAAAAGCCGGTTGTAAAAAATGCGCGTATGTCTATCTCGAATTTTAAATTGCGCGAGGGTATGCCCGTCGGTGTTTCTGTCACTCTGCGCGGAGATCGCATGTACGACTTTTTAGAAAGGCTTGTTAAAATCGTCTTCCCACGTATTCGCGACTTTCGGGGCTTTTCTGCAAAATCCTTTGATGGCAAGGGCAATTACTCCCTCGGGATTCGCGACCATCTCATCTTTCCAGAAATCCCAACTGACCAAGTAATCAAACCATTTGGTCTGCAAATCACAATTACGACTTCTGCAACGAATGATAAAGAAGCAAAGATGCTTCTCGATGAATTTGGCTTTCCTTTTCGTACCGCATAATGGCTAAGAAATCTATGATTGTGAAGGCAGCTCGTAAACGTGACCGCGTGGTACGCGCGAAGTTGGAGGGGCGCAAGGCGAAGATGTCGACACGAGCATACAACAGTTGTCTCAAATGCGGGCGCACCCGCGGTTACTTCCGTTTTTTCGGACTTTGCCGCATCTGCCTGCGTGAACTAGCCCGTAAGGGTATGATACCCGGGCTGCGCAAGTCGAGCTGGTAATCTTTCTTTTCTGTCCTATGCACACCGATCCGATCGCCGATTTCCTGACGCGCATCCGCAATGCCAGCCGAGCTGGTAACAGCACGGTTAGTATCCCGTATTCTAAAATCAAAGAGAGTATCGGATCGATCTTAGAAGAGAAAGGAGTCGTTGAGAAAGCGCGAGTCG
>CAZLFD010000001.1:0-31475 GCA_964558715.1 uncultured Candidatus Peribacteria bacterium | reverse complement strand
AGTCGATCGTGGTGGGAAATTTCCAGAAATCGTCGTCAGCTTGAAAGACACCACCGCTCCACTTACCCTCAAGCGCGTGAGTAAACCGGGTCAGCGCGTCTATGTCAAGTCATCCGAGATCAAAGCGGTGCGAAACGGATTCGGATTCGCCGTCATCAGTACGAGTGGTGGTCTGATGGTTGGAGATGATGCAAAAGAAGCCGGAGTCGGCGGAGAGTATGTCTGCGATATTTACTGATTTTATTATCACATGTCACGCATTGGAAAATGGCCGGTACAAATCCCTAGTGGTGTAGATGTTACCATCGATGGTACGAAAATCACCGTGAAGGGTCCGAAAGGCGGGTTGAATCTCGCAATTAGCCCGCGTGTGACGGTAAAAAAAGAGGGGACCGAAATCGTGGTGACTCGAGCCTCAGACCAACAGCAAGATCGCGCTTTGCACGGTCTTACACGCTCTCTCATTCAAAATATGGTGACCGGAGTAACGGACGGCTTCGAAAAGCGTCTCGAAATAATCGGGGTGGGGTATCGTGCGCAAGTCAGCGGAAACAAGCTTAACTTGAATCTTGGTTTTTCACATCCAGTCGAAATGACTGCCGATGAAGGCCTTAGCCTAGATATTGATAAAGATACGAAGCACGTGATTATCTCTGGAGCCGATAAACAGAAGGTCGGTGCGTTTGCCGCAAAGGTTCGTTCTCTCCGTAAGCCAGAGCCCTACAAAGGAAAAGGAATCCGCTATGTCGGCGAATATGTCCGACGCAAAGCTGGTAAGACTGCCGCGAAATAATCCCTAACTCATGAAATCGACTAAATTCCAACAACGGCAAACGAGAGGAGCTCGCATCCGAAAGAAAATCGGAGACGGCACTGCACAAAAGCCACGTCTCGTAGTATTTCGAAGTAATAGTGCGATATATGCGCAAATAATCGACGATTCCAACGGAAAGACCATTGCCTCTGCACAATCGCTCCAAGCGAAAAACGGAGGCACTATAGAAGCTGCCAAAAAAGTCGGCAGTGAAATCGCCGAAAAAGCCAAGGCGGCAAAAATCACGACCATCGTCTTTGACCGTAACGGGTTTGCCTTTCACGGAAAAGTGAAAGCGCTTGTCGAAGCGGCGCGCGAAGGTGGTTTGAAATTTTAACCTTTTCTAGACTAATAATGAGCGACGCTCAAGAAAAAGATACCGGCACACCAGAAGAAGTCGAAGCGACTCCTGAGACAGTAGTTGACGAAGCTCCAAAAACGGAAGCTACTGAATCTGCTCCGAAAGCGGAGACAAGTACGCAGAATCAATCACGTGATCAGAGAGGCCGTGGTGGGAATCGTGGTGAACGTGGACGAGGAGGTCGCGGCGGAGATAGCCGTGGAGGTGGACGTGGTCGAGGGGGCCGACGAGGCGGAGATGAACGCGAAGAAAAAGAATTTGAAGAAGAACTCCTTCAGGTCGATCGAGTTACCCGTGTGGTAAAGGGTGGTCGCCGCTTGCGCTTTCGCGCTACTGTTGCCATTGGTGACCGTAAAGGGCGTGTGGGCTTTGGGGTCGATAAGGCGACCGAGGTTCCGCAAGCGATTCAGAAAGCGGTACGTGATGCGAAAAAGAATCTGATTAAAGTACCGATCGAGAACGGCACGATCCCGCACGATGTCCAGCTCAAGTATAAATCTGCAAAAATCCTGGTTATGCCGGCTAAATCCGGTACCGGTATTATTGCAGGTGGTTCAATGCGTAAGATCGCCGACTTGGCGGGAATTGAAAACCTTCTCGGAAAAAACTTAGGCTGCAACAATCGTATCACTACGGGTAAGGCAATGATGATGGCATTAGCGAGTTTGAAATCTACCAAGAAAGACAAGTCAGAAGCAAAAACCGAAGGAGAGCAAGAAAGGCCGAAAGCAAAGACTCAAGAGGCTGCAGAAACTCCGACACAAGAAGCAAAGACATCATAACCCTTTTTAATACCATGAAACTTCACGATATTAAGGCAAATTCCGGCAGTAGAAAGCCAAAAGTGCGCAAAGGGCGTGGCGATTCTTCTGGCAGTGGAAATTATTCAGGACGTGGCATGAAAGGCCAGAACTCACGTGCTGGTGGAGGTGTACGCCTTGGTTTTGAAGGTGGTCAGACCCCGCTTTTACGCCGCACACCAAAACTTAAGGGTTTTAAAAACCCGAATCGTGTTGAATATGTGGTCATAAATCTCGATAAGATCGAAGCGCGTTACGCGGATGGCGAGGTCGTTTCTCCGACAAGCTTGTTTGAAAAGCGCTTGGTTGCAAAAGCTGGTTTGCCGATCAAAATCCTCGGTAATGGAACTTTGACGAAGAAAGTCACTTTTGAATATGTAAAAATGTCGAAAGTCGTTGAAAAGGCATCTGCATCTGCGCCAAAGAAACCTGCGGCGAAAAAAGAAGAAACTACCAAAAAAGAAGAGGCATCTTCTGAGTAGTGTTTTTTTGCTGACAAATGTTGATGCGCAGAATTTTCGCTTGCGCTCCTGTTTATTTATGAAACAGAAAATATTGGCATCTTCACAATATTTTGAGCGAATTTGGGCAGATTCTGTGCATTAAAATATATAAAAAATGTTTTGGCAGATTAAGTATTATGTGCAAAAATCTGTTCGTTTTTTACTTTTTCTCAAATTTGCATGACTAAGAAAGAAGTTCTGCAGCAATGCGAACAAAAAAATGTTCGTTTTGTGCATTTACAATTTTGCGACTTACTTGGCATGGTGAAGAGTGTCACCATTCCCGTCTCTAAAATAGACGACGCCATCGACCACAATGTCTGGTTTGATGGAAGCTCGATCGAAGGCTTTACACGGATTTACGAGTCTGACATGTATCTGAAGCTCGATCTTGCTACTTTCGCTATTATTCCTTGGGAATCAGACGAAGACGAAAGCGTTGCCCGTGTGATCTGTGATGTCTTCTTGCCAAATGGTAGACCATTTGAGGGTGACCCACGTCAGATTCTACGTCGTCAGGTAGAACGCGCCCAGAAGCTTGGCTTTGAATACAATGTCGGCCCTGAGCTGGAATTCTTCCTCTTCCCGATTGACGAAGACGGTAAGCCATATGTGTTGCCACATGATACGGCGGGGTATTTTGATTACTCTTCAGACAGGGCAGGCGCCATTCGCGGCGCCATGAGTGATGCAGTTTCTGCCATGGGTGTCGATGTCGAGACCATCCATCACGAGGTGGCGCCCGGGCAACACGAGATCGACTTTAAATATAACTCCGCCATCAAGCAGGCCGACAGCGTGCTTACTGTGAAAACGGCGCTCCGTGCCGTTGCGCAAGATTACGGTCTGCATGCGACATTTATGCCAAAGCCGATTGCTGGTGTGAATGGGAATGGGATGCATGTTCACCAGTCCTTCAGCAAAGGCGGAAAGAATGCCTTCTACGATGCTAAGAGTAAGCACAACGGTCTCTCTCTCACAGCATTACAGTTCATTGCCGGACAGCTCAAGCACCTTCCTGAAATCGTAGCCATTACCAATCCTACAGTTAATTCATACAAAAGAATGGTACCCGGTTACGAGGCTCCGGTCTACATCGCCTGGGGTCAGACAAACCGCAGTGCGCTTATCCGTATTCCGCGTTTAACCGCTGGTCGTACCGAGGGCACGCGCTGTGAGCTGCGTTGCCCAGATAGCTCCAGTAATCCATACTTGGCCTTTGCGATTATGCTCGCTGCTGGCCTAAATGGTATTGAGGGCAAGTATCCGGTGCCAGACCCCATCGATGAAAATATCTTCGAATTCACCGATAAAAAAGCCCGTCGCATGCGGGTAAAAACAGTTCCCGGTTCACTCGGTGAAGCGATTGCCAAATTTGAACGAAGTTCGCTTGCCAAAGAGGTCTTGGGTGAACACTCGTTCGAGAAGTTTGTTGAAGCCAAAAAGTCCGAGGCCGATAGCTATCGTCTCGATGTTTCGCAATGGGAGCTCGATCAGTATCTCGATAACTATTGATCCGCTTTTATCTTGAGTTCTGAACCCGACTTATGCCCATGGTATGAGTCGGGTTTTTGTTTGCAAACCATGCGATTCCGGGTTACAGTGTTTCGGCGCATGTGGGTGAGTAGCTCAGTGGTAGAGCAGTTGGCTCTTAACCAATTGGCCGTGGGTTCGACCCCCACCTCACCCACCATTCGACTTGCTTTCGACAAGCTCAGACTCACTTATGATATTCCACCAGCCATCGCTCTACAGCTTCGGCTAGCAACACATTCAAAAGATTTGCTCCAAACACAAGTACAATGACTAAAGAAATCGCCACTGGTGTGCTCTATCCAACCCCCCGATTTAAAAGAGGCTCTTGTTTCAAATTTAGAGCTGCATAAAAAATGGTACAGTCTGACTCCCATAGCGGAATGAATGGATATGTTGGGTTACCATTGCGAAAAAACCGGAGACAAGAATAGAACACCTCGTCCGACTACAAGAAGATTTGCTCAAGGGCAAACGTCGGCCCAGCTACCCTCATCAGAACTCCACAGTAAAAAAATGGTTCAAAAAGTAACAAATACTGTCTATTTTTCTTTCGAGGATGTTCAATTTCACGAACTCTTCATGATAATGAGGTTAATATAGACGTCTTTAGTCTTCCTCTTTTTGATCATATATATATTCATGCCTGATTCTTTTTGCGTTGCCGAGGTTGCAGATGACTTCATAAGGAATCGTGTTTATTGCTTTTGCCATCGCATAGGCATCGTTTCTCACTCCATTTGATTCGCCGATGATCGTCACCTCATCGCCGACCTTAGCATCATCATCGACTAAAACGGCGCATTGATCCATACTGATGCGGCCGACACTTGGTGCCTTTTTGCCGTTTACAATCGGATGAAATGTATTACTGAGTAGGCGACTTAATCCATCACCATAGCCGATTGGCACAATACCAATTCGCTCTTTATCCTGCGATGTTTGATAGGTACAACCATATCCTATAGAATGCCCCATCGGATATTCTTTGATCAGCGTTATCGTACTGACGATATCCATGATCGGCTGTAAATTGAGGCCCATATTGTGTTCTGGATAGCCATAGGCGGCAATGCCTGGGCGAACCATGTCAAAAATACTGGCGGGATGCTCTAGACAACCGCCGCTATTGGATGTATGAAAAAGAATCTCCGACTCAGGAAAGATGTGAGCCACGTCTTCTTTTACTGTGTTAAACCTTTCAATCTGTTGTTCAGTATATTCGATTTCAACTGCTGTATCTGAATCGGCCACGGCGTAATGCGTCATTACTCCAACGAGTTCAACATGGTCGCAGGCACGGATGGCTTTCAAAATTTGCGATAGATCTTCATACAGAACTCCACACCGACCCATGCCCGTATCGACTTCTAAGTGAATATGAGCGGTTTTTCCGAAAACTGCCGCTCGTTTGTTGAGAGTATGGAGCACAGATATTTCAGAGATTGATAGGTCGATATTGTGTTTGATGATAGCATCGATTTCTCCTGTTGTGTTCTGCGCTTGCCCCATAATCAAGATTGGCGTCTGCACACCACGTTGACGTAACAAGATCGCTTCGACAGTATGCGCGACGCCGAAATATCTACACAACTGCTTGGCTTCTAGAAAATTGGCGACAGGAATCATGCCACTGCCATAGGCATTTGCCTTTATAGGCAGTAGCATAGGAATGGGTCGCTGCTTCTTCTTTTCTACGAACGCTTGAAGTTGTAAAATATTTGATTCCAATTTACTCAATGAGACTTTCGCGAGCGCAGTCGGAAAAGGGCATTTTAGTGCTTCAACTTGATTCAACTGTGAGAGCAATGCAGTAATCTTGTGCATAGAGTCCATCGTTTTTTTAAATCCGTATCAAATCACCCTTCTCGTAATCTCTCGCGTGACAAATTCTCTGTCTCGTCCAAACTTAAGGCGCGAGAGCTGACGAAAGGCTTCTGCCGCTTCTTTATCTGCTCCGGTGGGGTCGTATATCGTCTGCATGCTAAAAGCGCGGCTGGTGGCATTGTCGATATTCAGTTTGATGTAGGCCTGGTAGTTGGCAATGTTGATGAGGTCTTGCTGACTGAAGACCGGCGCGAATTCTTTTTCCATCACTTCGGCATCTTGCGCGCCGATTTTAAAACACATCATCGAACCCACGTTGCCAAAGACCGCATCCCTTAGAGTACTGTCTTCATGCTTACCGCGGCCACCTTCACTGCTCTGCGTGATCTGTGAGATATACTGGTGGGCGACGATTAGGTTTAGGCGATACTTACGTGCTTCCGACAAGATCGAGGCAAATGAATCGGTCACGAAATTCTGGAATTCGTCGACATACAAATAAAAATCTTTCCGCTCTTTTTCTGGCGTATCGACCCGGCTCATCGCTGCCATCTGAATCTTACTCACCATAATCATACCGAGCAGTTTGGCATTCAAATCACCTAATTTTCCCTTCGAAAGATTCACGAGGAGGATTTTTTTGTTATCCATTACATCGCGAAAGTCGAAACCCGATTTCGTCTGGCCGAGAATATTCCTGATTTGCGCATTCGTCACAAACGGGCCGAATTTCGAAGCAAAGTAGGGGATAATCTCTTCCTTTTCACGCGCGCCAGATTTTGCCATTTCGCGATCCCAAAAGCTGCGTACGCTCGGGTTCTTCACTTTTGGCGTTTTCAGTTTTTGATAATGGTCATCGGTAAACAGGCGCATAATATCCAACAAGGTCGCACCCTCCGCTTCATCCGCCATCAGCGTGAGAATGCCGTTGCGAAAGTAGTGCTGCAGGCGAGGGCCCATGATCTCTTCGCCATAAAGTTTGATGAAGATCGAGAGCGCTTCTTGCGAAACGAATTCCTTTTGTTCTTCAGACTTCGCTTCGAGCAGATTCAACCCCATCGGGCGGGCGAGATCGCCAGGGTCAAAAAGAATCACATCATCCGCACGCGAGCGAGGAATATAGGGCAATACGGCCTCTACTAGATCACCATGTGGGTCGATCACACAAACGCCTTCACCGTTTTGCAGATCCTGGCGGATCATATATTCCAAAATCGTGGATTTTCCTGTTCCCGATTTTCCGATTGCGTAAAAGTGGCGACGACGATCATCCCGCTTGATACGCACTTCGCGTTTTTCATTGCGGAAGATATTGTGCCCAAGCAGCAAGCCTTCATCTGGCAGATTGTGCGGGCCAGCAGCGATTTTAAAATCTTGCCATCGAATGGCAGGTGACTTGTTATAAAGTGCGTTCGGAAAGTGGTAGAGCCCCGCCATTTCATCGACGCTCAATATCTGCCGCCATTCCCCGGTCTTCCAGAGTCGTCGTAACGAGATGATAAGCGGACGGGAAAAATTGCGGTAAATATAATCCCGAATGAGTTTGCGTTTATTATGACGCTTACTGCGGTAAAAGCCATTCATATCTGGCGAACTGAACTGCTCGAACGCACCACGCACATTCGAAAGTTGCAGATTTGCATCGCGTTGGGTCGCTGCAGAAGTCACGAGGCGCACGATCACATCAAAGCCGACTTTCGCGGCCTTCTCTTCGATCGCTTTTACCTTTTCTTGCTTGAGCGGCGTGGCCTGACTCGGTTTATCATCCCCGCCAAAACCCTTCATGTTCTCATCGGTCGGCCCTTCTATTGCAACAGTAAAGAGAAACGCCAACCAGGCGACAGGATTGAGTTTTGAGAGGAACGATTTAGATTTTTTGCCTTCGTACATCGCCTCCGCCAAACTTTGGCAGCGCCCCTGCCATTTGTCGAGCACTGGGCGACAAATGAATTGAATGGCGGCTCCTTCGCCTTTTTTGATCTTCGAGAGAGCGTTGGCAATATTATTGAGTGAATCCGATTCAATACGGTCTATCGTTCGTATTGGCAGACAATATGAATTACTCAGCAAAAAATAATTGCAGGCGATTTTGTTCCCCTTGGTAAAAATATTCGGCGCCGGAGCCTCTTCGACCACAGCTTCGGCATAATAACTGGTAATCTGTTTTTCGATCAGCACCTTGGCGTCGCGCGGAACCCCGATGTGAAAATATATCTCACCATCGATTACCGAATATTCGCAGCTAAAAAAATCGGAACCAAAGAGCTGCTTTTCGCGCAGCGCATTAATACTCGTAAACAGTTGCGACATTACCCCGATGATCTTCACATAATCTTTGCTCGAGCCGAATTGCTCACTTTCACCACCATCATCCTTGGCATCTTTTTTGGGAATGCGGATTTCCAAAAACACCATATTTAAAGCGCGATTGCGGTCTTTGATAATCTGCAGTACGGTATACACGACGAGCAAAACTCCCGTCAGGAGGAGCAAAACCAATATTGCCTCAAAATATATATTCCCTATCATCAGGCAATATTATCGCAAAATTTTATCGAAAATGATAGCGCGAAGCTATGCGGATACATGGATAGAGACTGCTTATTTCACCGGAACGTAAATCGCGGTCTGCCATTCTTTGGGCGGATTTTTGCGGGAATCGTTCAAATACACTTCAAAACGAGGAATCGACTTATTCAGCTTGATACCTTTCGTTTTAAAGATGTAAGAATACGCGCCCATCCACGAATTACCAATATAGCGATAATCACCGGTATGTACTACTTTGAGTGCTTTTGCCGTTGGTCGGGTAGCTGGTTTAATATTAGTCGTCGCCACATCGATACCTTGCGCAACGGGAATCGCACAGGTGTATTTGGTACGCTGGGTGGCAAAATCCATAATGTGATAAATGCTAAAGGGCTTACCAGTTGCTTCGATGCCGTTTTCTTGCAGTACTTCTTCTAACCGAGGAAACAGCTCTGGCATCGTATTTTTTAATTCTGCAATCGGCTCTTCCGTTGTGATTCCGACATAGTGCTCTTCTGGTACATCCACAATGCCCTTGAATTCCATATCAAATTCTACCTTCCCCGTTTCTACATAGTCTTTCAGCATTACTAAACCGCGCTCGTAGTCGTTGCCGATCATAGCGACCATCATCTTTTTCATGAAAAAGAGGAAGATCGGCCATTCGCTCTCCATACCCCACACGACCTCCGTTTTCCCGTCGACGAGCGAAAAATCGAACCAGACCTTTGCGACGGATTTGAATGGCTTGATAAAACGAAGCTGCTGCTCGATATGATTACTCTCTTCGATGACAGTATGCTCGATTTCCCCTGCACCGACCAGATCGCCACTCCACGAATACACATCACCCACTTCGGTGCCGCCGCTTGTAATCTTTACCTCTGCCGTGCGCTCGGTGCAGAGCCACGGCGACCAGACGTTCCAAGTGTTAAAGTCGCGTACAGCATCGAACACTTTTTCTGGCGGTGCATCAATAATCGTCGAACGAGACAGGGTGTAGGGAATTCCGAGAAGAGCCATGCTGAACTAGAAAAAGCATCCAAAATCGTACGCTTTTGCAAAAAAAGTGCAATCTGGCAGGAACTATCACACGTAAGATAGATTTGATTTACTTGCGCCTGAGTGATTTCCCCCATTCCTTTTTTAGCTCGCGCAATTCCTCCACTTTTGCCTTTTTTCCAAACACAATATCTCGTGTTTTGGCTACTAGCTCTGGAAAGCGTTTTTGTAAATCCCCCAACACAAATGTATCACTTTTGGTCTTTCGTTTTAACCACCAGAGAAAATGTTCTACTGGTGTACGCCGCCAAGTGCTGATTCCCCAACGGTAGATGTGGCGACCAAACTTGCGGTACAAAATAAAGAAGATAATACCCCAGAAAACCTGCTTGCGATAGACGAAGAGTTGCAGAAAGAATTCGCGTTGTTTTTCGCCGGTATAGCTGACAAAAAATTCAAACCAGCGCAGCTCGATCCAATCGTAGAGCTGATAGAATTCTAATTGCCAGCCTTGGGTGCGCGTTGGAAAAAAGGTTTCACTGCTAGGCGGAGTCGGGTCGAAGCGTTGCCAACCGTTTTGCTCGTCAAAAATCTCTACCCACGAATGAGCATTGACACCGCGCACGATCCAAGCGTTGGCGCGGTCATTCCACTCGCCACTCGTAAACCCGTTTACATAGGTGGCGTTGTAGCCATTGTTTTGCAAAGTGAGAGCCAGCACCGTTGCAAAATATTCGCAGTGGCCTTGTTTGGCATCGTACAAAAACGACTCTAAGCTAGGTGCGGTATCTTGCAGAGCATAATCGAACCCGGCACTATTCTTGATATAATCAGAAAGCGCTTGAGGGTCGAGAGTGATTCCCTCGGGCAGTGAATCCCAAAACGGCTGCATCAGCTGGCGGGTCTCATCATCTAGCTCTGGCTCGCGGTAGGCAAAAGTATCAGCCGATGCATCGGTCGGCTTTCCTTCTGCATCTATCGCAAAAATCAGGCGCATCAAGGCATCATTAAACTGTGGGTCGGTAAATTTATAGAGTGTTGTATCTTCGCCGACTTGTAAAAAAACGGTACGTCGTGCACTCCAATGTTCTGGCGGATACCGCCCATCTTCAATGCGTTGCGGCGCGTACGGCACAAAAATACTGTCGCTGCCATTATGATAAAAACGCACATCCCAGGTTTCTGTCGGAAATGATGGATCTGATTCACCGCGAAACGGAATCGGTTCCACTTCGGGTTTTTTCCATTTATTTTCCGTAAACCGATCAAAACGCATGCCGCGCCAGTAAAGGCGACTATATTCTTCTTGACGCCTCGCATCTGCACTTTCGATTACGATTTTTTTTGAATAATCCTGCTTGATGCTTAAGACTTCACTGAGTTCCACTTCTTCATCGAACCCGGTTTGATTCGTTTGCTGGGTTTCGATCAGCGAGGTGTCTTTTGCCTGATTTCCGTGGGGCAAGACAAAAAACAACAGCACTGTCAGCGGCAAGACAAAAGCGCTGATCTTTAGTCGCGCGTAAGGTGGCGCCGGACTTTCGACAGCACGCTGATATTCTTCTTCTCGCTCACCAGCTGAGTAGATCGAGAACATCGCTACCGACTGTACGAGGAATAAAAAGAAAAGCAAAATAAACCAGGCGCTGAGGGTATAGAGCGAAAGTGCGACAAAAACAAATAATACCAAAAAGATGTAGGTGAATGCGTCGCGACGCTCACGGATGAAGAGATGCTTCCAAATCGCCAGTAAAATTAGAAAATGTGTACCCGCCGGCACGGTGTCACGGATAATTCCGCCCTCGATAAAACAGCCGATAAACAGCAGGAGTGCGACAGTATTCATCCAACCTCTACCCGGCTGCCGCCACTTGACGACGTTGATCCAAAAATGCACAAAGCCTACGCTGCCCAGAGCGATGCCAGTAAAGATCCAGTTTCGCCATTCTAAATGGGCAGCTAAAATCGCCACAGCAATCATGCTCCATTCGATCAGGCGTCCACTGGTGACATCTTCTTTACGTGCTAAAAACTGATTGCTGACAAGCGATAACACTTTTGGCAGGGCATGAGCGCCGGGGCGCCGTGCAGGGGGTTCATGTATCGTCTTGCGCACAAACCACTTCTGGCGTTTGGCACTTTGCAGGGCATCGATGCGTTTTAATTCGTCGCATTCTTGATATTCTTGCAGTGAAAAATAGATCTCGCCCTCTTCACTTTCTTCGCCTTTTGTTGCGGTGGCTTCTTCTGGCGGATCGGGCAAAGGAATAAGTGCGCGGAAGATATCCAGCCTGCCTTGTACGAGAAGCAAAAAGCGGCCTGGGGTCTTTGGCACTACCAGCGTCAAATTCTTTTGTGGCTGCAAAATCCGTGGCCCCTCTTTATCTTCGAACGCTAAAAAGAAGGTGCAGAATTCATGCGGCTTGTTAAAGTGGATGCGCAGTGCAAGTTTTTTTTCGTGCAACCATGACACCGTTATCGCTTTACGTGCCCGGCGTACATCGAACCACGAATATAGAAAGAGCCCCAACATAAATGCCGGAATAAACATCAGCACCTGAATCCCTTTTACAAACGAAATAAAGGTCAGCAAAACACCAATACCCGTGAGAGTGAGTGCGGTTTTTGATAACAAACCTTTTGCGGTCAGCCAACGGTCGAGTCGCTTGAACATGGCTTAGTGGCAAATGCAGTTTTATAATCCCTTAAAGATCTCCCGATACTTTTTATCTAATACTTCTGCGAGCCCGAGGCTATCGACCGAGCTGTTCAAATACTCTACCCGATGCCGTACAAATGGAATCAGTAGCGCAATAGCATCTTCCGGAATCACATAGTCTCTGCCCTCCATGATCGCATTAGCGCGTAAACCAGCAGCGAATACCGAGAGTGCGCGCGGGCTCATGCCGTAGCGAAAGGTTTCTGGGTCGCGCGTCCAATCGGCAAAAGTGATCATCCGCTGCAATATCTCATCAGATATGCGTACGGTCTTTACCGCCTCACGAAGCGTCATGATTTCAGCTGCGCTCATGATCTCGGGTAATTCCAGAATCTGCTTGTCTAAATCAAGATATGACTGATCTTCCAATATTTTTGTTTGCTTCTCTCGATCGGGAAAGCCGATGGTGATCACACAAGAAAACCGGTCGCGCTGGGCTTCGGGCAGGGGGTACGTACCACTGTATTCGATGGGATTTTGTGTGGCGAGTACCAAATGGATATCCGGCAGTTCTAATCGATGGGTATCGATGGTCACATGGCGTTCCTCCATCGCTTCTAAGAAGGCGCTTTGCGATTTTGGATGCATGCGGTTGATTTCATCGATCAGTACGATTTCTTCAAAGATTGGTCCTTTGCGCAAAATGAATTCCTGCGTTTTGGCCTGAAAGATTTCGCCACCGAGAATATCTTGCGGCAAGGTATCGCTCGTTCCCTGTAAGCGCGAAAAACTGCGCCCAAGCAACCTGGCGAAGGCTTTTGAGAGGGTGGTTTTTCCTACTCCTGGTAGATCGTCGATCAGAATATGCCCGCTGATCAGCAGCGGCAAAACCATCAGGCGTACGACATGCCCTTTGCCAAAAGCAAACGGGAGGAGGCGGCGCTCGAGTTCGCGGATTTTTTCAAAGGCATCCATTGCTTTTTTAGATATTTATGTTCACCACAAAGTATACCTGTTGACGGGGGAAAAGAAAAGCCAACCTTGGCTTTTGCTTTGTGTTTTCGCTAAAAAATATTGTATAATTTACAGATCCTTTGATTTGGAATGGACGATGAAATGAACATCAAAACAATCGCCCTTTGGGGCGTGGTTGTAGTCGCATCGTTATGGGGGGTGTCGAGATTTTTCATGAGCTCGGTAGAGGGATTCGATGGCAGCCAGATTCTTGCCCCTCAATTGGAATTCTCGTTTAACATTGCGGTTGCAAATATCGATTGTGGTTTCTCGGATATTGGCTTTGAATATTTTCTGGCTTCAGAAGGAGTGGAGAATTACGTAAAACAAGTCGAGGCAGAAACCGAAACAGTGAATGAAAATGAAGAGCTAGAACTTGGCAACAGAAAAGCAAAGCCATTTTCACATATTGTGGGCGAGCCGACAGGGGAGTGGCAGATCGTGTTGCAACCGAATAACGATGCCGACGAAATCCGCATTTTGGGAATCGGGAATGATATAGAGACACCGCTTTTTGAGGAGACGGTAAAGTGCTTGTAAGACAGTACACGAATCGCACTATTTCTTCTTTCGCTTACTTGCTTCTACCGACTTCTCTACCCATTCCACGATTTTAGCTTTGTCCTCCAGTATCTCTTCTGGCAAGAGCCAGTACGACATCGAAACCGGTTTATGCTTCCCTTGAGAGTAAACAAACGGGCGACTACTATGTGCTTCGTACTCCGCGCGATTCGTATCATCTACCTTAAAAAAAACAGTTCGTCGTAGGCAATGATGGCAAAAATCACGCCGTCTTTGTAAATGCCGTGCCCGCCAAACATGGCGCGCGCAGAAATGCCATCTATATGCCCGAGCACATCATGTACCACATAGTCGTCAAAAGAATTTTTCGCGTGCATCGGTAGTGCTTAATACATGACTTCGTTATACTTTTTGGCTGCCGGACTCTTTTCTTTCGGCAAGCGGATATATTTCAGTACCGGCAGGCACAGTAAGCTCGCAAATACTCCCACCAAAATCGTCACTTGTAGGCCAGAATACGCGACTCCGAATAATTCCGAACCGCCTTCTACGCGAGTGTAGATCATACCACCGGTGATTGCTCCAAAGGCAAGGCCAAAGTTCATGATGCTAGCGAGCACGGCAAAGTTCGTTGCTTCTACGCCCTTGGGCGTGACCAGGGCGGCAAGTTTTAAGAGTGGCAAAAAGGCGATGATGAACATCATCTCGGTGATAAAGGTAATCACGACATCCAAGTTCAAAATCGGAGCTTGTGCCATCACCGCTGACCAGGCGCCGGTACCAAAGCCGAGCAGATATGCCGGCATTAAGACAATGGCAGCGAGATATTTGATAGCGGCGATGTTCCCGAGCATCTGCCCGAGTTCTGGCTCTGCCAGCAAGAGTTTGCTTACGTCGAGTATGGCGGCGATGATGACTGTCCAAAAGAGCAGGCGGATAAGCGAGACTTTATCCAAAAAATGCACGTAGATAAAACTGCCCACAATCCAGGCAATCGGTTGTACTGTTGTCGCCATGCCGAGCTGTTCTTGCGACAGAGCAAGTGTGTTAAGCCAATACTCGTTCCAGGGCGCGCCAAAGCTCGGGGTAAAGCGCCACAAAAAGACAAATAAGGCGGCAAAGAGTAAGGTCGAAGTCGTGGCCCCAATACCGATGAGATGCCGCACATAACTAAGAATCCACACTGCCCAGACAAGCATCACCAAAAGCGAAGAAAGCGCACTGTTGTTGATGAATGGGGTAATATCTGCCTTTTGCGCGTTAAAATAAATCAGCACGATTGCTGTCAGTACAAATGCTACCGCTGCTCCGACAATGTGCGTGATCGGAATCTGTTCGTGTGCTTTGCGCTCTAATGCTTTTGAGACTTTTTCTTCCTTCAATCCGATCAGAACGACCAGTAAAGTCAACAGCGGAAGCAGCCCTGCAGCCAAAAAAGTGAAGCGGATATCAAGCAAAAACACTCCCGGAATGCCAGATTCCAATGGAAACGCATTTGGCAAAGCGATCGCTAATGTTTCATCTAGTCCAAACGGTTCGGCCCAGTTCGTGAACCATCGTCGCTCTAAGATCATCCCCGAAAAAAGCGTAGCAAAAAAGATACCCAGCGCTTTGCTGCGCCAACACAACGCCTGATACCATCCTACCGTCTTTGCCGTTGAGCGCTCGACGATGAGGCCATCGGTGATCACATCCGCAAAGCCCAATCCAATATTTGCGATAATGATACAAAATGCAATCGAGGCAAAGCTGATGCCAAAAAAGGTGAGATACGCATACGCGAGAACCGGCAGGATACTGGCAATAATCAGATAATTCTTGCGGCGTGAACCAAAGAGCGGCAGCAAGTCTGTTAAAAATCCGTAAATCGGTTTAACGCTCCAGGTAAGAGTGCCAAGCGCGGTAAGCAGGGCGAGCTGAATCCAGTCGAACTGAAAGATATTTCGGGTTAAAAAGAACTCTGCCAGTATTGTCACAATCACTGCCCCTTGTACAAAATAAACGGTGATAGCGAGCAGTGCGAGAAAATCAAAGCGGGATTTTGTTGGAAAGGTAGTAGCCATTTTTCAGGAACAAGAATAATTCAAAATATGCACAAAATGTAGAAAATGTGCAATCAGCCGTTCGCAATCCGAAAAAAGCAAACAGCAAACTGGAATTGAATGTGATTCAATTTGTGATTAGAAATTTGTCATTTGTAATTCTTTTCTTGCTTTGCTAATCGTACCGCCTCTTCTTTCGTGCGAGAGTTTTTTATGCTGGTAGGTACGGGGCGCAGATCCCACACGATTCCCAGCCACGATAGGATTTTGAGAATATAAAAAGTAAGGTCGATCTCCCACCAAAAAAACCCTTGTCGTGCAGAAGCCTGAAAGTAATGATGATTATTATGCCAGCCCTCACCCATGGTGATGAGCGCAAGCAAAAAACTGTTTTTGGAGTCGTCGTTACTCGGGTAACGCTGCTTTCCCCAAATATGCATCAGCGAATTGATCGTATATGTGCCGTGGTAGACGAGAACTGTACTCAGTAAATAACCGACGACTATCGTCGATAAACCGGCAGTCCACATCGTTGCCGTATCGCCACCGCTATTTACATATCCACCGATCAAATATGTGATTCCCATCAAACAAAACCACGGAAGCGCATGATAACGATTGAGCCAGCGCAGTTCGGGAAATTTTGCGAAATCTTTGATTAACTCATAGTGAGTCTTCAGATAATCTCGACTCAAAAACCAACCCATGTGTGCGTACCAAAATCCATATAGGCGAGGCGAATGCGGGTCTTGCGATGTATCGCTGTGGCGATGGTGCAGGCGATGATGCGATGCCCACCACAGGGCGCCTTTTTGCAGCGAAGTCTGTGACATAAAAGCGAGGATGAATTGAAAGACTCGCGATGTTTTATAGCTGGCATGAGAAAAATAGCGATGATATCCGCTCGTGACAAAAAAGAAGCGGATAAAATAGAGGCTGGCGCACATTATCCAGTCGAATATAGTAGCTCCGGTCCAAATAATGAGCAGTGGCGAGAGGTGAATCAGTATATAGCCGATCTGATCAGTGAGTACTGGGTTGCCGCGTGCTTCTTTCTCTATTTCTTTCATGTGTGCAACAAAAAAAAGCAAATTCTGATTATCCGCAGTATATAAACTTTTATGCGCAAAAGCGATGTGGATGCATTGCACAAAAGTATAAAAAAGTGTATAATAATTCAAGTACACCAAAACCGAATCAACATGTAGTACCTTCGCTTTCACATTTCACCGCACAACACTTTTATTCCAAATTTTCTTTTTCTGTGCACATGGATATATCTAAAAAAATCCGTACTCTTTTGGCCACACTTATCATCAGCTCTGGTGGCATTTATGCTGTTTTGTCGAATGATAACCTGCGTGCCAGTGTTTTTTCTTTTCTTGATGTTAGCTATGAAAATGTCGAAGACGAGAACTGGTACGAAGACACAAATGCCGATGGCACCGACGAAACCTTTTCCGATGAGGCAGGTTATGAAGCAAATACTCGTCACAAATCAGATGATGAGTACTATTTGAAGAAAGAGTGGGAAGAAAAAAAGCAAATCGCTGAAGATCGCGATCACGAATGGGAGAAGATGTATCACCAATTGGAAGAATGCCGTACAGATAACCCAGACGCCGAGGTGGCGCTCGAAGAATGGGCACGGATCGTCGAGGAGATGCACTTTCTGCTCCGCGAACATTCACACTACGCCGGTGAAGAAGTGTTAAACCAATTGTGGGAACTGAATGGCCGACTCGAAGAAGAGGGTCATTTTTTCTGGAATGCTTTGGAAAAATGCCACGAAGCGACTGATACTGATGAAATTGAGGCGAAAGCCCAGTATTGGGAAAAGCGTCGTAGCGAGTTGAAAAAGATCAAAGAAAAACTGCATCAGAAAGCAGCTGACGGCATTGCCGATAATAGTGCTATTGAAGTAGTGATCAAATGCCATGCGTTGTTTGATGAGGGTTTTGCAAAAATCGATGCAGGTGCGAATATAGATGAACTTCACCATTTTAACGGTGAGATCGATGCTTGTATCGGGCATGCCTGGGAAATGCTCGAGAAATCACACAGCCAGGCAAACACCTTTGATGCAGAAAGACCCTCTCCAGCTTCTGATGACTTTTGGCAGTACTACAAAAAGCGTGAGCAAGTGTTGAAGGATTTCCGCGAAAAAGAACAAAAATTGATGCAGAATGATGTCTACGATGAGGATGTGATGCACTGTATCGATACGATCGAACGTTATCTCGCAGACATGAAGCAGGGATTGGACGAAGGTAATGACGAGCAAACCCGTAAGTATGACAACATGATCGAAGAGAAGATCCGCAAATGCCAACCAATCTTTGAAGACCGTATATTCCATAATCCTATCCCCCTGCCTGATGCACCCCCTGTACCAACGGGTTTGAAAAGCGACGATACGGCTCAAGAACCGCAAAATAAAGAAGATAAAACAGCAACCGACTGGCAGCGCCCAGAAGTCGATGAAGACCGGTTGATCAAGCGTAATTTTCACCACACGCTTAAAGAAATCGTTCACGAACAAGCTCGGCTCCTTGAGATGGAAGAAGCTGGCAAAGTACTACCAGAGGCAGCCGACCACTGCGCTGAACTGATGGAAAAGGCAGAAGCCATCATCACTTCTGGTCTGGATGCAGCGGAAAGCGGAGATAAAGAGGTGCTACAGAAAACAAAACATCAGATGAAACAGATAGAACCCAAGGTGCGCCAAGTGTGTAAATTCCTTTTTGGCAATCAGGGCTTCATCCGCCCAGATGTCGACGGTTTTGTCGATGAGGATTTTGCCGGCTCAGAAAAAGAAAACATGAAAGCGATCATTGCGCAGATCCGCCAGGAAGTCATGCAAGAGGTCATGCACGAACTCTCCGCACTCGAACCCCTACTGCTCGACCGTTTGGCGCAAAAATTCGGCAGCGGCTTTCAACAGCAAACCAGTGATTTTTTTGAAGTGATCCCACATATTCCGCAGGCGCATCAAGATGAGTTCGTGCAGAAGAAAGCCGATATTCTCCAACAAATGGAGGAACTCAAAGCGCTAAAAGAAAAACTGCAGGCAGAGCATAGTGCGTTACAGAACGAGCTCAACCGGATTGAAGCTGTGAAAGACCGCATTGCTGGCTATAACTTTTATGGCCAGGCGGGTGATCGTATGGAGCAGAAAATAGACGCTTTTTTGGCACGTTCTGAAAACCTCTCCGACGACGATTTTCGCGCTGCTGTCGAGCAGCTCGAGCAAGAGGCCGATCAAGAGATGAACTCCGCCCGCCACGAAAAATACCAATCGGGAATCATTCCATTTCTCGATACCGATGACCACAACTGGTTTACTCCCTATATCGACACGCTCAAGAAACAGGGCGTAATTAGCGGAAAGCGTGATGCGAGTGGGAACATCGTCGGTTACGATCCAAGTGGCCAAGTGACGTTTGCCGAAGCTCTTAAAATCGCCCTCGAAGCTGCCGGTGTCGGCCCAGCACACACCGCTGCCGGAAACCACTGGGCTGCAGGGTATCAGCAACGCGCCGAAGAATATGGCATTACTCTCAATAACAACATGCTTGACCGACCGGCCAAACGAGGTGATGTCATCACTTTGCTTGTCAAACTCGGTGGCCTCGAAACAGTAGAAAGCGATGCTTCGAGTTGCCCTGACGTCGCTACTGACAACGTGTACTTTAAATACGTAGAAACTGCGAAACAGCTTGGCCTTATCTCTGGTGATGGCGATACGGGCAACTGCCGCCCAAACGACCCCATCGACCGCGCAGAGACCGCAAAGATCGCCAATGGTCTTTTGGACATGACGCAATAAGTCTGCGTTTAAAAACCAAAAAGCAGGTGCTGGAAAAAATCGGTACCTGCTTTTTAGATGCAGATAATAAGCGCGGCCACAATCGTTACCATATCTTTTATTGCAATCTTTCGTTGAAGCGATACAGTAGAATGTGCTGTTTTTCTTTTCATGACCTCGATTCAGTTTGCTGCTAGCTATCTGCTTACCACGGTTGTCTTCTTTGCCATCGATATGCTCTGGCTAGGAGTCATCGCCAAAAACTTCTATTTTAGCAACCTCGGTGATCTCCTGCGTAATCCGCCCAATTGGACAGCAGCCCTCATCTTCTATCTGATGTTCATCGTCGGTATCTTCATCTTCGCGATTCTTCCGGCGATTGAAAAAAACTCTCTCCAACACGCCGTGCTCTTTGGTGCCCTCTTCGGATTTTTCACCTATGCGACCTACGATTTTACCAATCTCGCCACGCTCAAAAATTGGCCGCTTAACGTGGCAATAGTAGATGTCATCTGGGGAACGGTGCTTACGGGTTCGGTGGCCACAGCAGGATTTTTTATCAGTAAATGGATTTCACAATACCTCTAGTTCTCATCGTTTGGCAGGGTTCGGCGATCATCCTCGCGTTAGCGAGTTTATGGTTCATAATTTCGCTGATCCTCAAACGCAATGATGTGGCGGATATCAATTGGGGATTGGGATTCATCGTGCTCGGTATTTTTCTTTGGCAAACAGGAGCTGATTCTCAGCGTTTTCTCTTAATCCTTACCCTTATATCATTATGGGGATTGCGCTTAGCACTTCATATCGGTTTGCGCCACCGAGGAAAGCCCGAAGACGAGCGCTATAAAAAATGGCGGGAAGAGTGGGGGAGCACGTTTTATATCCGCTCATTCCTTCAGGTCTATTTGCTGCAGGGTTTTTTTCAACTCATTATCGCTCTGCCGCTGTTTGTTTCTGCAACGTATCCTACCGATGCCATCAGTATCATTGGTTTTTTCGGAATCGCTCTTTGGGCTGTCGGCTTCTTTTTTGAAGTAGTCGGAGATTATCAGCTATCGCGCTTTAAATCTGATTCAAGCAACAAGGGAAAAATCATGACAACCGGTTTGTGGCGCTATACGCGGCATCCGAATTATTTTGGCGAGGTGGCGATGTGGTGGGGAATATTCCTTATAGTGTATTCATCGCCCTTTGGTTTTGTCGCGATTCTAAGTCCGCTGACAATAACGTATCTGCTATTTTATGTCTCGGGCATTCCCATGCTCGAAAAAAAGTACGAAGGCCGTGAAGACTTTGAGAGTTACAAAGAACGGACGAATGCGTTTTTTCCGTGGTGGCCGAAAAACTAAAAAATCCCCGATGATGGAGATTATAAGTGGCGGGATGGACGGGACTCGAACCCGCGACCTCCGCCGTGACAGGGCGGCGTTCTAACCAACTGAACTACCACCCCGCAAGAATGATAGCCAAGGCATTCTGCCAACTTTTGATTCGGCTTGCAAGTATTTTTTTGAAGTTTCACTTTCGTTCGCGAGATGGCGAAAGTATGTTTTCTGCGCTACCATTTCTTATGTATGAATCTAAGAGAAAGCGTACCTTTGGCCGAAATCTCGTGGTTTCGCTGTGGCGGGAGAGCTGATTATGTGGCTGAAGTTGCGACAAAAGAAGCGCTTCAAGAAGCAGTGTTATTCGCACAGACAGCAGGTTTGCCAATGTTTTTTGTCGGTTCCGGCAGCAACATCGTATTTGCCGATGCAGGCCTCAGGGGTATTATCATCCGCTGTCAAAACACTACTATGGAAGATGCCGGTAAGGGGCGGTTTGTAGTGGGTGCCGGTGTGCAGAATGCCGCTTTTTACCAATTTGCACGCAATCTGGGTTTTGACTTTTCCGGGTTCTTCACCGTCCCGGGCAGTATCGGCGGGGCAGTTGCCGGAAATTCCGGTATTCCCGGATGCGAGATGCAAGACTATCTTTTGTTTGCCGAGCTTTTTGATGTGGAGAAAAACGATTTTATCACGGTCGATGCGGACTATTTTCAGTACTCCTATCGCCATTCGATTTATCGGGATAATCCCCAGCTGCGAAAAAAACTGCTGATTTGGGAAGCCGCCTTATTTCTTGATGAGCGCCCAGTAGCAGAGATTGAAGTCAAGGCGCATGAGGTTTTGGCTACACGTAAGGCCAAGCAGCCATGGGGCAAGACCGGCGGCAGCTTTTTTAAAAATCCAGCAGAAGGCGCGGCTGGGTATTTTCTTGAACAAGTCGGCGCGAAAAAGATGCGTGTTGGCGGGGCCTATTTTAGCGACAAACACGCAAATTTTCTGATGAGCGACGGAATGGCGACACAGGCAGATATCATCGCGCTTGCGCAGCAGGCGATGCAGAAAGTTGAGAAGCAGTTCAGCGTCCGATTAGAACCAGAGGTGATTTTGCTGGATGAAAGAGGGGAAGAAGTGAAGTTGTAGGATAGAAATCGCGGAGGAGCTCCTCCCCTGAGCGAGGGGGGGCTGGGTGGGGTCGGAATAGATCGAACAACCCCCTAGCCCTGTCCTCGACTCCGATCGAGTTTCCCCCCTGACTTCAGGGGGAGAGGAATCGCATCAAAACTCAATCGACTCATAATCGATCAGGCGTTCAGTATCTCCATACGATGGAACAAACAGATAGAAACGGTCGGATTTTTCTGTGCTGAAGAGAAAAAAGCTGCCGCCAAAGCCGCCGGCGTAGTTGGTACATTTTTCCACCGATTCTTGTTCACGCAACTGTCGCATTTGATAATCACTTAGTTCTACATTCTCATTATCGTAAGCCATACCTTCATAATCGATGACAAAAGAGTCAAAACGAATCGGTTCGACAACCGCTTTTGTCCAGCCTTCTGGTGCTTCATCTATTTCAATAACTTGGCATTGATCTGGGTTTTTGCCCGTGGCAGCTATCTTATTGAGAATCGAATCCTCAAATTCCACTACGTTTGTATTTTTCGTAAGCAGATATACTGAATCGAGGTGTTCGTATCGAGTACCATCCACTTCGCTGCAAAACCCAAGTTCTGCACAATCGTCGAAATTCTCGGTTTGCAACTCTGTTGTGGCGACAATCGTATGTGAACCATCTTCAATAACGCTTGTGGTAGCCCCCGCTTCGGTAGTCTTAGCATAGCCAAAGCGAACCCCCGTATCGCTCTCGTAGTAACTCATCCCTTCTTGTTCTTCGTCGCCCTGGCCATCAAAGATCTGCGTTGCCGATTCTGAATCAGAGTCGGTTTCATCTTCTGATGCCGTGGTGTCGTTTTGGAGGCGATAGATGATTTCTGCCATTTCGCCACGCGTGATTTCGTGTGTTGCGCCGGCAATCGAATCTGGTGTTGCTCCGTCTTCTTCCAACACATTTACAAATGGTTGCCACCATTCTTCTTCACCCTCGCCCCCTGCCGTGACTGCGATAAGAGTATTTACGATGATCTTAGCGGCTTCGGCGTAGATGATGTTTTGCTGTGGCCCGAAAGTGTTATCGGCATAGCCCTGGATAATCGAATTCGTTTTGGCAAAACAGACGTAGGGTACAAACCAAGCATCGCTCGGCACATCCGTAAAATCGCTTGCTGTGCAACCGAGTATCTCTTCTTCACTGTATCTGCCGAGTAGTAGTATTTTGGTGAATTCGGCGCGGCTGATCGTCTGCTCTGGCCGATAGGTATTATCGGCATACCCCTGCACCATTTCTTCATCTTGCAGATACATGATCGCATCGTGAAAAGGATGACTTGTCGGCACATCGTCAAACGCGGCCTCTGCTGTGAGCGGCAGAGCAAGAAGAACAAGGGAGAGAATCAAATTTTTCATGTTTGCTCAAAAAAGTACATTTAGTATTTCATAATTTCCAAAGAATTTCGAGAGGAGGGGAGTCATTCCGGCTTGACCGCAATCGGGAGGAGTAAAACTTTGCTGCATCTCTATCCCCTCCAACTTGCCCTATCTTAGGGGGGAGAGCAACCACACTCGTAATTATTGATTAATCATCGCTTCCGCAATCTGCACAGCATTGAGTGCCGCACCTTTTAAGAGCTGGTCGCCGCAGATAAAAAAGTCTAACCCGTTTTCACCGAACACGATGTTCTGGCGGATACGGCCGACTTCAACATCATATTTTTTCGTCGCTGTCAGCGGCATCGGGTATTCCAGTTTTTCCGGATTATCGATGACCTCTACACCAGGGGCTGAATTAAGCAGTGCGTGCACTTCATCCAGATCAATCGGTTGTTCAGTTTCGATTGTCACCGCTTCGGCATGGGCTCGAAATGTAGGAATGCGTACCGCCGTACACGAAATCGCTAACTCCGGTTCGCCGAAAATCTTACGCGTCTCTTTCGTTACCTTCATCTCTTCTTTGGTGTAGAGATTTTCCTGAAAGGTGTCGATCTGCGGAATCAGATTAAATGGGATTGGATGCGCAAATTTTTTGTTGAGTACTGGCTTCCCCTCAAGATAGTTTTTGGTCTGCTCGCGAAGTTCTTCCATGGCAGGTGCACCTCCTCCGCTTGTGGCCTGATACGTAGATACGATTACTTTCTTGCAGGTGAATTTCTGATGAAGGGGCCAAAGAGCAACCGCCAGAATAGCGGTGGTGCAATTGGGGTTGGCAATCAGCTTTGCTGCTTTGGCGGCTGCGGAATTTATTTCTGGCACCACGAGAGGTACGTCGTGTTCGAGGCGCAGGGCAGAGGAGTTGTCGATGACGACCGCTTTTCCCTTGGCTATTTCACGCGCATACTGTTTCGAAAAATCACCGGAAACAGCAAGAAGTACGATATCTAGATCGAGTGTTTTTTCTAGGGAAAATTCTTCTACAGTGATTTCTCCAAAGGGTGTATTGAAGACTTTGCCGGCACTGCGGCTACTGGCGAACAAATGGAGTTCGCTCACCGGAAACTTACGGTCTGCCAACACTTCGATCATCTCTTGGCCGACGGCTCCGGTACATCCGGCGATTCCGACTTTGTAGGTCATGGTTGTGTAGAAATAGGGAAATTTTTAAATCTCCTTTTCGGGCGGAGATTCTACCCCTTCCAACTCCCCCTGTCTGGGAGGAGAGTTATTTCGTCTGCTCCTCGAAAATCACTTTGTGCAGCGCCTTGAGGGCGGTTTCGGCTTCCGCTTCATCGATGATGCAGCTGATGTTGATTTCGAGCGCGCTTTGCGAAATCGCTTTCACTGAAATGCCGGCTTTGGCAATCGCTTCAAAGATTTTTGCGGCAACTCCGCTTTTGTGGCTGAGTTCAGTTCCAACGGCGCAAATGATTGCCTGATTTTCCATAATCTCGACTTTCGAAAATTCTTCCAATTCGGCAAAGACTTTTTTCGGAATGCTTTTTAACGGATGATTAATAGTCATCGATACCGAGATTTCACCGGTAGCAATCATATCGACCGAGATGTTGTGCTTTTTGAAAATGGCAAACACATCTGCCAAAAAACCCACCGCCATCAGCATTTTAGAGGTGGTAAGTGTGATGACCGTCACGCCTTTTTTGGAAGCGACCGATTTGCAGAGGTGCGCGCTTTTGGCGCCTTCGCGGGTGATTAATGTTCCCACGGCATCAGTGTTCATCGTGTTTTTAATGCGCACCGGAATATTCCGTTTTACTGCCGGCCAGACGGTTTGCGGATGCAGAATTTTCGCACCAAACTGTGCCAGTTCACCGGCTTCGTCGAACGAAACTTCTGGTAACACGCAGGTGTATTTCACCAGGCGCGGGTCGGCCGAGAGCAGGCCGTCGACATCTGTCCAAATTTGGATTTCTTCGGCATGAAAAGTAGCCCCCACCAGTGCTGCAGTAAAATCGCTATAGCCGCGCCCCACCCCATTGATGATGCCGCCGGGAATCTTCCCGAAAAAACCGGTCATGATCGGTGTCTTTTTCGCTTTTTTCATCGGCACGAGCAGTTCTTCTACTTCGTGTTCCACACTGTCAAAAAAATCGCTGTCGATGGTTTCAAACTGGCCTTTTACTATCCCCGACAAGTCGACATATTCCGCGCTGACTCCTTCATCCATCAGGTGATAGGCGAGCAGGGCGGCAGAAAGTTTTTCGCCAAGCGAGACGATTTCATCGTGCGATAGCGGTGAAATCTCACCAATGATGCAGATAGCGGTTAAAAATTCACGGAAATGATCGATTGATTCGTTGATATATGCTTCGATTTTGTTCGCCAGATACTTATCTTTCACGAGATTTTTGGCAGCTTCGAGGTGCTGATAGCGTAACTTTTTGATCACGTTTTGCATTTCTTCTTCTTTATCGGCGATGGCGAATTTAGCGGCATTAAGTAATTGATCGGTCACTCCACTCATCGCCGAGACGACGATAAATGGATCTTTACCTTCTGTGACTTGTGTCTGGATGATGCCGCCTACGGTCTTGATCATTGGTGCGGAACCCATTGAGGTACCGCCAAATTTCATGGTGATCATTTCTTTCCTGAAGAGATTAAAATCGGAACGGGTACCCCTTTTTTTCTAAGTGAGCGAGAATCTTTGCTTTCAGCCCGTCGGCTTCTTCGCTGCTGAGGGTACGATCGGAAGCCCGGAATCGGAAATGCAATGTAACGGATTTTTTGCCAGGCGCAACCCCTTTTCCCTCAAAAACCTCTAGCACTTCTGCCGATTCTACCAGCGGGTCGATGCGTTTAACGGCGTTCAGCACATCACCCGCATACGAGTCACTCTCTGCCAATACCGAAAGATCAAGATCGATTTCAGGAAACTTTGGCACGCCATCGATCTTTTTGTGCGAACGCGCGAACTCCGTTAGCACCGATTGATCGATGGTGAAGCCGACGGTCTCGGCGGGGAGTTCAAAATTCTTCAGAATCGATGGTTTGAGGGTAAAAACGCTACCAGCAACGTTTGCACCTAGTAAAATGCTTGCGCCCTGCGCAGCAACAACCGGTAGATCTCGCGCTTCCTCAAGTCTCACAGGAAAATTTGTCGCGCGAAACAGCTCCATCAGTATGCCCTTAGCGGCGAGAAAATCTTCACCCACCAGCAGCGCCGATAATTCCGGAGTTTCTTTTGTCTCGGTCGCCGACTGGCGAATAAATGTTTTGCCCGTTTCAAACACGCGGAAGCTTTTGCGATGGCGTAGGTTCTCGGCAGCTTTTTCGAGTAATCGCGGCAATAGGCTTTGGCGCATCAGGCTCATATCTACCGAAAGGGGATTATCGAGTTCAATGTAACTCTCATCTGGCGCAATGCCACACTTCTGTAGTAGCTCTGGGCCAAGAAAGGAGAAATTAAGCAGTTCGTAAAAGCCTTTGCCCGTTAAAAAATCCGTGAGATCTCTGCGCAATTGAAAGCGAGCAGGATAAGGTGTTGCGCGCATCTCGATCTGCGGCGCACTCGGGGCAATCTGGTTGAGCCCGTAAATGCGTGAGGTTTCTTCTGTTAAATCTGCCGACATGGTTATATCGGTCAAGCGATGGCCAGGTACTTTTACTGACAAGACTTCATCTTTGACGTCCGTCATTTCAAAATCCAGTTTTTCGAGCATCTCTTTGGTTGTTTCCACGGGAATCGTTTCGCCTATCACGCGGCTGACTTCACTGTTTTTTAGCTCCAAAACTCTTTCGGTATCCGGCACATGCTCGACATACTCGATGCCAGAGACGATTTGCATTTGCGGGCAACATTCCCTTAAAAGTTGAATCGTCCGTTTAATACCGGGCAATACCAGCGCGTTGGGGACGCGTTTTTCGTAAATCGTCGCGGCATCGGTGCGATGCCCCAGAGCAAGCATGGCTTTGCGGATGCGTACTGGGTCGTATACCGGAACATGCACCAGCGCGCGCGTCGTGCTCTCAGTAATCTCAGAGTTCTCGCCACCCATGATTCCGGCGAGGTCAAAGACCTTTTCGGCGTCTTCTTGGATAATAACATTTGCAGGGAGCTTGCGCGTGATGCCATCCAGCGTTATTACTTGCTCATCTTTTTTTGAGTCACGCATGGTAATGGTTTTTCCGCTAATCGTATCTAGATCGAAAATATGCAGCGGCATACCGAGCTCGAGCATTACGTAGTTTGAAACATCCACAATATTGCTGATCGGGCGGATGCCGCACGCCTGCAAGCGCTCTTGCATCCACTGCGAAGATGGCTCCACTTTTAAATTCTCGATTACCACTTCAGCGCGTGCCGGGCAGATTTCGTCTTTTTCAATCGTAAAAGTCACCGGCAGTTTGGCGTTCGGTATCAAGCCCTCAATATCCGAAAAGTCGTATTCCTTTTGCTTCCATTCTGCGAGGCTGGTCGCCACCATTTCGCGGGCAAAACCGATGTGCGAAAACAGATCGGGGCGATTGGTAATGGCGGTGTTTTCGATATCGTATACCACACCGCCGCCATGCAACACCTTGGCGAGCGGTTGGCCGAGCGGCGCGTCGTCGGCTAAAATCATGATGCCTTCGGCATCTTCGGTAATCCCCAGTTCCTTTCCAGAGCAGAGCATGCCTTCGCTGCTTACACCGCGCATCTTGCGTTTTTCGATTACAAAATCTCCTGGTAAAACAGCACCTGGCAAGGCTACCGGCACTTTTTGCCCGACTTCGATATTTTTCGCTCCGCAGATGATTTGACGTGGCTGGCCGTCACCGACTTCGGTTTTCGTTACGCGCACCCTATCGGCATCTGGATGCGGTTCGATTTCCAGTATCTCTCCCACAACAATATGCTCAAAATCTGCCCCACTATCGATAATGCCATCGATTTCAGCGGCACGCTCGGTAAGCGTATCCATGATCACTTGTGGATCAGTCTCTTTGAGGGCGACGAAGTCTTGCAGCCAATCGAGTGAAATCTTCACGGGAGCCGGGAAAATATACGCACGCTACTTTGCCAGAAAACGGCAGCAGTCGGCAAGCGGCAATCTGTGATTAGGCAACACTAAGTAATGAGAAGGAAATAGCAATTTGCAATCCGCAAATAGGGTGGATTATAGGTCGCGGGAGCCTCTCCCCTAAGATAGAGGGAGTTGGAGGTGGTAGATATCTGGTTACTGCTAGAACCTCTCGCAGACGATACCAACGCACTAAAACAGCAGAGCTCTTTTTAAAAGACTACGCCGAGAAACAAAAGATTGACGACATAAACGACAATATCTTTACCCTTCGCTCTTGCAATTGTGCGGATTTTTGCCAAATTTTTACGCGTGTTAGCAATAAGCACCCATGGATGCTCTCCATGAGGCATTCTCCCCCAAATCAATTACAAAACACTCAAAATCTTTGTCTTTCGGAACATGCTCGTAGGTTATATCTTTAGCAGTATACTCCCGATCGTCGTATGTTCCAGTAGGGCGAGGCAGATGGTTTTGAAAATTAATGATTAATCACCCTTAATGAATTTGCTTCTGTCAATATTATCTCTTACTCCTCCAACACCAACATATTATATCGTTCTGCTGCCATCGCACCGATCTCGCTATGCGGCGCAAGGTCGTAGGCGGTTTTAAAGTATTCGATGGCTTGGTCTGTATTATCCTTTTTCTCTGCCAGGCGACCCAGGTTTAAATACGCCGGGGCAAACTCTGGCTGAGCGATGATCACTTGGTCGAGCACTTCTTGCGCCTCATTGTACTTCCCGCCTTCGAGCAGTGCCCAACCGAGCAGGTTGAGCGCGACCATTGAATCGGGGTTGTATTCTACCGCTTGTTCGGCGAGAAGTTTTGCTGTAGTGGGGTCGTTTAACAGGTCGATTGAAATCGTTATGGGCTGCACGTACGAAGCGGCGGAATTGCCACTTTTGTCAATCAATTTTTCAAACTCTTGCCGTGCGGCTTCGTAGTATTTGGCGGCAAGAAAGGTCTCTGCCAACGCCTTCGTCACTTCACTTTCTGGCTTAAAACCGTTTTCGCGCGCCATCGAAAGATGTGTAATTGCCTGTTCGTGGTCGCCCAGGGCAGAGTCTGCCAGTGCGAGAAAAAAGGTTGTTTCTGGCTTGGTCGGGTCGAGCTCGAGCGCTTTATTCAGCACATTGCGCGCGAGATCATACCGCTCTAATGAAAGGTAGCTGTGCCCCAAGATTATCCACGCATCGCGGTAATCTTCGCGCTCTTGTAAAATCCGTTTTGCTTTTTGAATCGCCATTTCGTAGAAACGCAGTTCGTTGAGCGCTTTGGTCAGCAGCAGGCGCAAATGGAGTTCGCTGCTGTCGGGAAATAATGAAAACTCCTCAAACGCTCCCGCGACGACCCGAGCGCGCTCACTAAACTCGGTATCGGCTTTTACTTCGGTGAGTAGATTTTCGGCAGTGGTGAAATCATCAAAATACATTGCCATAATACCCAGGTAATATTTACGTGCAGGGGATTCCGGTAATTCTTCGAAAGTACGTTTGGCCTTGGTGAACTCACTTTTTTGCAATAAGGTTTCTCCCAGTAAAATCAAAAAGTCCCGGTTGCCGGGAAAGGTTTCGAGGGCTTTTATTGCTGATTGTTCGGCGGCATCGTAATCGCGCAGGGCGAGCTGGGCGTTGATCAAACTCATCCACGCCGTTTGGTTGCCACTGCTTAATTCGGTAGCGTTTGAGAAATCGTTGATAGCGAGGCTTAAAAACCCGCCTTCAAAAAAGTTGTCTCCGCGCTCGAGCAAAGCCTCTGTGTTTTTCAGATCTTCGGGTAGCTGAGGTTTGATATCGGGTGTGGGTGTGGCAGCAGCGTCAGGTTCATCAATATCAGTCGAAGCCGGCTGCCCAGATCCATTTTTATCCGCACTCGGTTGTGGCTGAGAAGAGGTGACGACTTCGGCAAGGCGCCCAAGCTCTTCGGGGTAGACGCGAAACGCGACAACACCAACAAGCACGAACAGTGAAAGCACAAACAATGAAATGATAATTCTGACCACGGGTTTCAAAAAAGCATCCCTACTATTTTGCCATATTTCGCCTTATTCATGCTACGCAAAATTAATCTTGACTAAAGTGAATGAATATTACAAAGTGACCACCTCCTGTATATTGACTAAAATGTTATACATTGGAAAATCATGCTTAACTCTTCTGCTGGTACTTGGCTTCACCGTCGAGGCCGGATACCGGACGTTGCCGTATGCATCTGCTGAACCATTCGTACATCCTGCGGCGTGGCAGGCATCTTTTGTGCAGGCTACAGACATTGGCCAGATAGAGCCACCCGTGGGTGATGGCACCTGTGGTATCAGCGAGCTGTTTGCGTTTGCACCCGAAGAAATCGCAATCATCGTTTTTGCAGTTGAAGCGATTCCTTGTGAACTGCTTTCTGGGCTAGAGGCGATTGTCATTTTCGATGACCTGACAAAATCGCGCGCACTGGCTGGCGCACATGCTTTGCACCTACGCAGTGATTTTTTCTCACTCCCCGAAGCCAAAAATGTACTGATCCACGAACTGGGGCACATTGCCGACCTAAGTGGCCTGAAGAGCGCCACCTATGACGAGACTTCGAGTTTTTACGATGGAAATATTCCGGTCTACGCCGATGATCCCAGTCTGCTCTTTTACACCATTTCCTGGAAAAACACATTTCACCGCCATGCAAATGCGCGCCGCGAAGACTTTGTCTCTGGTTACGCTTTTACCAATCCCTTTGAAGATTTCGCAGAATCATTCCTCTTTTATATCGCGCATGCGAACACCTTTCGCGCCTATGCCGAAAAAAACCCAGTACTCGCAGCGAAGTACGATTTTTTTAAGACCTACGTTTTTGACGGCGTCGAGTTTAACACTGGTGAAGTTCCTACAGATCTCTACGCGCGAAACTGGGATGCGACGAAGATGTGATTGAACAAGCCGGCAAATTTTACAAAAATATAAAGTACAGTAACAAAATGGAGCACTCCACCCCTGCCTGTTCTGAGATTTTCGATGAAAAGTAGAAGAGGATGGGTGGGGTCGATTGTTTTTCAACCCCCTCTAACTCCCCCTAACTTAGAAAGAGAAGCTCCGCGCCCTCATGCCTTGCTGATTACAAATTGCGGGTTAATGGAAAAAAGTGGGGTGGTAAATTTGTATTTTAAGCCAGTGA